>NZ_NCTK01000002.1:321966-643932 GCF_002251695.1 Ralstonia solanacearum K60
CCTGACCGGCAACCGCGAGCAGCGCGTGGTGGGCAACGGCGCGGACGATTCGTTCGCGGTGAACGGCGGGGCGGGTTCGTACACCGAGCTGTATCTGGGCAACGGCAACAACACCGTGTCGAGCGCAGACGGCGATATCACCGTCCACGTGGGTGCGGGCAACAATGACCTGATCCTGGGCAACGGCAACAACGTTGTGGACAAGAATCGTTTCCTGCGCAACCCGGCGGTCGGCGACGGCAACAACCAGGCGTATCTCGGCAACGGCGACAACGAGGTGGAGCTCGGCAACGGCAACAACATCGTGGGCGTCGGCACCGGCGACAACAAGATCGCGGTCGGCAACGGCAACAACACGCTCTACGCCGGACACGGCGCCGGCACCAACAACATCACCTTCGGCGATGGCGACAACGTGGTGACGGTGGGCGACGGCGACAACACCGTGGAGGGCGGCAACGGCCGCAACACGATCTGGGGCGGCAACGGCGTCAACTATGTCAACGTGGGCAACGGCGATGACACCATCGGCCTGGGCAACGGCGACAACACGGTGGGGGCGGGCAACGGCGCCAACAACGTGTCGGTCGGCAGCGGCGACAACCAGATCACGCTGGGCGGCGGCCACAACACGGTGAACACCGGTGCGGGCGGCAATACCGTGATCGCCGGCGACGGCGGCAATGCGGTGTATGCCGGTGACGGTGCCAACACGATCAAGCTGGGCGCCGGGGACGACATCATCGGTGTCGGCATCGGCAACAACACGATCGATGCCGGCGGCGGCGACAACACCATCTATGCGGGCCGTGGCTCGGGCCGCAATACGATCACGGCGGGCGACGGCCGCAACGTCGTGACCGTCGGCGACGGCACCAACTCTGTGAGCCTGGGCAACGGCAACAGCGCGGTGTACGTTGGCAACGGCGACAACCAGATCGCACTGGGCCGAGGCGACAACGCCGTGAACGGCGGCAATGGCGGCAACACGCTGACGACCGGTGACGGCAACAACACGGTCTGGATGGGCTCGGGCAGCAACCTGATCGTGGTCGGCAACGGCAACAACACCGTCGGCGTGGGCAGCGCGGCCGGCAGCCACAACACCATCCAGGTCGGCAACGGCGTCAATGCGATCGAGGTGGGGGCGGGTGCCAACGATATCCATGTCGGCAACGGCACGGATACGGTGAAGACCGGCAACGGCGTCAACACGCTCCACCTGGGCACCGGTCAGGTCACGCTCACCAACTACGGCGGGCAGGACACGGTGTACCTGTCGTCGTCGGTGCAGGAAGACCAGCTGTGGTTCACGCAGGACGGCAACGACCTGCTCGTGACCGTGGACGGGACGTCGTCCAATCTGCGGCTCACGGACTGGTTCAATGGCGCCACGCATGCCACGCTGCTGGCGAGCGACGGGCACCAGTTGGTCGACAGCCAGGTCGCGTCGCTGGTGCAGGCCATGGCGCAGTTCGCGCCGCCGGCGCCCGGGCAGACGTCGCTGTCGCCCGAGCAGCGCGAGAGCCTGATGCCGGTGATCGCATCGAGCTGGAAGTGATCGTGATGTAGGGAGGTGCCGGCCATCCGATGTTGGATGGCCGGCACCGCGCGCCGTGGCGACCGGCCACGCCCGCGTATCCAGGGTGAGGATGCCCTGAGCGGAATGCGCTCGCCACGCGCGGATACATGAAAAGGAGTGGTGCCTGAAAGCATTGCAGGCACGATCGCTGTGCCTTATTTCTGATTGAAAGAGGGGGAAACGATGGCAGCTGTCTCGATTTCGGGTTTGCCCGCGCTGTCGCTGCTGGCGGGGTTTGTCGCCGCAGCCACGGTGCCGGTCTGGATGGGCGCGCGGGTGGTGGGCGCGGAACGGGCGACGATCCTGCGTTCCGCGGTGGCTCCCACTTTTGATTCCGAGGCAGCCCACAGGCATCCGGAATGCCCCTGAAAACCCATTAAATACATAGGATTGCAGTCCACACGAGTCTGAGCGCTTCTGTTGGCAGCCGGACAAGTCTAGGGGCACAATCGGGGGCATCAACCCAAACAAACCGTAGGCGATGCCCCCGGTTCTCCACGATGCCCCTTACCGATCTTTCCGCACGCAACGCTCAGCCTAAAGACAAGCCCTACCGCCTCGCCGATGGCCAGGGGATGTACCTTGAGGTCATGCCGAATGGCTCTAAATACTGGCGCCTCAAATACCGTTTCGCTGGCAAGGAAAAGCGGCTGGCCCTTGGTGTTTATCCAAGCGTCAGCTTGGCCCAGGCCCGCGCAGCACGGGACGACGCACGCCGGCAAATTGCAGCCGGCACCGATCCGTCCCACGCCCGGCAGCAAGCCAGGCTAGCTACGATCACGGCGCACGGGAACACGTTTGAAACCCTCGCCCGGGAGTGGTACGAAAAAGAGCATGGCGCGTGGACGGTGCCCCATGCCGCGAAGGTTCTGCGCTCGCTTGAGAGCGATATCTTCCCCGAGTTCGGATCGCGCCCGATTGCCAACATCACCGCTCCCGAAATACTTGCAACGCTGCGCAAGGTGGAAAGCCGCAACGCGCTGACCGCGGTCGCGCGCCTGCTGCAGCGTTGCTCGTCGATTTATCGCTATGCCATTATCACCGGGCGGGCCACATATAACCCATGCGCTGATCTGAAGGGTGCCTTCAAAACCGCCAAAACCAAGAATATGGCGCGAGTTCAATCCGATGAGGTTCCGGAGCTTATCAAACGGATTCGCGGCTATGACGGTAACGTCATCACCCGCATTGCACTTCAACTTATGGCCTTGACGTTCGTTCGCACCAAGGAATTGATTGGGGCGCAATGGTCGGAGATTGATTTTGATGCGGCGGAATGGCGCATCCCTGCCGAGCGCATGAAAATGCGCGAGCAGCACATCGTCCCGCTATCGCGTCAGGCGATTGCGTTGCTGCGCGAGGCGGAGAAAATGAACGCCGGACGGCAGTATGTGTTCCGGAGCACGAAGAAGGCACACATCGGCCAAACCACAATGCTCGACGCCCTTCACCGCCTGGGCTACCAGTCCCGCATGACCGGTCACGGCTTCCGTGGACTGGCCTCCACGATGCTGCACGAACAGGGTTTCAACCCGGATGTCATCGAGCGCCAGTTGGCGCACGCCGAACGCAACAAGGTGCGCGCCGCGTACAACCACGCGCAATACCTCCCTGAGCGCCGCCGCATGATGCAGCATTGGGCCGACCATCTCGACCAGTTAGCGCAAGGCTGACACGGCTCTCGCAGTCTCCGGCACGGGCCGGGGTCTCAACTCGGTCACTCCCTGAGGGGCTTGCAGCTTGCAAGCCCCTTTGCACATCTTGGCGTCGCACCCCTCCATTCGAGGGGCATTCCGCCGCTAAAAAACCGCTCCGGGAGCACACACGCAAAATCTCCCGTGGAATCCGTGGCAAGCCTCCAAAATCGCCCGCAAAGCCTTATATGGCAATGATTCGGATGCCACGAAATCACCTGTGGCACGCCCTCCATTCCGTGGCACCCCCACACGACCCGCCACCCCAAACCGTGGCATGCCCGTGGTTGCCCTTTTCTCTGCTTTCTTTCTCTTTCTCTTTGATTTTAAAAGGAAAAAAGAAAAGAAAAGGGTACGGACGGCAAGGCGGCCAAAAAGCAAGTTGTGGCAAAACCGTGGCATTTCGGGGTGAAACCGTGGCATGCACATCCTTATAAATCAAAGACTTAGGACGGAAGTTACACAGAATCACGGGATTTTTCAGGCTATGCCCTTCCCAATGGAGTCCGCAGCCGGGGCGCACGCGCATGGGAAGCGCGGGTGCCGTCACGGCCGCCGCCCGTCGCGCCGCCCCCAAATGCACAAGGCCCCCGTCTATTGCGGGGGCCTTGGCTGGGGTGGCGGAAAGGGCCGGCGTGCGGTCAGCGTCGGCTATGCCGCCATCCGGTAGGCTGCAAGCGCTGGCGAGGCATACAGGCCGCGCTGTTCGAGCCTGGGCAGGCTGATTGCCGCCATATGCGCACAGCGCCGGCCCAGGATGCGTTTTTCCACGTCATCGAGCCGCTTGCCGCCGTGCTGGGGCACGACGCCCGACTGCAATAATTGCGACTTGAACACGCGGGCCGTCTTGATCGGCAGCGCATCGAACTTGCCGCGCAGATGCACGGCCGTGGAGAGGTGGTCCATCACGTGGCTGGGCCGCAGGAACAGCGCCATCTCCCGCCCGCTGTCGGTCTGGATCGTGTCCCAACAGTGCGGATGCTCGAAGCGGCCGGCGTCCAGCTCCGATAGCAGAATTTCCATGATCCATACCCAGGGCAAGCGCGTACCGTCCGTTTCCGCGATGTGTGCGTTCATCTCGATCAGCAGGTCATCAACAAAGCCGCCTTGCTCCACGTCGATCTGTGCAAACTCGGCGAGCAATGCCCAGGCCGTCATGATGGCGGCGTAGTTCTCCACCATGCGGCGGGCCGTGGCGTCGTTCGTCTCGGCGCGGCTGCGGCTCAGGCTCACGTCCACGAACGCCGCGTGCAGGTCGCGGATGCGCCCCGGCTGCTGGCTGGCGAGAAACTGCAACCACGCCCACACGGGGAATTGCGGCAGGTCGCGCGGGATGATGGCCCCCTGCTTATCGACCGACAGCGACGTGCGGCAGATTTTCGATTGCAGGCTTTCCACGTCCACTTCCTCGCCGGCTAGCAGGACCGGCGCGCACATCAGGTAAGGCGTCAGCGCCGCGCCGACGCGGGTGAACTCGAAGCGGTAGGTCGATTGCAGCAGGCCGTCGATTTCAGAGAGAACGGCCTTGGGCAGCTTGGAGAACTCGTCCCATCCCACGGGGTGCGAAGTCCACGACACCGATGCGCGGCGGCGGTGGTCGGTCTTGAGCATCTGGCCCGACAGCACTTGGAAGGATGCCGACGCTTGCAGGCTTTCCAGCAGCTTGGACTTGCCCGCCCCTTTCTCCGCCTGCATCTGCAGGTGGGGGTAGAAACCCAGGATCGTTTTCAGGTGCGCGCCCAAGGCCCATACCAGGGCGATAGCGGCGGCGTTGCCCTTGAACGTGGCCTGATAGGCATCGATGACAGTGCGGGCGTTCTGCGCGGTGCCGCGCGGGAAACGCATGTTGTAGTACAGGCACTGTTTCTGCGGCTCCACGAAGTAGCAGTCGCTGCCCTCCAGCGCCGCCAGTTCGCCGCCGCGCCACGCCAAACCGACGAAGTTGACCACATCCCGCGCCCCCAGGTCGGCGGCACGCTCCAGCACGTTGACCATGCGGGCAAACTGCGCCGGCATCCAGATATGGCCGAACTTGCCACGCCACCATTCGAGGTTATAGAGCCGGTCGCTGTTGACGACTTCCCGTTGCAGGGTCGCACCGAAGCGGGCGACCTGGGCACTGATCCCGAACACCGTTTCGGGCTGGCTGTCGGGCGTGCCGTTGATGGTGGCCAGATGGCTTTGAACGCGCAGGCGCGACAGCCCCGCGACACGGAAGGCGCACAGGTCGCCCAGCTCTTCGCTGCGGCGGGTCTGCCCGTCCTCGTCGTCCGCATCCTTGAACTTCTGCACGTATTGGGTGAAGTCCTCTTTCACGCGGAAGCGCCAATAGATGCCGAAGTCATGCGGCGGCAGGAAGACGCGGCGGGTGCCGGACAGTCGTTCGCCACCGCCCGGCATACCGGGAATCAACCACGCTTCCAGGCGGCGCATGCGGGCGGTCAGTCCGTCCGCGCCGTGGGTCTGCAACACATCGTTGAGGTCCTCGCCTTCCTCCCAATCCTGCATGTCCACCAGCATCGAACCGATGTCGGCGGCGGTCAGGGCTTCGGACAGCTTCCACGCGGCGCCAAGGCCCGGACGCTGGCCGGTGCGCTCGTTCACAGGGTCCGTATGGTCGAGCGCGATCACCACGCGCTTGCCGCGCAGGAAGGACCAGTCGATTTTGTCCGCGTTGGCGATGCCGCGCAGGGCAAAGACTGCGACACCGTTGGGCAAGTGGCAGCACTCGACCGACAGGGCGTTGATGGGGCTCTCTACGATGTAGACGGTATGCGCGTGCCGCAAGCGGCGGGCGTCGCTTGTCCAGCCGTGGCCGAGCTTGTCTCCCTGACACTGCGTCTTGACGTTGCCGTTCAGCGCCGGATCGGCATAGCGCAGGTCAACGGCCACCACGCGCGCCGAATCCATGGCGCGCACGATGAAGGCGGCGGCGGGGCCGCCATGGCCCGCTTCGCCGGCCGGCACCTTCGGGCTGTTCCAGGCGTTCCAGCCGAGCGTACCCGCCTGAATGGCGCCGCGGCTGACGGCCTCATCGATGCCCCGGCTGGCGAGATAGGCAACGGCCGGTTCCGGGGTGGCCTGGGCGCGTTCGGCAATGTATTCCTCGGTGCTTTTGCGGGCGAGCAAGGCACTTGCCGGTGCGGCCGGCATGGGGATGTCGTACCACTGGCCCAAGAGCTTTGCGGCCTCCATCGGGGTCACCACATCGGGCAAGCAGTGCTGCACAAGGTCGATGCAGGAACCGCCCGCCTCGGCCGACCAATCCTTCCAGGCGCGGCCGCGTTCGAAGATCGACAGCGAGGCGCTACGGTCGGTGTGGTGCGGGCTGTGATAGTTGCCCTTGGCGCCGCTGCGGCGCAGGCTGAGCCGCTCAGCCAGGTCATGCAGGTCAATGTCGCGCTTGAGCTGGTCGAACCATGCGCGCAGGGCGGGGCTATGTTGCGTGTGCATGCGCTCCCCTCACAGCATTTCGGTAACGGTGCCGATGGCGCCGTCGAGCTGTTTCTGCACCAGCGCCAGCAGGCAATGCAAGCTGCGGTAGCCGGGGGCGGTCTGCGCGTGCAGCTCCAGCAGGCAGAGGATGCCGTCGAGCGCCGCGCTTACGCACAGCAATTGCGCGCCGGCCTCTTCGGTAGCGTCGCGCACGGATGCGCTTACGGCCTCCAATCGCGCCAGCGTCGCAGCGAATTGCGTTTTGGCGGGGGTCTGCTGCGCAAGCTGTTCCGTAAGCGAGCGTTGCGCTTCCAGGGCCATCCAATGCGGCGGGCGATTGCGCTTACCCATAGTGCCGCCTCGCTTGAACGATAGCGGCGACGGCCAACAGCGCAGCGCCTGCCACATCGAGCGAGGCGCGGTCAGTCGGCGCGGCGACGGCATCGCGCAAGGCGGTGCGGACGATAGCGAGGATTTGAGGGAAAGCGGGTTGCTCAGGACGAGCGGGAGCATCAAGCATTGCGGCCTCCTTTTTTGGGGGAAGGCCCGCCGCTCATTTCCACATGAGGGGTGGCGGGCCAGACAGCGGGGGTGGAAAACCGGCAAAGGAGGCCACCGGCCAGCCCGAAGGCTGCCCCGCCCGGCCCGCCATAAAAAGAAGACGCGCGAAGGCACACGGACGTAAAAAAGCCGCCATACGGCGGGCATCCGCCTCACTTTGATCGGGTTTCCACACCCGGCCATCGCTGTTTCGATGGCAGAAGAATTCTTGGGCATCTTGCGAGAGGTGTCAATGGGCGAAGCCCGTTTGCAAAGGCTTCGCTCAATGTGATGTTGGGACTGCCCACCGCCGAAGCGGCGGGCGTTGCCGTGTCAGGCGGCGTGCGCGACCGGCTCATAACGGCCGGCAAGCTGGCGGGCCACCTCGGGGTCGGGGGTGCTGCTCGGGGAGAGCGTGCGCACGACTTCCACAAGGCTGACGAACGTGTGGCCGCAAATGACGTTGGAACACTGGCAATACAGTTCCCGCGTGATGCGGGACACCGGCCGGCTAGTACGGATCGTGGCGACGCTCCCGCAGTGGGGGCAATTGATTTTCATAGTGTCGCGTGGGGTGGGCCAATGGCCGGCGATGCGCCGGCAACGGCCTAACAGTCGGTCAGGATTGGTTCAGAGGGTGCGCGGCGGTCGCGGTACGTCTGCACGCCGTTCGCGGTCTGGTCCGACAGCGCGCGGGAAAACAGCGTGGCGCAGCGATGCGTCGCACACCGGTACAGCGCTTCGCGCTTGCCATCGGATCGGATGACCGTCCCCGCTGCATGGGTCAGCGCATTGCATTGGGGGCAGTGTTCTGTCTTCATGATTTGGTTTCCTATGTCGTTACGCGGCGCGGCTGCGTTGTTGGGCGGCCATTTCCCGCTTGGTCTTGATGACATGGATAGTGCCCGGGCTGACGCGAGGGTATCGGCCCAGGCCCGAAGGCCGCACGACCGCCTGCAGGACAGCATCGTTCGCACTGTCGAACTTGAATGCCTCAAAGGCTTGCTTGATGACGCCATACATGCGGGCGAGAGCGGCATCGGCGGCGCTTTCGTTCGTGTATTCCCAGGCGGCGTTGCTGCGCGGCGCTCCGTTGTTGTAAGCCTTCTCCTGCACGGCGATGGCTCGCAGCAGTGGCGCCACCTGTCGCGCAGCCTCGCTCATGAGCGAGGCGGTGTAGGTCTCAAGCACAATCAGATATGCCACGCTTTCATCGCGGTTTGCTGCACCCGCCTCGATCTTGGCGTCAACGTGCGCTTCCTCAAATTCCGCGACGATGGCGCGGTAATCCTCGGCTGTGGTATAGGCGGCGCGTTCTTTCGCCTTCAGGTCGCGCAATGCGTGCGGTGCTGTCTTGGTGCTGCGCATGAGCTTTGCCGCTTCCTGTCGTGCCTGCTGCGCTTCGGTCTCGGCTGCATCGGCAGCCGTGCGGTGCTTCTGCATGTCGGTCGCAATGCGGTCGGCTTCATCACGTGCGGCTTCGAACTGTTCGCGCGTGGCTTGATGGCGCGTCAACGCCGCTTGCAGGTCTGCGGGCAGTGCGGCAACGGTGTTGTTCTGCTTCATGGTCGGTCCTCTCACGATTGACGGGCGGCGATGCGGGCGGCCATCCACTGCCGGATCTCGGAATCGACCCATGCAACACAGTAACGGGTCAGCCGCACGGGCTGCGGGAAATCGCCGTTGGCGACTTTTTCGTAGATCGAGGATCGAGCCAGGCCGCAAGTCGACATGACTTCCGGCAGACGTAGAAAACGCTCGGCGGCGGCCTCTTCCGAGACGGGTGGCACAAGAGCGGATGGCGTGCATGCGGTGACGTGCACATGGGCGCGGTGGTATTTCATCGGTACTCCGTAAAACTGGATGTCTGCGGTACTGCCCGGATGCGCATCGAGCGGGATGGAGTTTCCGAAACCGGGCAGGCAGCGACAATCGATCCTTGTTGTAAGCGTGCGCCTTACAACAAGATCGGGCAAAGAAGGTTCGTCAGGACACCCGCGCGGCGTCACGCAACAAGGAGTGCGCGACGCCGTGCGGCGCATGTGCATGCAGTGGGAGGCGACTGGGTAAAGGCCAGCGGCGGCGCAAATATCCGGGGTGTACGTGCGTCGTTCGCAAAGCCAAACAACACCGCGCAATCGTCGTTGCGCAGCGTTGTGCGAGAGCGAGTAACGCGTCGGACTGGTTAGAGCCTTGGGCGGATGCGGCGACGAGGGTTCGCCGTCCCAGGGTCTTGGAAAGCGCTCCAGTGAGGGAGGGAGCGCTAGAAACCGGCTTCTTAGCGGGACTGCATCACGGTCTGCAACGCGCGTTGCGGGCCGTTGCGTAAGGCGGCGTGCAGTGATGCACGCCCTTACGCAGTACGCCATCAGCCTTGATGGGCTAACAGCGGATGTGAATCATAGCCGTCACGTAACAACCACTGCAATGATCGTTGCCGCCGCAAAGATCGGCACCGGGGAACGGAATCAGGTCGTGCCGAAGGTGGTCACGGTGGCAATCAGCGTCGCGCCACAGGAGGTTTTGTGTCCCTCAAAGGCGACAGGCACGCCGTCCACCTTGAAATGCTCGTCACCTTCGATGATGACGCAATCGTGATGACCCTCACGCGGGCAGGAACAGCGGTCGCCTTTGCGCGCGACCGCGACACCGTTGACTTTGAAGTGCGGGGCTGAGGTTTGGGCAACCTGTCCACCGTGGTCGGTGGGATCGCCCAGGCGGATGATTCGGGGCATAGCGTGTCAGGTAAAGGATGGTGGCGCGCCAACGTGATCGTCAGACTCACGCCAGGAGCGCACCACTACGCGGCCTTCCCGGTCGATCTTCGCCGCGCCGTATTCGATGCATAACTCTCGGATACAGCCGACATCCGTGACGATTGTGCTGACCGTGGCACCACCCGACAGGCGCAGGGTCGTGATGGTGGCGCCGAAACGGTGCGCTCGCTCAATGTGGACAATGGACTCGCTCGGGTCGATGGAAACTTCCGTGATGCGCGAGAGCGAGCATTCAGCGCCGTCGTCATCGATGGATTTCAGTTGGAATCGCAGCGCATCCCAGGCGCTTTGCGGCGCGCTCATGAGACCACCCCGCCCGCGCCATTTCCCGCGGTTGCGGACTCGTCGCTCGCCAGCGTCCACACAGTGGCCGTGCTCCAGGTGGGACGCTCGCCCTTGACGCGCTGCCACAGCGACGGCTGACCCGCGATCGCCACCTTGGGCATGATCTGGCCCTCGCGGATGAACTGGCGACGCTCGCTGGCGATGGCGCCCGCTTCGTTGCTCTGCCACCAGCCCGTTTGCGGGCAGGTGTAGCCGGTGACCACCGGTTCTGCCGGAGCGACGGACGGCTCCCGCTGCGGGTAGGCCAGCGTGCGGTCCACCCCAGGCGGCGGCTCGCCCGGTTCGGGCTGATGGCCTTCGTCGTTTTCCAGGAAATACGGGTCGCTGCATTTCCAGTCCGCCAGGGCTTTGAGGTAGGTCCAGTAGGCCACATCGGTGTAGCTCTGGTTCAGGCCCATCGCCAAGTCCCACGCCATTACGCCGCGCATTACGAATTCATTGCTTGGCAGCGTGCTGTGGTTGGTCAGGTTGTGCGCAGTTTTGATCAAATCCTGCTGTGCTTCGGCGATCGTCTTGTAGACCGGGTAGCGTTTCCCATAGACGTCTACTTCCATGCGCACCACTTCGTAGTTGGGGCCGTACACTTGGCCGTAGGCGGCTACGTCGCGGGCGTCGCCGCCACTGGTGGTAGGGCGCAGCTTGTCTCGGTACTGGTGAAAATCCTTGAGACGACCATCCCATTTCGCCAAATTCTCCCAAGCAGGCTTCCCGTCCGCGTTCTTAGCCTGCTCCATGTGCTGCCGTAATGCTGTGTTCGTCAGCCACGGCACGGTGGGTGCGTTGATGTGGATAGCTTCCTCGGCCTTGTCCGGGGATGAATAGATGCCATAGACGCCCCCAATCTTTTCGGACTTCGGAATCCAGAACTCGGTGCGCTCCATGTGAATTTCTTTGCCATCGTCGTCCTTGGTGATGGCGAAGCTCTTGGGGCACACGGTGTAGTGGTATCCGCCTTTGCCCGCCTCGATGTTCTCCGCGAACATGCGCACCCGCAGATTGGATGCGCCCAGGCGCCCCTGCTCGGCCTGCGTCAGCGCGCGCCAGCCGATCGAGCGCAGCACGCTGGCCCCCATCACCCGATCGTGCGGGTTAGCGTAGACGTAGAACTTGCCGAACTCGTCGCGGTCCAGCTCCGACGCGCGCGCGGGGGTGCAAAGACACTGCGCCTGCTGGTTGGCTTCGGTGATGGCGTGCGCGTGCTCGCCGGCCTCCTTGACCACATCGGCCACGGCCTTGAGGGTGGCGAAGCGAGCCGCCTGGGTGACCACATAGTCGTTGCCGAACTGCGCGCACTCCATCAGGCCGCCGGGTTCGTTCAGGCTGAAAGGGCTGTTGCACACGAACAGCGCCTCCGGGCCGCGCACGCCTTGCTCCTTGAGCATGAGGGTAGCGAGCGTCGACACCATGGTGCCCTGACTGTGGCTGACGATGTTGATGGTCTCGTGCGGGCTGTTGCGGCGGACGGTGGCGATCAGGTGGGCCAGTCGGCGGGCGGCGTGGACGTAGTAGGTGCGCGGCGGGCACTCGGTCAGGTAGCGGTCAGTGATAGGGTTGAAGCGCTGGAAGTCCAGCGTGAAGCCCTTGTCCCTGCGGAACATGTGCCACAGCCCCGAGGTACCGTTCTGGAAGGGGCCGCCGCCCCAGGCGTCTTCCTGATCCAGCGCGACGGGGTAGTCGCGTAGCTCGGGGTGGTGAACGTCGCGATAGTCGTGCTCGCTGGGGCGGCCATAGTCCCCCTTGCGAGCCTTGAAGCCCCAATAGAAGCGGATCACCGGAGACTTGGCGAACAGATAGTTGCTGTTGGCGGCGTTCTGTAAACCGTCAAAGTGGGGGCGTGTGCGTTTGAGAGGGCTGTCGGGACTGTAGGTGTAGCGTGGGTCTTTATCAGGGACTGAAGATTGCAATTCGACTTGGGTTCCCCATCGCCCCAGGCGATCATTGAGGCCCGCGCAAATATGCTGCTCGGCATCGTTGTACCACTCGCCCTCGCTGTTGACGCCGTGCACGAAGATCACGACGCACGGCAACGGGTTGAGCAGGCGGCTCACTGGTTTGCCCTCGTTCTCGGGGCCATCGATGGGGCGACCGAGTTCGAGCGTGAACGGGTTGGACTCGTACCTTAGCGGTATCTCCTTGAGCACATCGACCTTGGGCGCGAACTGCTTGAACTGGGGGGCTCTCATGGATTCGGGCTCGCGTTGACGGTCGATGAGCTTTGCTGTTGTTGCTTCTGCAATTGGCGTTCACGGTTGATTGAGGGACGCCAAGGCAAGTCTCTTCTACACGTGAAATACTGAGTCGAGTCTTCATGAGTGCTACGGACATTCACGTACTCACGAGCGGCTTTTTTTAGCTCTGCATAGCGCGGATCTGGCTTTGGAACAAGCCAGCCTGCGGCTTCCAATCGATGAATCTGATACGGATCATCAACAGGTTTTTGCGCGGTGTACTGAAGCTCGATCTTTTGCTCGTCTGGCTTGATAACGTGCAATTCGATCGGCCCACTAGCGAATCCGTCACTGCCCATGTAGATTTTGTCGCCAACGACCACAACATCGGGGCCACTACCAACATCTGGGATAAATTTGAACGTTCGCCCCTTGTCAAAGGAAACATAGACAGCCATATCATTCCGGGCTACCACATAGGGCGAGTTGACCACCTTAAACAGTCCCTTGGGATTACCCTTCTTGTTCCCATCAATCTGCGTTTTGACGCCCAACTGCTCGTCCACGTAGAACAAATTGTCTTGGCACGGCAGATTGAATCCAGGCTCTGGATCGTTCTCGATGTAGCGATGGTCATCGAAGCGATACACGACCTGCTTGGGCAGCCTCGCCATGTTGTTCAGCGTCTTCTCGCTGATCGTGTCACCAAAGCCGACCGATGCGGCGGCCCGGTCGGCGGGCGAGAGACCGCAGCCGGTCAACGGCAGCAGCGTGGCCGCCGCAGCGGTCAGCAGCATGCCGCGCATGACGGCACCGCGATGCCACGAAAAAAGATGATGCTCGCGTTCCAACGCTACCTCCTTGAAGTGTTCTGAATAGACCGATGCGCGGGTCATCGCTGGGGGCGCCAGCGTCGCAGCACCACGGCGTTACTGTCATTGAGCAACATTTCCACTGCTGCGGGGTCGAGTCGGCCGTTCGTGATGTTGTATTGGAATTCACCCTTGTCGGTCACAACAGTGACAGGGCTGTCAGGGACGACGCCGTTCCCCAATGCGTCCACGACATGCAGGGGTTCGCCTCGCTTCAATGTCTCGACGACAGCGGGCGACAATTGCGACCAGTCGTTCGGCGTGTCAGTCTTGGACTCCATCGATCCATCCTTGAGTGGTTTTGCTTGGTTGAATATGTTCAGCCTTGCGGACGCCGCCAGCGCTGCAGCACATGATGGTTGAGCAATGTCTCGGGGTCGATCTTGCCGCCTTCGATGGCCGTGCGCGACTCGTTCTCACCGGGCCGCACGATGGCATGGCTATCAGACACCTTGTTGCCCAGTGCGTCCACTACGGGCACGGGTTCGCCCGGCTTTAGCGCTGACGTGACCGCGTGCGGCACCACCGGCCGGCTGTCCGGCCCCGAGAATAAATAGTCGGCCGAATGCACTTGGAATAGGCCGTTGGTGCCGCTCGTAATCCCCGACTGGCTCACATCGATATAGCTGCCGCCTCCGTTGATGCGCACACCGTCCGTTCCGTTGATGTCCACCCGCTTGCCCTCCATCTTGATCTCCAGCTTCGCCAAGATGTTGATGCCGTTCTTGAGCGCTTGCATATCGATGTCCCCGCTGGCAGCCACCAGCTTCAGGCCGAGCCGGTAGGCAAACAGCCGGATCGCGTCCTTGGCGCTGGCGAGGAAGCTGCGCCCGGTGGCAATGCTGGCGTGCCCGCCGCTGGTGATCGCGTGATGCGCGTTGCTCTGCTGGTGCGTGCTGCCCGCCGTGCTGCTCTGGATGCCCGCCGGGCTGGCCAGCATCAGGTGCGGTTGCTGGAACTCGGGGAATTGCCCCTGCGCCGGATCGCCGCCGTTGCCTTTCAGGTCAGCATTCTGCTGGTGCAATTGCTTGGCGACCTCGCCCTGGTCGTCCGCTTGCTGCACCCCCGCCGCGCGCGCCGCCTCCGACAACCGTTCGTGCAGTTCGTGGGCCACCGTCAGCCGCGCGACCGGCGCACCCGCGTCCATCATGTGCCCCCGCCCACCGGGCTGGGCTTCGGTGGTGAGCTGCATCCCGGCAGCGGCACGGTTCACGCCGTGGCCCTCGGTATCCAGTGCAAAACCTTGGCCGCGCGGGTTCTGCCGGCCGGTCGTGCCGTCGATCCGCGTGATGTGCCCCAAGCTCAATGAGCTATCCAGGTGATCGCTCTTGAGTTGCGCCTGAATCCTGCCCGTGGTGTCGTCCAGCACCAAGGCGTTGCTGCGGCCTCCGGGATCGTTGCCACCATCCGGCGTCAGTTCCCGGCTGCGGATGCCCATCAGCGCCTTCTGCGTCGGCAACTGCCACGGCGGCATGCGGTGGGCGTTATGGACGACGCTGATTACGAGGAAATGATCGGGGTTGCCATCCAGCGCGACCACCACCACCTCGCTGCCCACGCGCGGCCACGACACCATGCCGGTTTCGCCGCCCGCCCAATTGCTCGCCACCCGCACGCGTGCACTGAATTTTCCTTCCCGGTCCCAGTGGAACCGGATCAGGATGCGACCGTATTCGTCCACATCCAGCGCCCCCAGGCCGTTGTGGCCGACCACCATCGCCGTCTGGTGTCCGGCCACCGTCCATTCGATGCTGTTCCGTCCCCGGCCGGGGCGCCACGGCACCGCGCGCTTGATCGCGGTAAAGCGGTTGCGGTATTCGCCCTTGCGGCCGGCAAGCGGCTGCGCTTTCTGCCCCGCCAGCGGACCAAGTTCCGCAAGGTAGTTGTTGCTTGCGCTGTGGCTGGCCTCCACGATCAGATATTGGCTGTCCTCCTTGCGCTCCGTGTTGCTGAAGTGCCCGGACAACTCGAACCAGAGGCCGCTCGCCACACTGGCGTTGTTGCCCTCGGCCTGGTACTGCTGCGCGTGTGCTTCGATTTCCTCGCGGCGCAAGTTCAGCAGCACAGCGCCCGTGGGGTCCTCTTTCGGGAAGCCGTAGTGCCCCGCGTATTCGTGCGTCTCCAGCTCGGGCACGCGGCCTTGCTTGTGCTGCGTCGAGTCCGTGCGATGCCGCGCCTGCGGGTGCTTGAAGTCAAACGCGCTCGCCGCGAACAAGGCGGCCGCCGCTGTCTGCACCGACGTCCAGCGCTGGATGGCGTTTTCTTCCTGCGGCCCGCCCTCGGCTTGGAAGGGTATCCGGGGATCGCGCTCCTCCACCGGCGGGCATCGGTTATTGCTGTCGAAGATGACGAGCCGGTGGCCGGTTGCATCGTGTTCGTCGCGGCAGGTCTTGCCCTGCGCTTCCAGCCGCCTGTAGATGTAATTGTGGTCGCTCTCGCCCAGGCCGGCACCCTGCACAGCCATGGTCATCGGCGGGTCTTCACCGCTCACGCTCCAGTCCCACTGCGCCCAGGCCCCGTAGTCTTGCAGGATTTCGGCAATCTGCTGGTACAGGCTCTGGTCCCGGAATACGCGGTCGTTCACCCGATGCCGCGCAAACCACAGCCACGGCCGGAGCACGGCCCGATAGGTCGCTATGCCGGGGTCACTGCCCACCAACGAGAATTCCGCCACGCGTCCGGTGAACCAGCGCAGCGTGCCATCCGGCTTGACCAGCGACACCGCCAACAGTTTGCCCAGCATGTCCGCCAGCATGAGCCCCGCATGGTCGGCCAACAGCGTCAACTCGAATCGGAAGTCTTGGCCCAGGGCCTCCTGGGCTTCCAGGCGCTCGACAACCATCCGCACGGGAAAGGCGCGGCCCCGGTGGTCGGCGGCCGAAGGGGGATCGTCGTCCGGGAACGACAGGCCTAGCAGGCGCTGGCTCTGCTGGAAAAAGAAGAGGTCTTGCGAATGTGCCGCTCGATCGAATTCGGCCATGCTCACTTCTTGGAATGTTAGCGACAAACAGAAACAGCCACAGCCAAAGCGGGTGCGGCTGGATACGCTGGGCTCAGAGGGAAGCGACGAAAGGAAAGGGCTGATATTCGGTGAATGAAAATCAGATTTTCAACAATATGAATATCAGCCCTGACTATGAAATAAACATCCCTTCTTGTTATCGGAAACTCTCCTTCCCTTGTTATCGGCGGGCAGATTACCGACGTGAAAAACGCCGCGCAAGGGCACTTTAGTGCCGATTTTAATGGTTAAAGCCAGCGCTTTGCTTTTTGTTAATAAACCATAACAGGGGGGCGCTACGGGGGTGCAGGCAAGCGACTCGACGGCCAGGAAGGGCGGCGGCCGGTGGGTCGTGCCGCTGCATCATGGGGAAGGGGTCGGGGGCACCGGGGGCGTTTCAACCCTGCGCGCGCGGTTGGGACCCCGCCTCACCCGGGCACTTCATCGAGTGGTTTTTATGCAGGTGCATAGACCCATCAAAACGGCCCGCAGCAGGGCGCGGCGGGGCGGATGGGGGTGCGTTGGAAGTATGCGAAATTATGCAGCTACCGCATAAATTTATGCAGCTGGGACCGGGCGAGCGGGGCAGCCCCAAATCGACAGGTGGGGCCGGTGATTGTCGCAATAAAACAACACAAAAATGGCTTGGCCATGTGACGTTCCCGACGCCAACGCAATGGGGGCACGTTTGGGGGCATTGAAATGATTTTTGTTTGATAAATCCATTTAAAAACAGTTGGATAGATCGGAAATGTGGGAGTCGCGGTGGCCCTGGGGCTTGCGGTGCTGGGCAGTTTTCTCGCCATGTTCGTGGTCGGCTCGGCGGTGTTCGTCGTGGCGCCGATCATTTGCGTGGTGGTCTTCAAATACCTGCTGGACAGTTCGTTCCTGGGGGCCTTCATCTTGATGGTGATTTCGGCTGCGGGGCTCTGGCTGGCCGGCAAGCTGTTCGGGGCCGGTTTTTCCGTGGCAGCCTGATCCTGCCTGGAGCATGGTGCGGATTCGCCCTTTCCATCCCGGCGACGAGCCCATGCTCCACGCCATCTTCTATTCCGC
This sequence comes from Ralstonia solanacearum K60, assembly GCF_002251695.1. Lineage (NCBI taxonomy): Bacteria > Pseudomonadati > Pseudomonadota > Betaproteobacteria > Burkholderiales > Burkholderiaceae > Ralstonia > Ralstonia solanacearum. Next base: position 339,437 of record NZ_NCTK01000002.1, read on the forward strand.
CGTCCACCAACTGGCGGCGACGCACTACACCGCGGCGCAATTGGCCGCCTGGGCGCCCGCGTGCCACGACCCGGCCCAATGGGCCGAGCGCATTCGCCGCATCCACCCCTGCGTCGCGGAAATCGACGGCAGGCCGGTCGGCTATGCCGATCTGCAGCCGTCCGGCTACATCGACCATTTTTTTGTCTGCGGCACCCACGCACGGCAAGGGGTGGGGCAGGCTCTGATGGACCACCTGCTTGGGCAGGCCGAAGCACGCGGCATCCGCACGCTGTCCGTCCAGGTGAGCCGCAACGCCGAGGCCTTTTTCCTGCGCAACGGATTCATCGTCGCCGCGCGGCAGCAGGTGGCCGTGCGCGGGGTGATCCTGCCGAATGCCTTGATGACGCGCACGCTGTCCTGATCCCGCCCGGCCAGGCCGCGCCCCGAATCGACGGAATGTGACGTATCCGCCGACCTTGATGTATTAAATGATGCTAAAGGTCGTGCTGAATGTGTCGTTAATTTCGCTTATATCGACGTCCCAACACGTCGGCGAAAGCATTCTCCTCTGCGGTGGCGCGACACATATGAAAACGCTCTCAATCAAGGCCAGGCTGGCCCTGGTGCTGTTTGTTCTGGCCGTCTTCCTCGCGGGCGTGGGTGCGCTCGGGCTGGTCGGCAACCTGCGCTCCAATGCGGCGCTGAAGGAAACCTATTCCAACAACCTGGCATCCACGCGCGCGCTCGGCCAGGCCGAGGCCAAGCTGGCCCAGGCGCGCACGGCGCTGGACCGCGCCATCTTCGAAACCGATTCCTCCAAGACGACCGATGCCATCAGCCGCATCTACGCGCAGCTCGGCAACAGCGAGAAGGCCTGGACGGAATACCTGAACCTGCCGTTCTCCACGCCCGAAGAAGAGAAGGTGGCCGGCGAGGCCAAGAAGCAGCGCGACCTCATCATCAAGGACAACATCGGCGCCGCCGTCGAGGCGCTCAAGCGCGGCGACAAGGATGCGGCGCGCCAGTTGGCGGTGGAACAGCTGCCGATGAACTTCCGCACCTATGCGACGCAGTCCGACCGTCTCAACGCCATCCAGACGGAGGTGTCGAGTGCCGCGTACGAAGCGGCGCAGTCGTTCTTCAAGGGTGTGGTCTGGACCTTCGCGATCGTCATCGCCGTGGGGCTGGCGCTGGCCGCGGGCTGCTACCTGATCCTGTCGCGCGCCATTTCGCTGCCGCTGGCCGAGATGCTGGTGCACTTCCGCGAGATCGCCTCGGGCAATCTGACCACCGACGTGTGCGTGCGCTCGCGCGACGAGATGGGGCTGCTGATGGAAGGCCTGCAGCAGATGCAGGGCAAGCTCAGGGAGACCGTGCTGACGGTGCGACGCGGCAGCGAGTCGATTGCTTCGGCCACGCAGCAGATCGCCGCGGGCAATACCAACCTGTCGCAGCGCACGGAAGAGCAGGCCAGCTCGCTGGAAGAAACCGCGTCGAGCATGGAAGAGCTGACCTCCATCGTCAAGCAGAACGCCGACAACGCGCGCCAGGCCAGCACGCTGGCCGAGAGCGCGTCGGGCATCGCTATGCAGGGCGGTGCGGTGGTGCAGGACGTGGTGACCACGATGGGCCAGATCAGCGAATCGTCGCGCAAGATCAACGACATCATCGCCGTGATCGAAGGCATCGCCTTCCAGACCAACATCCTGGCGCTCAACGCAGCGGTGGAAGCCGCCCGCGCCGGCGAGCAGGGCCGCGGCTTCGCGGTGGTGGCGGGGGAGGTGCGCACGCTGGCGCAGCGCAGCGCGGGTGCGGCCAAGGAAATCAAATCGCTGATCGAGGATTCCGCCAACCGGGTGGAATCGGGCTCCACACTGGTGGCGCGTGCCGGCAAGACGATGGACGAGATCGTCGTGGCCGTGAGGCGCGTGACCGACATCATGGGCGAGATCAGCGCGGGCTCGGCCGAGCAGAGCACCGGCATCGAGCAGATCAACGAAGCCGTCACGCAGATGGACGACGTGACGCAGCAGAACGCCGCGCTGGTCGAGCAGGCCGCGGCTGCGGCCCAGGCGCTGGAAGAGCAGGCCGACGAGCTGCGCCGCGCGGTGTCGGTGTTCCGCGTGGCGGCCTGAGCGGCCTCCTCTTTGCCGTCGACGCGCAGCTCCGGGGCCGGGGCTGCGCGCGTCAGGCGTCAGACATTGTTGTAGTCGATCGACTCGTAGGCAATGCGCTGTGGCAGCGGGGCCGGGTCTCCCTTGATCATCCTGGCCACTTTGTTCGGCAGCGCGTCCATCGTGAGGCTCATGCCGTCGAGGATGACGCGGCCCGCCCGGTTGAGGGCGTCCCACTGCTGGAAGAGCTTGTGCACATCGCCATCCTGGAGCGGTTTGCCCAGCGTGGCTTCCTGGAGGATGCGGTTCATTACCTGTTTGTGCTTCTGGGCATCCGAATTCATCAGCCCGGGGATATTGATCTTGGAGGCCAGCACCAGGACGTTCATCCCGATGGCTTCGATCGGGTTGAACATCGTGCTGCGCATGATGCGCAGGGTGCTTTCGGGGACCAGGTTGGTGACCTTGTCGCTCAGCAGTAGCGGGATCAGGCCGACGATGCTCGCGAATGCCAGCGATTTCTGCGCGATGCCGTCGCCCGGCGACATGTCCAGTGCGCGCTGGGTCAGTTGTTCCACGTGTTTCTTGACCTGCGCGGTGTACTGCTCGGGGACATGTGCGGCTCGCGCGGTGGTGCCGCCAGCAGACCATCGCGGATATGCTCCAGGACGGCCGCCTTCAGGTTGGCTTCGTTTTCCTTGACTTCGCCCGGGATGCCGGAGGCGGCGGAGAGAATGGCGACCTCGGTCGTCATCGTGTTCAGGGCGAGATCGGCGCGGGACGAACCCGTGCTCACATATTGCATCAGGTTGTTGGCGTAAGCCCCCACCGAGGATTTGATGCCGGCCACGGTCGCATCCGGCAGCGCCTCCCGCAGTCTCTGCAGGAACGACGCGGCTGCGTGGTTCATCGCCTTGACGGCGCTCAGAACGATGGCGGAGTCCGCGATTTCGATGATGGCCGACGGCACCGAGTCGATACCGGCCGCTGCCAGGGCGTACCGCGTGGGCGAAATGTTCAGGGTCTTGAGCGCATTCTTGATGAGTTCTGCCCCCCCCAATTCCCAAAGGGCGCCGAGCCCCGAGCTGATCGCCAGGCTCATCCCCAGTTCCTTGAGGGCGAATGTCTTGTTGGTCGCCATCTGCAGCAGGGTTGCCGCGCCGAGCTTGGCGCTCGCATCCGTGTCTGCGTGGAGCTTGCGGTTGAACGCAAGGCTCAGTTCCGGATCATTGACGCTGACCTGCGGCGCCAGGGCGGCCAGGAAATCATGCACCGATACCTGTTTGCCGCTGCGATCGCGTATCTGGTCGTTGCTTCCGAACCCGCCGTGGCCGTGTTCGATCACGCTGAGCAGCAGCGGCGTCAGCGTGCTGGTCTTTTCAAGCTCTTCCTCTTGGAGCTGGCTGGCCGCGGGGGCTGCCAGCAGCGGTTCCTGCTGAGCGTTCCTGGCCGGCTGGCTGCGCGACGGTGCGTCGGCATGGACCAGTACCTGCTTGACATTGCAATGCTTCTTCAGGGCTTTGAACGCGGCGGCGGCATCGGGGTGGGGCCGGATTTTCACCTCCATGCCGTCGAGGTCCGTCCGGTTGGCGAAGAGCTTGGCGTCGTCGCCGAGATAACGAATCAGATTGCGGATCGTTTCATTATTCGAAGTGAGCTCGCCATTTTTCAGCTGAAGGCGGCCGGAAACGGTGACGGCCCCCGGTGTCTCGGCCGGTTTGCCGGGTGCCGACGATGTGGAAGCCGATGCTAGATGGGGCGGTTCGGGGTAGCTGATCGGCAACGGCGCAGTACTTGCGCCGGCTTTCGGGGGCGCCGGCTGCGCGCTGACCTGCGGCCGCTTGCCGGGCTCCCTGGTCGGCAGGTCGGCCAGGGCCCCGGGTGGTGACGCGACGCGTGTCAGTTTCGGGGGGGGGAGGATGGCTGTGAGTTGGGTTCCGGGGCGATGTCCGATAGCAATGCAAATGAGTTCGCTCTGACTTGAAGATTTCGCATTATAAAAAATCAATTCGTTAATCGAGGCGCAAGAATATGTTTGTGATTAACCGATTGATTTAAATATGGCGAAACGCAGTTTGGAATTGCGAAATGTGCGTGAGAGGGTGGGGCTTGCCAATGCACGGGCGATCACTCGGTGGCCGATGGCGCGGGCACCGCATTGCCGGACGGCATCCCGGCCGGTTACCGCTGCCCTGCTGACGTACCGCATCGCCAAGCCACCGGCCGCGCCGGCGGTTGCCGCACCGGCGTCCCGCCGTGCGGCTTGCCCACCCCCTTGTCTCAGACAAAGCCGCCGTCGGTCAGCAGCGTGCGGCCGGTGATCCAGCGGCTGTCGTCGCTGGCCAGGAAGGCGACCGCATCGGCAATGTCGTCCGGCTCGGCCAGGCGGCCCAGCGGCGTCGCCTCGCGCATGCGGGCCTTGAGCGCGTCGGGCAGCGGTGCGGTCATGTCGGTGCGCGTCATGGCGGGCGCCACCGCGTTGACGGTGATGTTGCGCGGCCCCAGCTCCAGCGCGAAGGCCTGCGTGAGCGCGCTCACCGCGGCCTTGCTCGCCGCATAGACCGTCAGGCCCGCGCGCGGCCGGAACACCAGGCTGGACGACACGTTGACAATGCGCCCGCCCCGTGTCGGCATGTGGGGCAGCACGGCCTGCGATACCAGGATCGCCGAGAACGCATTGGTGCGGAACTGCAGGTCGAACGATGCCTGGTCGATGCTGCCCACCGGCTGACCCGCCAGGATGCCCGCGTTGTTGACGAGGATGTCGATACCGCCGAAGGCCTGCCGTGCCGTATCGGCCATGGTCTGGACCGATGCCGCATCGCTCACGTCCGCCTGGATGGCGATGGCTTCGGCGCCCGCGTCGCGGATGGCGCGGACGACAGCATCGGCCTCGCCGCGCTGGCTGCGATAGACCACCGCCACGCGCGCGCCGTCCGCGGCGAGGCGGCGCGCGATGGCCGCGCCGATGCCGCGCGAACCGCCGGTGACGATGGCGGCGCGTCCGGCCAGGCGCGGGTGGGACACTGTGGATGGGGTGTGCGACATGGTGTGCTCCTGAAGTGCATCGGATGCAGAGGTTTCGGGAGACACAGGTTACGGAGCGCCGTCGCGCAGCGCAGCCGCCGTGCCGGCAACGCGGCGTTCCATGGGTGCAACGCCGGACGTGCCGTGCGGCGTTGCCGGCCGGATCAGCCCTGCTGGCGCCTGCGGTACGCCGCCACCTTGTGACGGTTGCCGCAGGTGGCCATGCTGCACCAGCGCCGCTTGTGCGATCGGGTGCGGTCGTAGAACCACAGCGGGCAATCGGGGTGTTCGCACATGCGGATTCGGCGGAAGTCGCCGTCGGCCAGCAGTTGCGCGGCGCTCTCGGCCAATGGGGCCAGGCACTGTTCGACCGAATCGGCTGGGCGTCGGCGCTCCACGCGCGGCGTGCCGCTCCGCCAGGCCAGCACCAGGTGGCTGGGCGCCTGCCGCAGGAACACGTTGAGCGCATCAGGGCTGGCCGGCTTGCCGGCCTTGCGCGCGCGCACCAGTGTGCGGATCACCTCGCGCAGGTGGCGCACCACCGCCAGCAATACACCGGGTGGGTAACGGCCGGCGAGCGGCTCGTCCACCCAGCCGGCATGCACCAGCCAGGCAGAGACATCCTGGTCGGTCTGCCAGACGTCGTGCGGCCGGCCGTCGACGCTGGTCACGGTGTTGAGCATGTCGAGCACCGGGTGGTCGGCGATCGACGCGGGTATTTCCGATGCGGGGGGCGGGGTGATTGGCATGGGAGAAAAATCGATTCGGATATTGCGGTAATGGTAACCTGAATGCTGCCAATTGATTGGTTACATAAAGGGCGGCCCGCGTGGGGCGTAGCAATCCGGACGGCCGCGCCGGTATTACCATCGGCGCCATCCCAACAACGTGTCGGAGATGATCATGAGCGCATGGCCGGATACCCGCCTGCTCGAACTGTTCGAGATCGATGTACCCATCGTGCTGGCGCCCATGGCAGGGGTGGGCGGCGTGGCGCTGGCAGTGGCGGTCGCGCGTGCCGGCGGACTCGGTTCGCTGCCGTGCGCGATGCTCAATGCCGACCAGATCCGCGAGCAGGTCGGACAGTTCCGGGCGGCGGTGCGCGCGCCCATCAACCTGAACTTCTTCTGCCATGCGCCGCCGCAGCCGGACCCGGAGCGGGACGCGCAATGGCGGGCCCACCTGGCGCCGTACTACGCTGAATTCGGCATCGATCCCGACACAACCGCACCGTTCGCCAATCGCGCGCCGTTCGATGAGGCGACCTGTGCGGTGGTCGAATCGCTCAGGCCCGAGGTGGTGAGCTTCCATTTCGGCCTGCCGGAAGCGGCGCTGCTGGCGCGCGTGCGTGCGGCCGGCGCCAAGGTGCTCTCCTCGGCCACCACCGTGGAAGAAGCGCGCTGGCTGGAGGCGCACGGCTGCGACGCGGTGATCGCCCAGGGCGCCGAGGCGGGCGGGCATCGCGGCATGTTCCTGGCGACGGCGGTCGAATCGCAGGTCGGCACGTTCACCCTGGTGCCGCAGGTGGCGGATGCCGTGCGCGTGCCGGTGATCGCCACGGGCGGGGTGGCCAATGGGCGCGGCATGGCGGCGGCCTTCGCGCTGGGCGCCGCCGGTGTGCAGATCGGCACGGCCTACATGCTGTCGCCGGAAGCGAAGACCTCTGCCATCCACCGCGCGGCGCTCAAGCGTGCCGCCGACGGCGATACCGCGCTGACCAACCTGTTCACCGGCCGTCCCGCGCGCGGCATCGTCAACCGGCTGATGCGCGAGATCGGTCCGATGAGTCCGTTCGCACCCGCCTTTCCGACGGCGGGCGCCGCACTCGCGCCGCTGCGCGCCAAGACCGAACCGGCGGGCTCGGGCGACTTCATCAACCTGTGGTCGGGCCAGGCCCCCCAACTGGCGACGGAGGATGGCGCCGAAGCCATCACCCGGCGCATCGCCACGCAGGCCCTGGAGCGGCTGGCGCCGGCACGCAGCCTCGCCTGAGCCTGCCTTTCGCCACGATTCGCCGCGCGGGCACGCCGGATGGTGTGCCTGCTCTGCTTCCGCATCACGAATCGGGATGCTGGCGATGGGAAAATTTCATGTAACCCGAAAAATGGAGCTTAGCCGGTTTCCATCGGAATCCGCCGCAAGCAATGGCCTTGCGCATGCCATGCCCCACGCCCCGGTTGCGCGGGCCAATGGCTCAGTTGACCGCGCGCATGGTCGGCTCCCCGGCGAAGCGTTCCCGGAGGAACGACACCAGCGCCCGCACCGAAGGCGGCACGCCCGCGCGCGAAGGGTAGAGCGCATGCAGGTCGGCGGGTTCGGGCGTCCAGGCGGGCAGCACCGTGCGCAGTCGGCCCTCGCGCAACGCCGCATGGCAGCAGTGCAGCGGCAGCACGGCAAAGCCCAGCCCGGCGATGGCCGCTTCGCGCAGTGCGATCAGGTTGTCGGTGGCCATGCGCGGCCGGATGGGCATGGCATGGCGATGGCCCCGTGCATCGAGCAGCACCCAATCGCGGCAGCGCGCCAGCGTGCCTTGGCCCAGGCACGGCAGCGCGTCCAGGCCGGCGGGCGAATCGGGTTCGCCCACGCGTGCGATCAGCGCCGGACTGCCCACCAGCACGCGCGGCGATGCCCCCAGGTGCCGCGCCACCACATCGCGCGAGGGCAGCGGTCCGGTGGCCGCGCGGATGGCCACGTCGATGCGCTGCTCGATCAGGTCGACATAGGGGTTGGACACCTCCAGCTCGATGCGCAGCTTAGGATGTGCTTGCGCGAATTCGGCCAGCCAGCCCGATACCAGCGTCTCGGCCAGCAGCGGCGAGGTGCCCACGCGCAGCGCGCCCGCCGGTTCGCTGCGCGCCGCGCCGGCCAGCGCCTCGATGGCGGCGGAGGCATCGGCCATCTCGCGCGCATGCCGGTATACGGCCTCGCCCACCGGCGTGACGCACACGCGGTGGCTGGAGCGCTGCAGCAGGCGCGTGCCGAGCTGCGCCTCCAGCTCGGCGATGCGGCGGCTCAGGCGCGATTTCGGAATGCCGGTGGCGCGCTCGGCGGCAGAGAAGCCGCCGGCCTCCACCACGCGCGTAAAGAGGTAGAGATCGTCGAAGCGTTTCATGCGGAAAGCGGGCAAGCAAGACCGGTACGGATTGAAGCACACCCGCCCATGGCACGGCCCATTGCACCGGCGTGCAGTGGGCGGCCGGGGCGTGTCTAGCTATACTGATTAGACTGTTTATTGCTATTGCTTATGTCGATACAACACGCGTTGCTTACTTCCTTGCTCGAAAAACCGTCGTCCGGCTATGAACTTGCCCGCCGCTTCGACAAATCGATGGGTTATTTCTGGAGTGCCACCCACCAGCAGATTTACCGTGAACTCGGCCGCATGGCCGAAGTCGGCTGGGTCAGCGTGGAAGAAGAGGAAGACGGCCGCAAGAAGACCTACACCGTGCTGCCGTCGGGCCGCGAAGAGCTGATCCGCTGGGCACTGGAGCCGACCGTGTCGTCGGACAACCGCGAGGAGCTGCTCGTCAAGCTGCGCGCCGAAGCGGTGATCGGGCCGATCGGCCTGGCCGACGAAGTGCAGCGCCTGATCGAGCAGCACCGCGCGCGCCTGGCCACGTACCGCGAGATCGCGCAGCGCGATTTCTCCGCCGCCGAGCTCACGCGCGTCCAGCGCCTGCAGCACGTCGTGCTCAAGCGCGGCATCGTCTATGAGGAAGGCTGGCTCGCCTGGGCAGACGAAGTGCTGCCGCTGCTGGAGCCGACCGCCGTTCCGGCCTGAGCGCGCGGCGCCCGGCCGAACAGCCGAGGATGAGCGCTTTTGCAGCGTCGCAGAGTGCTCATCGCGAGAGGCGTCGCGGGGTGCGGGACGTCCGTGCGCGGTTCGCAGCCGCGTACGTGTCGGCGCGCGCGAACCGCCCATCCGAAGAGGCGCAGGATGATTCGGCGGCGAGGCCGGAAGGTCAAGCCTGCCTGCCGACGCACCACCTCCATCGCCAAGCCGAGGGGCGCAGTCTTGTCCATCGACGCCGTACGGTTGCATGCGCCGCCGTCTGCATGAACCGGGTGGTCACGCCGCCCAACGATGCCGATCCGGATGCGGATTGAATCGCCGCTGTCTCGATGTCAGTCCGTCCTGTCTTCGGTCCTTGAGCCTTGCCTGTCCAAACGCATCAATGACGGAGACAGGAATCCTGCCAGGCTCGCCACTGCGCCGAGCAGGCCGGTGATCGCGAAGAGCGCGCGCACGCCAATCACTTCACCCAGTGGCGTGAAGAGCGCCAGGCCCACGGGCGCGGCCAGGCCCATGGTGGTGTTCCGCAGCGACAGCACGCGGCCCTGCAGGTGATTCGGCACGCGGGTCTGAAGCAGTGCGGTCAGCGGGGCCTTGCCGAACACGAAGGTGATGCCGCTGATGACCCACCAGGCGACGGCCACGCCAAACAGGCTGCCCGGCGCCAGCGCGACACAGGACACGGCAAAGCCACACAGCACCCAGGACACCTGCCTGCGAGGCGCCATCGCGGCCACGAGCAGGCCACCCGCCACCATGCCGATACCGGACAGCCCTTCCATGAGGGCCACCTGGGCGGCACCGCCGCCGAAGTGCGTTTTCACCAGCAGCGGCACCAGCGTGAAGGTCGGCATGATGGCCAGCACCACCGCGCCAAGCAAGATGTAGAGCCAGCGCAGGCCGGGTGTCTTCCAGACCAGCTCCACGCCTTCCCGGAACGCGGGCCACAGGCCGGTCGGTCGGCCGTTGGGCGTGCAAGCCTGCGGAATGCGACAGCACAGCAGCGGCGCGATGCCGAGCAAGGCCGTGGCGACGTCAAGGCCCAGCGCCCAGCCGATCGGCATCACGCCGAGGGCGAGCGCGCCCAGGGGGGGCGCGGCAACCAGCGTGAGGCTTTGCAAGGACTGGTTCAGTCCCGCCGCGCGAACCAGGAAGCCCCCGGCACCAGCATGGTCACGCTGGCCGCCGCGGCCGGTGCCTGGAAGGCTTGCGCGGCACTCCGGATCGCCATCATCGCGTAGGTATGCCACAGCGCGATCCGATCGGTCAGGAACAGCGCGATCAGCAGCAGCATGCACAAGGCGCTGACGCCATCGGCCACGATCATCAGCCGGCGGCGGCTGTAGCGGTCTGCAACCGTGCCGCCGAGCGGGCCGAGCACGGCCTGGGGCAGCAGCGCCGCCATGCAGGCCGTGGCCAGCGCCGATAGGCTGCCCGTGGTATCGGTGATCCACCAGAGCAGGACAAACTGGGTCAGCGCCGAGCCGATCAGCGACAGCGCTTGCCCGCCGAAGATCGCCCAGAATCGCACCTGCCAGCGCGGGCCCGGGTCCAACTCCGCGGCGGCGGCAGGGGCGGGGATCCGCCGGCCTCTGCGTCCTCCAGGTGCGTGAGTTCGACCTTTCCGCCGAAGTCAAAGCCGTCGTGGCGTTTTTTGGGGATGTGCTCCGGGCCGCGGGCCAGCATCCCGTCCTGGATCTGGAGGCGCGGCGCATGCGCTGCGATCCGGTCCGGATCCGGCAAGCGCTGCTGGCCCTGCTTGAAAACGTGCATCGGCATGCCGTGCCCGGTTCGATACGGGTTCAGACGCGCATCGAGCAGGGAAGGCGCCATCTGCGAGTCGAGGACGATGGCCCGGGCATTCCTGCCGACTTCGCGCCTCATGTCTTCGAGGCCTTTCGGCGCTCGGACGATGCGCGTTCGAGCGCAAGCGGGGGCAGTGGCCTGGGGCTGGCCGTGGTGGCTGCCATCGCGCATGCGCACGGCGGGCAGGCCAACTGCATCCGGGCTGCCGGCGGTGGCACGCTGTTCGAGTTGCACTGGCCCGAAGACTGCGCACCGGCAACGCCTCCGACCTGACCGCTCCCGGATCGCTCGCCGCGATTCGCGCGGCGGCAACGGGCGCTCAGGCCGTCGTTGCCGGAGCGCCGGCCGGTGCGCGCAGTGCCTCGATGTGGCCGAGGCGGCGGCGCGCCACGTTGAACTCCTGGGCGAAGCGCTTGACCAGCTCCGCCGCCGGCACCACGCGCTTGACCGCGCCCACGCCCTGGCCGGCCCCCCAGATGTCCTTCCATGCCTTGGCGCCGTCGCCCGAGCCGAAGTTCATCTTGCTCGGGTCCGATTCCGGCAGCGCGTCCGGGTCCAGCCCGGCCGCCACGATGCTCTTGCGCAGGTAGTTACCGTGCACGCCGGTGAACAGGTTGGTGTAGACGATGTCGCTGGCGGTGCTCTCCACGATGGCCTGCTTGTAGGCTTCGATCGCGTTCGCCTCTTGGGTGGCGATGAAGGCCGAACCCACGTAGGCCAGGTCCGCCCCGGCTGCCAGCGCCGCCAGGACGGCGTTGCCGTTGGCAATGGCGCCCGACAACAGCAGCGGGCCGTCGAACCACTCGCGGATCTCGTGGATCAGCGCGAACGGCGAGGTCGTGCCCGCGTGGCCGCCCGCCCCGGCCGCCACCGCGATCAGCCCGTCCGCGCCCTTGTCGATCGCTTTCTTGGCGAAGGTGTTGTTGATCACGTCATGCAGCACGATGCCGCCGTAGCTGTGCACCGCATGGTTGACCTCCTCGCGCGCACCCAGCGAGGTGATGACGATGGGCACCTTGTACTTCACGCACAGCGCCAGGTCGTGCTCGAGCCGATCGTTGGACTTGTGCACGATCTGGTTGACGGCGAACGGCGCCGAGGGCCGGTCCGGATGCCGCGCATCGTATTCGGCCAGCTCGGTGGTGATGCGCTGCAGCCAGGTCTCCAGCAGTTCGGCCGGGCGCGCGTTCAGCGCCGGGAACGAGCCGACCACGCCGGCCTTGCACTGGGCGATCACGAGATCCGGATTGGAGATGATGAACAGCGGCGAGCCCACCACGGGCACGGACAGGCGGTGCTGCAGGATCGGCGGCAAGGACATGGCGGTCTCCGTTGGAGTCGGTAGGAATCGGTGTGGAATGTGAATGGAACCGTGGGGCGGGCGCGTTCAGGCGCCGGCCTTGAGGGAGCCGACCTGGTCGCCCAGCTTCGCGCCCATGGCGGCGCCCAGCGCCTGCAGGCCGGTGGCGGGGCGCACCATCACCTCGAACTCGGCGATCTTGCCCTCGGCATCGAAGCGGATCATGTCGATGCCCTTGAGCGATCTGCCGGCAACGCTGGCGCTGAATTCGAGCACCACGCTCGCTCCGTCGTCGGTGGCGAAGCCTCGGTGATAGCGGAAATCTTCGAAGACCGTGTTGACGGTGCGCAATACCAGCACGGTGGCCGCGCGACCAGGATAGGGCGTGTGCGCGACCGGCGAACGGAAGACGACGTTCTCGGCGAACAGCGTATCGAGCGCATCCAGGTCGCCGCTTTGCTGCATGGCGTGCCATGCCGCGAGCGTGGCCTGGGCGGCCGCGGCCAAAACAGCGGGAATCGGCTGGATCACGGCGTCTCCTTTGGAAAAGGCTGCGGTCTGTGTTGCGCTGTGCAGGGCAACTTAGCACACGCCAACCCGCTATGCAACGAGTTGCATTGTGGGGTGATTCCAATCGGAATCGGCCGACGCTCAGCGGTCAGTGTGGTCGGGGTGCTGTGCACGCACCACGATGACGGTGCGGTGCGAGACCTTGACGGTGCGCTCGGCCACGCTGCCCAGCAGGATGCGCGCCAGGCCGCGCTTGCCCTGCGAGCCCACCACGATGGTGTCGGCCTGCCAGCGCACGGCCTCGTGTTCGAGCGCGCCGCCGATGTCGTCGTCGCGATCGTCGAGCATCAGCACGCCCGTCTCCGCCGCGGTGCCGTCGGTGTCGAACGTGCGCTGCAGCTCGGCCAGCGAGGCCGTGGCGGTCTGGCGGTCCTCCTCGCGCAACTGCTCGACGCTGTACAAGCCGACGCCTTCCGGCATGCGCGGCGAGCCGATCGCCCAGACCACCCGCAGGCGGCCGCCGAAGGCACGGGTGAGCGCGGCAGCTTCGTCCACGGCCAGGCGGGCTTCGTGGCTGCCGTCGAAGGCGGCGAGAATGCGTTGGTGCATGGGGCGCTCCGGCTGACGGGATGACACTACTGTAGCAGGCAGCGATCGCGGCGCCGCGCGGGTGTTGCCGGTGGTTTGCGTGTTGTCAACCCTCGATGAGGCGGAACTCCACCGGTGTTAGCGAATGCATGCGGCCCAGGGCAACAGCGTCGATCCGTTTGCCCTGCCCGCCGGATGTCGAAGGAATGTCCTCTCTTGCGGTCCGTCGGAACCCATCATCGGGCGAGACCGTGTTCCATTCCCCCAAATGTCATGGGCATTGTCAGCCTCGCAGATGGCGGACTTCAACGATCATTTTGGTACTTGCCAGCGCATCGAGAACCGCGTCGATTCCCGTCGTATTGTCCTGGTCGAGATTGGCATCCCATTCATCCAGCAGGATGCATTGCACCTCCTCGAGGGAGACGATTTCCTGCAGCGACGAGATCATTTGCTGCTCCGTTGAGCGCATTTCATTGACACCTTTCCATGCCAGGCTGGCCTGGTTTGTGGGCATGAGGAAGCCTCTGCTGCCGAACTGTTCTTTCAGCGCCAGCAGGGCGCTGGATTTTCCGCTTCCGTTCGGTCCGGTGATCCTGAAACGCCCGTCTTCAATGTTGGAAAAGTAATCGATGACCTGTGACCTGCCTTGTACCTTGGTGCCATTGACATAGATCGTGCCGATGTGGTCCATGCCGGCTGAGGCGTCGCCGAGGGGGGCGGTCACGGGCGCAAACAGGACCTCGAGCTTGGCTCGCATGGACGAGAGGTCCAGTACCTTGTAGACCAGTGCACTCAACGCATTCAGTATGAGGAAGATGCGTGTGAGGTTGACCACCACTGCGGCCACAACGGGCGGAGACGCATGCCCATCGCGGAAGATCATGACGATCAGGAAAATCGTTGGCAACAGTGATGCGCCGGCAAGAAGTATGTTCCCCAGTTGTTTCCGTATTTGCAGTGCAATGGCGGCTTTGTAAAAATTCCGGCCGGCCTCCTCCTTTCTCCGCCGCCAGATTGCCTCGTTATAGCTGTTTCCGAGTGCAACGTTATCCCATGCCTTGTTGAGGGTATCCGTGTAGGCGAGATAGCGGATTTCGTAGTCTGATGAGGACGCGGCGATCGTTTTCCTTAGCAGGAAGATGAATCCCAGGCACAGCACGAAGCTGACGACATATCCCAGTGCCAACTTTGACGGCAATAGAAAAATGATGACCGCCATGCTTAGTGAACTGTTCAGCGTAAAGCTGACCAGATCATGCATGAACGTGATGTACTCCCTCAGTACCGGTAGCGAGTTTCTCGCGAGGGTGGCGGTCACGCGTTCGCGCTGTGAAACGTCGCGATACTGAGAGACTTTTCCTCTGATCCGCTCAGAGAGCAGCATGACAAACGCATGGTGCGCATCGTTGATCCACCGCTGGAGGAAGACGAATGAGCCGCAGCCGGGAAGGTACGGCAGCGTCATCGCCGCCAGATAGAGGTACAGAAAGGGAAGGTAATCCGCCCCGATCTGAAATCGCTCGATCACCTGCGTCAGGAATACGGTCGAGGCCGCCACCAGACTCTGATGAAAGACGATCAGCGCGACGGCAATCCAGGCCGCCCGGTGCCCGCCCATAGATGACGACGGGTCGGCTGGCGCTTGACCACTTCAGACGGCGCCTCCGATGGCCTTGCGATTCTGTTGCCGGGGATGCCGGCCACTCTGCGTTTGGCATGTCAGGTTGTCGCTGCGATGGGATGGATTGACTGGTTGAGCGTCTGAAGCCTTGCTCCGGATTCAGGCGGGGTGCGGATGCGCAAGGACGGTACGGTGACCTCGTCCGCCGGCAGGAGGAAGCCTACGCCTCTTCACACGAAACGTGCGCTTTGCCGTGCATCCGGGGCGGGTGCTTGACCCTGGAGTTCCTTCAGGGTTTTGAATGGCGGTAGACCACCACCATCCTGCTTCTTCGATGACCTCTCCCGACCACGTCGATGCCAAGCCCGCACAGAGCGGCTGCGGCGGCTGCTGCGGCCACGATCATCCGGCCGCGCGGGACACCGCCGCCCACCCTGCCCCCGCGCATGCGCCGCGTCCCGGCCACGATCAGGCGCACGAACCCCGTGCGGCCTCCGCCCCCGCTACTTCCGCCACCCCCGCCGATGCCGCTGACGCCGCCGCCGCGCTGGCCCGCGCCTCCGGCCGGACCCGGCTGCGCATCGCGCAGATGGACTGCCCGACCGAGGAGCGGATGATTCGCGCCAGGCTGGGCAACACCGCGGGCGTGGTCGCGCTGGACTTCAACCTGCTGGAGCGGCATCTGACCATCCACCACACCGTCGACGACATCACGCCGTTCCTGGAAGCGCTGCGTGCCATCGGCATGGACGGCGAGGTGCTGGAAGCGCACGACCGCGCGGCGGCGCCCGGGGGTGTGTCGCGCCGCACCTGGCTGCTGGGCGTCGGCGGTGCGGCGGCGATCGGCGCGGAGGCCATCGCCTGGTCGCTGGGCGATCACGCGTGGCCCGTGCTGGGGCTGGCGCTGGCCTCCATCGGGCTGGCCGGCCGCCCGACGCTGCGCAAGGGCTGGATCGCGCTGCGGGCGTTCACGTTCAACATCAACTTCCTGATGGCGGTGGCCGTCATCGGTGCGCTGCTGATCGGCAAGTGGGCCGAGGCCGCGATGGTGATCTTCCTGTTCGCCGTGGCCGAGGCCATCGAGGCGCGCGCGCTGGTCCGGGCCCGCGATGCCGTCCGTGCATTGACGGCCATCGCGCCCGACACGGCCGAGGTGTCCGATGGGGCCGGCGGCTGGCGGGCGGTGGCGGTCGACGCCGTCGCCCTGGGCACGCGCCTGCGCGTGCGCACCGGCAGCCGCGTCCCGGTCGATGCGCGCATCGTCGCTGGCCGCGCCGCGCTGGACGAATCGCCCGTCACCGGCGAGAGCCTGCCGGTGGAGAAGGCCATCGGCGACGCCATCCTCGCCGGCACCATCGTCACCGATGGCGTGATCGAGGCCGAGGCCACGGCGGTCGCCGCCGACAGCACGCTCGCGCGTATCGCCGCGGCCATCCAGGAAGCGCAGGCGCAGCGCGCGCCGACCCAGCGCTTCGTCGACCAGTTCGCCTCTATCTACACGCCCGCGATGATGCTGCTGGCGCTGGCCGTCGCCGTGATCGGCCCGCAGGTGACGGCCGACGGCTGGCTGGCGTGGGTTTATCGCGCGCTCGTGCTGCTGGTGATCGCTTGCCCGTGCGCGCTGGTGATCTCCACCCCGGTCACCGTGGTCAGCGGGCTGGCGGCCGCCGCGCGGCGCGGCATCGTCGTCAAGGGCGGCGTCTACCTGGAAAGCGGCCGGCGCCTGCGCGCGCTGGCGCTCGACAAGACCGGCACGCTGACCGCCGGTCGCCCCGTGCTGGATACGGTGGTCTTGCCCGACGGCACGTCCCGCCCGGTGGCGTCGCTCGATGCCGCCACCGATGTCGTCCAGTTGCGGGCGCTGGGCGTGGCCGCCGCGCTGGATGCCCACACCACGCACCCGATTGCGCTGGCGATCGTGCAGGCGGCCGCCGCGCATGGTGCGGCGCAGGATCGCCCCGTCCAGGCTCTGTCCGTGCTGCCCGGCCGTGGCGTCGTGGGCACGCTCGACGGTGTGCGCTGGCACCTGGGCAACGCCGCGCTCGTCGCCGAGCGCGGGTGGGATACGCCGGCCTGGCGCCAGGCTGCCGAGCAGTTGCAGGCCGCGGGCATGTCGGCGGTCACGCTGTGCGATGCGGGTGGGGCGGTGGCGCTCTTCGGCGTGCGCGACCGCGAGCGCGCGGAGAGCGCCGAGGCCATCGCCGGCCTGCGCGCCCTGCAGGTGCACCCGGTCATGCTGACCGGCGACGACCGCCGCGCCGCGCAAGCCATCGCCCAGGCAGTCGGCATCGATGCCGTGCACGCCGAGCAGTTGCCGGCCGACAAGCAGCGCGTGGTCGGCGAGCTGGCCGCGCAATACGGTTTCGTCGGCATGGTCGGCGACGGCATCAACGACGCGCCGGCCCTGGCCCGCGCCGACATCGGCTTCGCGATGGGCGCGGCCGGCACGGCCACCGCCCTTGAGGCCGCCGACGTCGCCATCATGGACGACGATCCGCGCAAGCTCACCGCCTTCATCCGCATCAGCCGGCGCACCGTGGCCGTGCTGCGTCAGAACATTGCGCTCGCGCTGGGCATCAAGGCCGTCTTCCTCGCCCTGGCCGTCGCGGGCGAGGCGACGCTGTGGATGGCGATCTTCGCCGACGTGGGGGCCAGCCTGCTGGTGGTGTTCAATGGGCTGCGGGTGATGCGCGTGCGCGCCTGAGCCGGCGCGGAAGAACGTGGGGTGTTGTCAGCGATGCACACCGCGGATATGCCGATGCGCGTGCTCGGCATCCGCGGGGTCGGCATGATGTTCGGCGCTCCTGGCCGCCAGCGGCTCCTCGTGCAGCGACTGCAGCACGCCGCATTCCGCCACCGAAGCCACCGTCGTGCACCGCTGCCCGATCGCCTCGATCTGGCGCTTGAGTTCGGTCAGCTCGGCGATGCGGGCCTCGACGTGGCGCAGGTGCTCGTCGAGCAGGCAGTTGATGGCGTTGCACGACGCCTGCGGGTTGGCCTGCAGTTCCATCAGGCGCCGGATTTCGGCGTGCGCCATGTCGAGCGACCGGCACTTCGCGATGAAGGCCAGTTGCTCGGCATGCTCGGGCGTGTAGACGCGGTAGTTGTTGGCGGCGCGCGCCGGCGGGGGCAGCAGGCCCTGTGCTTCGTAGAAGCGGATGGTCTCGATGCTGATGCCGGTGCGCTGCGCGAGTTCGCCGATTTTCATGGTTAGGCGTGGCTTGGCGGTATGACCCTCAAGCATACGCCTTACAGGGTGGCGAGCAGATCCTTCTGTTGGGCCGGTGAGAGCGGGGCGGCGCCGGCGACTTCGAGGCAGGCCTTCTTGCACTGTTCGCAGGCTTCGGCGCATTTGCGGCAATAGCCTTCGCCGTGGTGGGCGCATTCCTCCAGGGTTTGCTGGCAGATCTCGGCGCAGTCTTCCAGCAGCAGTTCGGCGAATTCGCTGTTGCGCTCCAGGAAATCGCGTGCGAGGGCGCAGAACTTGGCGCAATCGGTGCACAGGCTGACGCAGCGGCCCATGGTTTCGGCATGCCCGTTCTTGCCGGATTCCGTCGCGCAATGGGCGCAGGCGGTTTCGCAGGCGTGAAGCGCTTGGATCACACTGGCAAAACGCTTGGCATTCTCTTTCGCGGTCGGACGATGGATCATCTCGGTTCTCCTGGCAGTGGAGTCACACGCATGCGCGCGACGGGAAGGGATGCCCGCCCGGGGCGACGCCCGGGCGGCACGCTTTCAATGTAGCAACTCAGTGCCTGCTGCGGGGATAAACCTGTGTGATCAGGCAACCTCCACGGAAGGCGCCATGCCGCGCCGCAGCAGGCTTTGCCCCGGTTGCGCCTGCGCGTGGCGCGCCGCCAGCCGGTTCACGCCGCCCACCACCGCGCGGATCGACGCGGTCGTCAGGTTCGCGTCGACGCCCACGCCGAACACGCTGCCGGCCACGCCCGGCGCGGCCAGTTCCGCGAAGGCGATGGCATCCGCGTTGGCCCCCTGGCCCAGTGCGCGCTCTTCGTAGTGGTGGATCGACACCGGTGCCGCCAGCACCCTGGACAGCGCCTGCACCAGCGCATCCAGCGGCCCGTTGCCCACGCCCTCGCAGATGTGCTCGCGGTCGGCGATGTTGACGACCAGGCGGATGTGCTGGTTGCCGTCGTCACGCTCCGCGAGCCGGTGCGACACGTAGCCGATCGGCCCGTTGGCCTGCAGATAGGTCTCCTGGAACAGCGCCCAGATGTCAGCGGCGGAGGCTTCGCGGCCGCTGGTGTCGGTCAGCTTTTGCACGGTGCTGCTGAACTCCACCTGCAGCCGGCGCGGCATGGCAATGCCGTAGCCGCTCTCCAGCAGGTACGCGATGCCGCCCTTGCCCGACTGGCTGTTGACGCGAATGATCGAGTCGTAGGTGCGGCCCACGTCGGCCGGGTCGATCGGCAGGTAGGGCACCGCCCAGACGGCATCCGGCTGCTGCACCGCAAACCCCTTCTTGATCGCATCCTGGTGCGAGCCCGAGAACGCGGTGAAGACCAGGTCGCCCACGTACGGATGGCGCGGGTGCACCGGCAACTGCGTGCAGTCTTCGCAGGTGCGCGCCACGTCGTTGACGTGCGAGAAGTCCAGCCCCGGATCGATGCCCTGCGAATACAGGTTGAGCGCCAGCGTGACCAGGTCCACGTTGCCGGTGCGCTCGCCGTTGCCGAACAGGCAGCCTTCCACCCGGTCGGCGCCGGCCATCACCGCCAGTTCCGCCGCGGCCACCGCGGTGCCGCGGTCGTTGTGCGGGTGCACGGAGAGGAGGATCGAATCGCGGCGCGCCAGGTGGCGGTGCATCCATTCGATCTGGTCGGCGTAGACGTTGGGCGTGGCCATCTCCACCGTGGCCGGCAGGTTGAAGATGATCTTGTGCGCGGGCGTCGGGTCCCACACCTCGGTGACGGCGTTGCAGACCTCCAGCGCGAAGTCCAGTTCGGTGCCGCTGAAGACTTCCGGGCTGTATTGATACGTCCACTGCGTCTCGGGCATCGACTCGGCAATCTCGCGGATCAGCTTCGCGCTCTGCACGGCGATGCGCTTGACGCCTGCGCGGTCGGTGTTGAATACGGTGCGGCGGAACACCGGCGAGGTCGCGTTGTACACGTGGATGATCGCGCGCTTGGCGCCACGCAGCGACTCCATGGTGCGGCGGATCAGGTCTTCGCGCGCCTGCGTCAGCACCTCGATGGTCACGTCATCGGGAATGTGTCCGCCCTCGATCAGCTCGCGCACGAAGTCGAAGTCGGTCTGAGAGGCGGCGGGGAAGGCGGCTTCGATTTCCTTGAAGCCGATCTGCACGAGCATCTTGAACATGCGCATCTTGCGCTCGGCGTTCATCGGCTCGAACAGGGCCTGGTTGCCATCGCGCAGGTCCGTGCTCATCCAGATCGGCGCACGGGTGATGGTCTTGGACGGCCAGGTGCGATCGGACAGGGCGATCGGCGGGAACGGGCGGTACTTGGCGGCGGGGTTCTTCAACATGGTGAGTGTGTCCTATGAGATCGGGATCGGTTGCATACAGCGGGGACGCCTGCGCGCGCGGCGTCCGGCGTGGCCGGGAACGGGGTGCGGGGGCGGCCAGACAGCCACGGGCGCGTGGTCTGGCAACCGGTCGGTAGTCGTAGCGATGGCGGGGTCGGGATCGGGGCGGACATGGAAGGCTCCAGAACGGCGCACGGACTGCGCCACGCGAGGCCCATCGTGGCGACGGGCCGATCAAACACCGGAACGAAGGGGACAGGGGGATCTACGCGCTTACACGCGTAGTAGTCGAGGTAGGGCGGCGGATAGCAGACCGGGCCCGCACACGAGCGTGCGGGCGAGGAGGTGAAGAAGGGCGGTCTGCCGGGAAGCCATCCGGCGATAGTGCCGGTGGCTGCGAGGGGTTGTCAAGTTCCGGGGCGTGGGGTCAGGCGGCGGGGCTGGCCGTGCCCAAGGGCTTCTGCTCGGAGGGTTTCTGCGCCTTCAGGTTTCTGCCACCGTAAAATTGCTCTGCCGCGTTCTTGCACACCATCCGATAGAAGAGGTCACCCTCCGCGACCGTGTATCCGGCCCCGGCAAAACAGCCGCGCGCGATTTCCTGCAGCGAATGCCGGATCCCGCCCGCGTTGTCGTACACGGCATTGAGGCACGCGATGAGGACGACGACCTCCTTTCTCGACAGGCGCTCCTGGCCGTTCATGAGGCGCGCGTGGTTCAGGCATGACGTGGCATTGAGGCTGGTGAACGAGTCGCCGAGCCCCGAGCAGTCTTCAAACCCGTTGCGTTTGTCGTTCACTTTGAAATGCGACAAGGGCGTGTATTGCAGGTCCGCGACGTGCAGGTTGTCGATGCTTTTGATCGTTTCGGGGTCTTTCCTGAGGATGTGCTTCTGGGCCCAGATATCGGCGCGCTGCAGTTTCGGCCCGAAGTAGCTGGTGTTGCGCCGGGCCAGGCCTTTGTCCAGGTCTTCCTGATAAGGCGGCCGGGTCAGCTCGATCTTGTCGGCTTCCGCTTTGTCAGCCAGGCCGTGGCGATACAGGTCGGCCAGCACGACCGATTCGGCATTGCCCCAGTTTTCGTCACAGGCGTAGGCTTGCCGGTAGATCAGCAGGAGCTGGCCGGCGGCGAACTGGGCTTCGGCGCTGAGCGTGTCGCCGCGCTCGAGCAAGGCCTCCATGGTCTCCACGCATTGCCTGGGCGTGAGGCCCTTCTCTCCCCGCGTGGCGTCGAAGAAGTGGTCCCAGCCCTCGGCCACGAATGGGTGGGTCGCCGAGCGCGAGGTGTAGCCGAAGGAGCCGGTTTCTTCGTTGTAGACCCCGATCAGGGAGTATTTGTTTTTCTCGTCATACGCTTTGCTCTGGGTCAGGTCGAAGTTCTTGGGCAGCTTGGAGGGGTTGAATTTTTCCACCGCTTCTTTGTTGATGTGCGTGCCCTTGAGGCACTGAACGTTGCTCGACATCAGTGCGTTGGCCGCCTCGGAGTCCACCAGGTGCGAGAGATAGGTCCGCGTGGCCACGCGATAGTCCGTCATGGTGACAAAACGATTGTCCCCGCACAGTCTGATGGGATTGAACGATTTGTTGTGCGCTTGTTGCTCGGCGGGGGTGTGGCTTTGATAGGTTTGATAATTCGCTTCCGCTTCCGGCCGCGCTTTGTCGAGCCGCTCGTCGCTGGTGAAACCGTATTTGCCGTCATGCAGCGCGGTCGTCGACAGAAAGAAGTGATTGGTGGTGGTGTCGTAGGTATACACACCCGCACCGATGCCCACAGCAGTTTTGATGGCACGGGAAGCAGCCGTACGCCAACTGTTTGGCTCGCTTTCCGGCGTGAATTTGGGTGCCTTGGGCAACTCGATCGATCGGGCACGGACACGGACGGGGGGAGGCGTGCCTTGCAATGACGCCGGGATGCTGCTGCTGGCGATCCGCGGCAGTTGCTGGAGGAAATTGAAAGCGGCTTTGATTTTCGGGTTGCTCATGTTTTTCGAGAATCGAGGAAGGGCGACTTGTTTTTGATCGTTATTTTTGTTGTGGAGACGCACAATATTTTTATTGGTTTAATTCGATGACGCCCAAGGCGAAAAATCATATTCATTCGCGAATGCCGGCGGGCAAGCGGTAGCGGAATGGGATGTGCACCTTTTTGCAGCGAGGGGATGGGCGTGCTTGACCGGGCGCGCGCCACCCCGCGCAAAGCACCGTGGCGCAGGTCGAAATCCGGCAGCCGGGCAACGGCCCATGCGGCGAGGAGCACCTTCCAATCCGACATGAGCGCATGGGGGGCGCGTGGGCGCGTCTGGCCGGCATCACAGGGTTGAAGGCCGGCATCGCTTTCCCAGAATTTGCGCAAACCGATCGCCCGATGTGGCGTGAAAATCCCTCGGACTCCCCCGGCCGGACCGCATCCCGGCGTCGGCAAAGGCCGTCCAATCGGCCGTCTGCACAATAAATCCGAACCTGCTTTAATACAGCGGTCCGCACCGCCATGCCGCGACAGTCGAGCCTAATAACGGTGCGACATCCCACCCGCCCCACAAGGAGGATCCCGCCATGGTGACGTTGAATCTCAACGGCAAGCCGGTGGAGGTCGATGCCGACCCGTCGACCCCGCTGCTCTGGGCGCTGCGCGACAACCTCGGCCTGACCGGCACCAAGTTCGGCTGCGGCGTCGCGTCATGCGGTGCCTGCACCGTTCATCTGAACGGGCAGTCCACGCGCAGTTGCGTGCTGCCGATCTCGGCCGTGGTCGGCGCGCAGATCACGACCTCCGAGCACATCGCCGACGACCGGGTCGGTCGGGCCGTGCTGGAAGCCTGGGTTAAACACGACGTGGCGCAGTGCGGCTACTGCCAGAGCGGCCAGATGATGAGCGCCGTCGGTCTGCTGCGCAGCAAGAAGGCGCCGACCGATGCCGACATCGACCGCGCCATGGCCGGCAACCTGTGCCGCTGCGCCACGTACCAGCGCATCCGCGCCGCCATCCACGAGGCGGCCAAGGCGCTGGCGTAAGCCCCCACCGGAGACAGACCATGCGAATCCGCAATCTCGAAGCGCTGGCGGGTGGCAGCGCTCAGCATCCGGCAGCGCCGGCTTCCGCCGATGACGGCATCGCGACGCTCGACCGTCGCAGCTTCCTGAAAATCACGGCGCTGGCCGGCGGTGGCCTCGCGATCGGCGTGGCCCCAGTGCTGGCGGGTGCGCAGGAAGCGAAGGCCAAGCCGCCGTCGCCGCCGCAGGCCTTTCTGATCATCGCGCCGGACAACACCGTCACGGTGGCTGTCAACCGGCTGGAGTTCGGCCAGGGCGTGCACACCGCGCTGCCGATGGCGCTGGCCGAAGAGCTCGACGCCGATTGGCGCAACGTGCGCGCGATGCTCGCGCCGGCCGGCGATCCCTACAAGGATCCGGTGTATGGCATCCAGATCACCGGCGGCTCGACCGCGCTCAACCATTCGTTTGCGCAATACCGCGAGCTTGGCGCGCGTGCACGTACGATGCTGGTCGCGGCGGCGGCCGAGCGCTGGCAGGTGGACCCGTCCACCTGCCGCACGGCCAGCGGCGTGGTCACCTCCGGCAGCAACCGCGCGACCTACGGTGAGCTCGCGCAGGCCGCGATGGCGCTGTCGGTGCCCCAGCAGGTCACGCTCAAGAGCCCGTCGCAGTTCCGCATCGTCGGCAAGCCGACGCCGCGGTTGGATGCACGCGGCAAGCTTGACGCCTCGCTCAAGTTCAGCATCGATACGCGCCTGCCCGACATGAAGGTGGCGGTGGTGGCGCGCCCGCCGCGCTTCGGCGGCAAGGTGGCGAAATACGATGCCGCCGCGGCCAAGGCCATCAAGGGCGTGGTCGATGTGGTGACGATCCCGACCGATCGCGGCGGTACGGGCGTGGCGGTCGTCGCCGACGGCTACTGGCCGGCCAAGCTGGGCCGCGATGCACTGCAGGTGACGTGGGAAGACGCGGGTTCGCGCGTGTCTTCCGCCGCGCTGATGGGCGAATACAAGAAGCTCGCCGATCAGCCCGGCGTGGTGGTCAAGGCCGCCGATGTCAGCGCCATCCAGTCGGCCGCCAAGCGCATCCAGGCGGACTACGAATTTCCGTATCTCGCCCACGCGCCGATGGAGCCGCTCAACTGCACGGTCGACCTGCGGCACGAGGGCGGCAACATCAGCGGCGCCAAGGTGTGGGTCGGCACGCAGTTCCAGACGGTCGACCAGGGGGCGCTGGCCAAGGCGCTGGGCGTTGCGCCCGAGAAGATCGAGCTGAACACGATGATGGCGGGCGGCGGCTTTGGCCGGCGGGCAATTCCGACGTCGGACTACGTGGTGGAAGCGGCCAACGTTGCCAAGGCGTACGCGGCAGCCGGCCACGCCGGCCCGGTCAAGGTGATCTGGAGCCGCGAGGACGACATCCGCGGCGGCTACTACCGCCCGATGCACCTGCACCGCGTCGATATCGGCCTGGACGGCAGCGGCAAGGTACTGGGCTGGAATCACGTGATCGTCGGGCAATCGATCACGAAGGGCACGCTGTTCGAGTCCTACATGCTCAAGAACGGCGCGGATGCCACCATGACCGAGGGCGTGATCGGAAACGACTACGGCTTCCCGATGCAGCTGTCGGTGCACCACCCGAACGTTGACGTGCCGGTGCTGTGGTGGCGCTCGGTGGGCCACACCCATACCGCTTTCGTGATGGAAACGCTGGTGGATGAAGTCGCGCATGCCGCCAGGCAGGATCCGGTGGCCTATCGCCTCGCGCGCTTTACCGGCAAGGAGCACGCCCGCCATCGCCAGGCGCTGCAACTCGCGGTCGACAAGTCCGGCTACGGCAAGCGCAAGCTGCCGAAGGGGCAGGCGTGGGGCGTGGCGGTGCATGAGTCGTTCGAGTCGGTGGTGGCCTATGTCGTGGTGGTGTCGATCGACCAGGGGCGGCCGCGCGTGCATCGCGTCACGGCCGGTGTGCATGCCAACCGCGTGATCAATCCGATGGGCGCGCAGGCGCAGATCCAGGGCGGCTGCGTGTTCGGCCTGGCGATGATCGCGCCGGGCTTTGCCATCGAGATCGAGAACGGTGCCACCAAGAACAGCAACTTCACCGACTTCCCGCCCGTGCGCATGCCGGATGCGCCGCCGGTGGATGTGTTCTTCGTGCCGTCCGAGGACAATCCGACCGGCCTCGGCGAGCCCGGCGTGCCGCCGATCGCGCCCGCCGTCGCCAACGCCGTGTTCACGCTGACCGGCAAGCGGCTGCGCAAGCTGCCGTTCGACACCGTGTAGCCGGTTCAGTGTGATGCGATCGGGGCCGGCATGCAGCGGTGCGTGCCGGCTTTTTTGCCCGCTGCGGCACGCTGTTTGCGTCCCGTCCCCGTCCCCGTTCCTTGTTCCCATGGAGCCCGTCATGGCCCTGAACATCCTCTACACTGCCCACGCCACCGCCACGGGCGGCCGCAACGGCCACACGCAGACCGCGGACGGCCAGATCTCGCATGACCTGTCCGTCCCCAAATCGATGGGCGGCCCTGGCAAGCCCGACACGACCACGCCGGAAGACCTGTTCGCCGCCGGCTATGCCGCCTGCTTCGGCTCGGCCTGCGACTTTGTCGCCAAGAGCCAGCTCAAGCTGAATCCGGCCAGCATCGAGATCCACTGCGATGTGGGCATCGGCACCCGCCCGGAAGGCGGCTTCGGCCTGAAGGTGGGGCTGACGGCGCGCATCGGTGGCCTGTCCAAGGCCGATGCCGACGCGCTGGTGGCCAAGGCGCACGAGGTCTGTCCGTATTCCAACGCCACGCGCAACAACGTCGAGGTGACCTTGAAGACCGAGGTCGTCTGATGCGGCGGCAGCCAGTCGTCGGTGTGCTGCTGGCCGCGGGCCGTGGCAGCCGCTTCGATCCTGGCGGTGCGGTCAACAAGCTGCTGGCCGCGTTGCCCGACGGCACGCCGGTCGCGGTCCAGGCCGCGCGCCGTCTGCGCGCGGCGCTGGAGGATGTCGTGGCCGTGGTGCCGGCCGCCGGCACGCACGGCGCCGAGGCCGAGCGCCTGGCCGCGCTGCTCGCCGAAGCCGGCTGCGACGTTTTGCGCTGTCCGCACGCGGCGCGCGGCATGGGGGCGAGCCTGGCTGCCGGTGTCGCGGCACGCCCCCGCGCCGGCGGCTGGATCATCGCCCTGGCCGACATGCCGTGGCTGGAGCCGCGCACCATCGCGCAGGTTGCCGGGGCGTTGGACGCGCATCACTGCGTCGCCCCGTTCCATCAGGGCCGGCGTGGGCATCCGATCGGCTTCGGCGCGGACTATTTCACTGGTCTCGCCGCGCTCGACGGTGACGAGGGCGCGCGCGGGCTGATCGACCCGGCCCGGCTGGTTTGCCTCGATGTCGAGGATGGCGGCGTGCTGCGGGATGTCGATACTCCCGGCGATCTGGCGTGTTCGTTGCCGTTAGAGGCGGATACAGAAGGACATTAGTCCTGGATACAGACCCCGAAGCCGCCTCCGCATTGGCTTTGCGCCACAGGGTGTCTCTGCCACGGCCTTGCCACGCCAGCAATTTCGATAGTTCGCCGGTTGGGCACGCATTGAACATTAGAAGTGGGTACAGCGGCGTGGAGCCTACCGCCACCGAGTCTTGCGGTAGGCTTCCTCTGCCTTTCTGGCAGCCGCTTCGAGCGGATCGTTCACCTCGACAGGAACGACGGTCGTATCGTCCATGTCTTGGTTGCACTGTCGGGGAGCAGGGAGTCGCCCGTTTGCGATGCGATGTCGCTCATCACGCTCCGCGTCGCGCAACGTGATGGCATTCCGTTTTGCTTCGGTGACTGTCGAGCCAACGGCCTCTGCATAGGGGTTACCTCTGCCGTGTTCAATAGCGTCGACCGGCACCGCATGCTCGGCTTCCGACTGGGGGACGAGGGTTTCCCGAACAGACTGCTCGTGTGCGCTGCCTGCTTGCAACAAGTCGAATAGTCCATGGCGCAGTGCCTGCCAACTGCTGGGGCCAAGGTCCAACAGTGCGTTCAGTTTCGGCGCAGCAGCGGCCCGAACTGCTTCGGCGGCCAAGTCTTGCAGGCATGTCGTCCGCTGCAGCGCCGCTAAGTCAACGATTGGGTCCCCGATAGCGACGCCGCCCCGCCAGTTCTCATCACTGCCCTTGCGACGGAAGACGCAAAGCGGCAGATTTTGCAGAGGAAAATCTGTGCCGGGTATGTTGGCCTCGTCTAGCCAGCTACGGCGCGAAGCATCATGGGTGCGGTTCAATTCCATGGTGTAGTCACCCGGCATTGAGAGCGTCGTCGAAAATGGCGACAGCGCGCGTCCAGCCTGCTGAGGCACCCCGAATCTTGTGGGGGAAACACGAGATGTAGAAGCCGTGCGGTGGTAGCACTTCTAGGTTGTGCAATTTCTCCAGGTGGCAGTAGCCAATGTTGCGGCCTGCCTTATGCCCTTCCCATATCAGTGAGGTGTCGTGTGTTTCTGCGTACTTCTTTGCTGTGTGCACGAACGGCGCGTCCCAGCTCCACGCGTCGGTGCCGGTGAGACGAACACCGCGCTCAAGGAGATACATGGTTGCGTCCAGCCCAATGCCGCAACCGGACGAGACATAGTCGGACTGGCCATAGCGCTTGCCTGCGCGCGTATTGACCACGACGATTTCCAATGGCTTGAGCTCGTGACCAATGCGTGCAAGTTCCGCCTCGATGTCGTCGGCGGTCACCACATAGCCGTCATCGAGGTTAGTGAAGTCGAGCTTGACTCCAGGCTGGAAACACCACTCCAGTGGCACTTCGTCGATGGCGATGGCTCGCTCACGCTCGCCCATCGATTCGTTCATGGTGCTGTGGAAGTGATAAGGCGCATCCAAGTGCGTGCCGTTGTGTGTGCTGAGCTGGATGTGCTCGATTGCCCAGCCTTCGCCGTCCGGCAAGTCCTCAGGTTTCAGTCCGGGGAAAAATGACGTGACTTGTTCGGCTGTGGAGCGATGGGACAAATACTCGATCTTTGGGCCGTAGCCAGGTGGATCCGAGATGACGTCGTTTTCCAAGTAGATCGAAAGGTCGACGAAGCGGCGGGTCATGGAAAATTCCTAGTTGAAAGTGTGAGGGAACGGTGGGTGTCGTGGTCGTCGCTCACCGCCCATCGACCGTGGGGGCGGGGCTCTCTCCGGATGCGCCCCTGCGATGATGGCGGCTTGAAAGGAAATCTGGGAGCGTTCCCATTGGGGCGGCATTTATGTCGACGAACGTCGTGAGCATCTGAAATTCCGAATCGTTGAACAGGCATTCGAGCGACCGCATGCAGCTGGCGACCGCGGGCGTTAACGTGATGCTCTGATCAAGGTGGGCCGATGCCGCCCGGTCCAAGCGGGCTCCTGCGGTCCCGAGAGTATGCTGAAGCCGGTGCTCGTGCGTGTGCAATAGGCGTTCAGCAGTTTCGCCAACTCCCCATATTCCCAGTTCGGCGGCGCGCTACGAAACAGGCGCAGGCAGCGGGATGCCGAGCTATCCAGAACGAACAGCAACGCTGCATCCGACGCCCCGACGTACCTGCCAGGCCAGCTAGTGATGAACCAGCGACTGCTGTAAGACTCTGGCAGTCCCGTCGCCCATGATTGAGTGTTGGACCCCATAGGGTGCCTCCATCCAGTGTTCATCTTTGCGTTCGGTGCCCGATGGCTGAACCCGTTTCCGAGACGATACCGCCCAAAGTCGCCTCCTAGACGGATTTCGGTTAGAGGCGGATACACCTTATGGCACGCTGCATTGCAGGTGAGCGCAGCGTGCTGTATCCAGAACTGATCGCCAACTGTATCCGCAACTAATTGAACGGGACATGGCCGTCGTCGCCCAAGCCACGGATTTGTCCACAGGCCGCCCCAAACCGCTTGCAAAATTGACCGCAACCGATTGAGGCCAAAGGGTTTGTTGCACGTTGTAACAGGTGCCGCATGCTGTGGATAACCTGGGGATGTCCGCGCCGCGGCCGTGCCTGCATGCGCTCCGCCGCGTTGCCGGACGGGCCTGCGCCGTCCATCTCAGGCTGTCGTGCCCGGTTATGCACAAAACATGTGGATAACTCTGTGGGAAAAACGATTGGACCCGCGTCGCCACAGGCTTTGGTCGGCTCTGCTCGTGGATTCGGCACGAACTGTCATGGTTGTAACATTCGCCCGCATGCAACGATCGCTTACAAAGCGATACAGCGCACGCGTGGCCGATCCGCCAGACTCCGGGCATGCCATCTCACGGCATCGCAACCACACATTGCAAGGAGAGCGACATGACCCGGGTGCTGACGATTCTTTTGGCGACCGCCACGCTGCTGAGCGCGACCGGCTGCGCCAGCTGGACCCCGCGCCAGCGCAACACCGCGATCGGTGCGGGCGTCGGCGCGGTGGCGGGGGCGGCGTTGATCGGTGGCCCGGGCGCGACGCTGGGCGGCGCGGCGCTCGGCGGCCTGGTCGGCAACGTGGCGACGCGCTGAGCGCGGCCGGCAGAGCAAGACGCGGACCAGCGGACCCTCGTGGTCCGCTTTTTTGTGGGCGCTTCAGATCGAAACGGCGCCCCGGGACCGCAGCAGGCTCTCCATCGCGGGCACCTCGAGCGGCCGCCCGAACAGGAAGCCCTGCACTTCGTCGCAGGCGTGTGCCGCCAGGAAGGCGCTCTGTTCGGGGGTTTCCACGCCCTCGGCCGTGACCGTCATGTTGAGCGCCTGCGCCATGGCGATGATGGTCTTGGTCAGCGCCACGCAGTCGGCCACGGCCGGCACGCCACTGATGAACGAGCGGTCGATCTTGATGTTGTGGATCGGCAGGCTGCGCAGATACGACAGCGACGAAAAGCCGATGCCGAAGTCGTCGAGCGCAATGCGCACGCCGCGCGCGGCCAGGCTGGTCAGCAGGCGCTGCGTGGAGAGGCGGTCGGCCAGCAGTACGCTTTCGGTCAGTTCCAGCTCGAGCTGCGAGGGCCGCAGGCTCGACACGCCGAGCGCTTCATCGACATCGCGCTCGATCACGCCCGCGTCGCACTGGCGCGCCGATACGTTGACGGCGACCCTGCCGGTGAAGCCGAAATCCCGCTCCCATGCCTGGCCTTGCGAACAGGCTTGCAGCAAGGCCCAGCGGCCCAGTTCCAGGATATAGCCCGACTCCTCGGCCACCGCGATGAACTCGGTCGGCGACACCGCACCGAGTTCCGGGTCCGACCATCGCATCAGCGCTTCGACGGCCACCAGCTCGCGCGTAGCGAGCGCGTACTTGGGTTGATAGACCAGGCGCACGTGCCCGCGCCCCAGCGCGCGCCGCATCCGTTCGTTGAGTGTGAAGCGGCGCAGGATCTGGGTTTCGAGCGCGCGGGAATAGCGGGCCATGCGGTTGCGGCCGTTTTCCTTGGCGCGGTACATGGCGGCCTCGGCGCGGCTGACGAGCGTGGCGGCATCGCTGCCGTCCTCGGGGAACATCGCCACGCCGACACTGGCCGATAGATGCACTTCGCGCTCGCCGCCCGGGAACGGTTTGGCGAGCGCATCGAGCATCTGCTGCGCAAGCGTTTCCGCCTGTTCCGGCGCGTCGATCGCCACGCAGAACTGGTCGCCGCCCAGCCGCGCCAGCAGCGCGCGCTGGCCCACATCGGCGCGGATGCGATGTGCCGCCACATTGAGCACCTGGTTGCCGATGTGGTGGCCCATGGCCTCGTTGACGGTCTTGAAGTGGTCCAGCCCGACATACAGCAGCGCCGCCTGCCCGGTGGACGGCAGCGCCAGGCGCGCATCGAGCCGCTCGATGAAGGCGGCGCGATTGGGCAGGCCGGTGAGCGGATCCTTGGTCTCCAGCAGCCGCAACTGCTCATAGGTGGAGCGCTCGGTGGTAATGTCGGTGAAGATGACGAGCACCGCGTGCGGGGTCGCGCTGTCCTGCGAGAACATCGGCAGGACCGATTCGCGCAGCCAGACGATCTGCCCGTTGCCGGCCGGCATGCCCACCACGACGTTGCTGATGGCGCGCCCGGTGCGGGCCGCCAGTGTCGACGGCCAGGCCGCGCGCGGCAGGATGCTGCCGTCCTCGGCCAGCATCATGTCGCCCAGCATCAGGCGCGAGCGGCTTTTCCATGAGGCGCCCGACAGACGCAGGATCTCGGCCGCGCTGCGGTTGTATGACAGCACGCGGCCGTCGGTCGAGAGCGTCAGCACGCCTTCGCTGAGGTGGTTGACCACCAGCCGGTACTGATCGCGCAGATCCCGCGCCTGCCGGTATTCGCCTTCGAGCCGCAGCAGCTTGGCCAGCGCGCCGATATAACCGCTGCAGGCATGGTGCTGGGCGGCATCGTCCGGCGCCCCGTGCTGCTCCGATGGCGATGGGTAGAACAGGCAGAACAGATCCTCGCTCGGGTGCGCGCCGTCATGTTGGGCGGGGATGCGGCAGACCCATGCCGGCGGTGCGATGCCCGGCACGCGAGCGAGGATGTCGCGCAGGATGGCGGGCGCGTTGGCCAGCCGTGTCAATTCGACCGGCGGCAGGTCGTTCAGCGCCGGCGCGGCGCGGGCCAGTTCGGTATCGAGTTCGCTCTGTGCGGCGGTGGTCAACCGCGCCGCGGCGTCCTGGCCGCCGGCCAGTTGGGCGCGCGCCGCACGCGTGCCGTACAGCCTTACGCGATTCGATACGACCCGCGCCACCACGCACAGCATCTGCGGCAACGCCGCTTCCAGCGCGCGCAGCGCAGCGGACAGGCGCTCGCCCAGCGACGCCATGGAGGGCAGCGTGGACAGCAGGTGATCCAGGTGTTCATGCGGCAGCGCTGCGCCAATGGCTTCCGGATTCAGCGCCCGCTCGCTGGGCTTGCCCGGCAGTTGGGCATCGAGCGGCAGCGGCAGTCCGTGCACGACCACTTGCTGGGCAGGCATGCCATCGAAGCGGGTCGGCGTGATGGTGAGGCGGACGATTGAGGGTGTTTCGGCCTGCGCACCGGGCATGGCGGGGGCCATCCGCGTGGCGTGGGGCGGGTCGGCCGGCGGTGTTGCAGGCCAGTCCCGCGCGCGGGCTGCATCGAGCTGCAGCGATTCGGGGGCATCGAGAAAGAAACGCGAGAACGGCTCGCCCAGCAGTTGGTCGACCGACAGGGCCCGCACCATGCAGACGCCTGCTGCGTTGGCATACACGATGCGCCCTTCCAGCACCACGTAGAACGGGACAGGCAGGCTTTGTGCGGACAGCGGGTAAGAAAGATCGTCTTGCATCCCACGCTCCATGGGGAACAGACCCTAGGCACCGCATCACGAACGGACCCGCGGGTTCAGAGAAGCGCTGTGCTTCATCGGGATCGCGCTGCTGACGGCGAACCGGCGGAAGTGGGGACATCGTAGTTCATGATGCGCAAAAGTCGCCTGCAGCGCAAACCCTCATTTTGTGTCCGATGCAACACCCCCAAGGGGCGATGCGGGTGGTGCGCATGAGGACGGCATTGCGGGCACGGTTAGCCCGCTGACCGGCGATGCGGGCGCGGGAATTGTGCCGGGCGCGATCAAGCATGGTTGATTCCATGGTTGATTCCAGTGAAGCGATAATGCGGATCAGGTTGCACACATCAATACACGCGTGCCTATCGCCACGATGCAATAGGCAAGCATGCACTCGATTGAACGTTACGGAAAAAACATATGTTGCAAGCGCAAATGGCGCGCATGCCGACAACCCGATGCACGAAAGCCGATAGAAAAACGGTAAGGCAAGGGTTGAAGCATTGTTGTCTCTTCCCGCTATCCGGCGGACGCGGGACGACTTTGCACACGCTTTGCACCGTCTGTATTGCGGGACCCATCCCTGCTTGCTAATGTGACTGCACTGAAATGCGGCGCGATGCGGTTTTTTTTCAGCCTTGCCTGATTGCTTAGGGATTTCCCGGTAGTCAATCCGGCTTTCCGATTGCGCGCTCGCTTCCGGCATGCCCGGCTTGGTGCCAGGGCGATCAACGCCGGGATCCTTAACAATTGGCCGTGCTAAAAAGACGTTGAAAATTCATTTCAGTTATGAATACAATTGAACTAATATCTGATCCATCTGATCCATCGGAAACTTTACAGGGAGCACATATGGCAACGTACAAGGAATTGGTTGCTCAAAAGGCCAAGCTCGAAGAACAGATTGAAGCGGCCCGCTCCAAAGAGCTGGAAGCGGTCATTCAACAAGTCCGTCAAACCGTGGCCGAATATGGATTGACGGCGGAAGACCTGGGTCTGGTTCCGCGCCGCGGTCGCCGTGCCGGTGCCAAGACGCCGGTGCCGCCCAAGTACCGCGATCCGAAGACGGGCGCAACGTGGTCGGGCCGCGGTCGCGCGCCGGCCTGGATCGGCAAGAACCGTGACCGATTCCTGATTGCCTGATCCGTTGTTTTCCGCATGACGGCCCGCCACCCGGCGGGCCGTTGTGCTTTTGGGCGTGCCGCCGCGTTGCGTTGCGGTTCCTGTATAACGTCGGCATGACGCCCCGACTGCCCAAGTACCTTGAACTGGCCGATCGCATCCGGCTCGATATCCTGCACGGTGCCTTGCCCGCGGGCAGCGTCGCTCCCAGCGAGAACGAAGTCGCGCAGCGCTACGGCGTGTCGCGCCTGACCGCGCGCCGCACGCTCAACGAACTGGCGCAGCGCGGCTTGCTCAAGCGCTCGCGCGGGCAGCGCAGCGTGGTGCTCGACCGCATCGGGCCGCATCGTCCGGTGCTGTACGCGCCGGGGCAGTCGGATGCGGCGCTCGAATATGTGCCGGGGGCCGTCTACAGCGTGAGCGTGTTCCGCCGCGAGACGGCCGATGCGACCGTGGCCGCCGCGCTGGATCTGCGCTTGGGCGCACCGGTGGCTTATGTGGAGCGCCGGGCGCGGGTCGAAGGGGTGCCCATCATGCTGCTGCGGACGTGGCTGACGTCGCGGCTGGCGGCCATGCTGGAGGCGCTCGATTTCGAGGACCGCCTGTTCGTCCAGGTCTTTCAGCGTGCCAACCTGACCATCGCGCGCTCGCGCGAGGCGCCGCTGGCCTGCGTGGCGGACGCCCACCAGGCCAGCGAACTCAACGTGGCACCGGGGACGCCCCTGGTGCGCGTGCGCCGTATCGGCTACGGCGTTGCCGATGCACCGATTTCCCTGACTTACTGCGATTTCTCCCCCGAGCGCTATACACGCGAAGTGGATATCCGCGTGCTGCAGACGGATTGATCGATCCCGCGGCCGGTCCCGTTGCCGCGCCAGTGCGGTGCAGAAAACCGCATGGTGCGGGAACTTGTCTGCTGGAAGTAACCAAGCTGGGCCTCTGCGGTTTCCATGGTCAGCGTGTCCCAGAACCAGTCCTATTCCTGCCGACGAACGCGTCAATGCGGTTCTGGCGCGGCTGTTGCATTGCATCGCGTTGATTTCAGCGGGGCAGGTCGAGCCGCCGGCCTCGCGCAGTGACATTCAACACAACGGAACCACAAGCGGGAGCAATCACCCATGCAATTGAAGCGACGTTTCAAACTGGCTGCATTGGCGGTGGCCGCCGGCCTCACCGTGGGCGCGGCCCAGGCGCAATCGTCCGTGGCGCTGTACGGCCAGGTCGATGCCTGGGTCGGCGCGCAGAACGGCTTCGACTCCAGCCGCGCCGGGGTGGTCAACCCCGGCGGCATGTCCACCTCCTACTGGGGCCTCAAGGGCAGCGAAGACCTCGGCAACGGCCTCAAGAGCCTCTTCGAACTCGAAGCCTTCTTCCGCCCCGACACCGGCCGCGCCGGCCGCTTCGACGGCGACAACTTCTTCGCCCGCAATGCCTTCGTCGGCCTGTCCTCCAATGCCTGGGGCTCCATCAAGCTTGGCCGCAATACCCCGCCTTACTTCGTCTCCACCATCCTCTTCAACCCCTTCATCGACTCCTACACCTTCTCCCCGGCGGTGTTCCACACCTACCTCGGCAACGGCCTGTCGGGCGCGGCCGGCATCTCCGGCCTGGTGGACGATTCGGGCTGGAACAACTCCATCCTGTATTCCACGCCCGACTTCAACGGCCTGAGCGCCAACCTGATCTACGGTGCCGGCGAGCAGGCCGGCCACAACGGCCAGAACAAGTGGGGCGGCAGCCTGCTGTACTTCCACGGCAACTTCGCGGCCACGGCGGCCTACCAGCAGGTGCGCTTCGATGCCAACCCGGGCGACCTGGACACCATCGTGGCGGGCTTTCGGCGCCAGGACGCCGCGCTGCTGGGGGCGACCTACGACTTTGGCGTGGTCAAGCTGTTCGGCCAGTACCAGCACATCAAGAACACGATCTCGACGGGCGACACGAAAGCCAACGGCGGGCAACTGGGCGTGTCGGTGCCGGTGGGCGCGGGCAGCGTCCTGGCCTCGTATGCATACACCAAGACCTCCGGCGCGGCGGACGTGAAGCGCAACACCTGAGCCATCGGCTACGACTACGCGCTGTCCACGCGCACCGACCTGTATGCGGCCTACTTCCGCGACAAGGTGACGTCGCTGTCCACCGCCGACACCTTTGGCGTGGGCATGCGGGCCAAGTTCTGAGCCGCCCCTGTCCTTGTCACTGTCCGCGACGCGACAGCGCGGAGGGTTGCTTCATGCGGCGTCCCGGTTCGGGGCGCCGCTTTTTTTGCTTCAGCCGGCGTGCACGAGGCGCGAGGGCTCCGGGTGGATGGGGGGCTCGACCAGTCGCGGATGGCTCATCAGCATCGCGCCACGCTGCGTGGCGACGAAGATGGCCTCGGTCCGGCTGCGCACTTCCAGGCGACGATACAGGGCGTTGATGTGCGCCTTGGTCGTGGCTTCGGAAATGCCGAGCATGCGGCTGATGGTTTTGACCGGGTGTCCGCGCGACAGCAGCACCAGGATTTCATATTGGCGTTGCGTCAGTCCCAGCATTGCGCAATCGTCATTGCCGGCCCGGGTGATGCCGAACGGCGAGTCCGGGCGGGCCAGCACGATGGAGGCCGGTACATAACGGCCGCCAGCGAGCACCAATTCCAGCGCGGCGGCGATCAATTTACCGGCGTAGCTCTTGAGCAGATATGCCGAGATATTCAATTGCATCACCGCGCGCACGTGCGCGGGTGAGTCGCTTTCGCCCAGCACCGCAATATGCCGGGGATGAGGCTGCCGCAGAAGTCTGGTCAGCGCCGGAATATCGTCGATGCCCGGCAGGGGCAGGCCGATCAGGGCCAGTTCAGCGTCCGCGTGGGCGGCAAGATTCTCGAAAAGGGCTTCGCCCGGTTCCACGCTGACAACTTGAGAAACCGCCGGCAAGGCTTGCAATACGTGTGTTGCACCGGCACGGACCAAGGGATGTGCTTCGACTACGATTGATTTCACTGCGCCGCCTGTCTGGTCATGGTGATGTGCCCATTCCGGAATATTCCGGCCGATTGCCCATTTGGATCGGTGGGATCCAAATCGCGGCAGTTGCGGCCGGCGGAAACGCAATGGTGCATGGCCTCGGTATCTTCCCCGTTCAACCGGCAATCACCGCGGACGGTGCTGTCGGGCCGAAACCTTTTTTCAGCATTTCAAAAACCGTTCCCGTCCGGTTTTCTGTTAATTCGCCAGGCGCGGAGGATAAACCCCGCAGAAATGCGCAGAATAAATCCCCGGCTTGCTTGTTGCACCCATCAATGGGATGTAAACCGTTTTGTTTACCCCGATCGGATGCGGTGCAGGTGCCATACATAGCAGGCCTGCTGGGGAGATGCTATCCGCACTTCATGCCATTGCACTCCGTTGCGGGTTCAGGCATGAGCCGCGGACGCGGCGGGTAGATGGGCGCGGCGGCGGGCGCCGGCCATGAGGAGGGGGAGGATGTGGCTTGTGCTTACTGGGCAACGATCGAGAAGCGCGGCATCGACAGCGGCTGTTTGCCGTCGCGGCCGTACGGCGTGCCGCCGCCGTTGTTGGCGGCATGCAGCACCGCCAGGGCGTTCTGCGTGGCGCGCAGGCGCAGGGCGATCAGGGTGCCGTTTTCCAGATTGCGCTGGCGCAGGGTGGCGGCCAGTGCCAGGTTTTCGTCGAACAGGCGGCTGGCGGTGGCGTCCGAGCGCAGGTATTTCACCAGCCCGTACGGATCGGTGCCGCCATGCTGCGCCCACCACAGACGGCGCTCGCGGTCGGCTTCGGTCAAGCGGCCCAACTGCTGCTGCTTGGTTTCGGTGAGGCGTTCCAGCTCCATCATGTCGCCATCATGTAACGCTCGGGTTTCCGCTTCGAGCGTCTGCGTGGCCGCGCGCAGCAGGGCCTGTTCGTCGCTCAGGGTACGGATCAGCAGCGTGTTGTCCATGCGAGGCTCCGGCGAAAAGGCGGCTGGCGCCAGCCGGCACGCCGCCCTGCCGCGGTCAGCCCTGTCGGGCCGGCGGCATTAGAAGGAAGTGGAACGGAGGGACGGGGTTGGCCCGTCAGACCGCCTTGGTTTGCGCGGACAGCAGCGATTGGGCGTCCGACAGCACGCCGTCGGCGATTTTCGAGGCGTCCATTTTCAGCGAGCCGTTCTGGATGGCGGCACGGATCTGCTCGACGCGTGCTGCGTCGAAATCGCCGCTGCCCACCTGGCGCGAGACTTGTTGCACGGACAGCGACGGGGTGCCGTCGTTCTGGCTGCTCGAGCGCGCGGCGCGCGTGGCGCCGGCCGAGGAGGTGCCGGTCGTGCGCGTCGACCCGGACGCAGCGTCCTTGGTCGGCGTGATGGCCGGCGAATTGTTGACTTGATTGACTTTCACGGGTGTCTCCGAAGAGCGCGTTCATCCTAACACCCATATCGGCCGGCTCCCGCACAAACTTTAGTGCGTCGGCATCACACTGAGAAAAGTGATTCTTGATGCTCAAAATTGGACCGCCACCACGCCCGCCGACTGCACGATGCCCGAAATGACGTTGCCATTGGCGGTGCGGACCTGGGCGACCTGGCCGACGGCGGCCTGGTTCAGTGCCCGGCCGTCGCTGGTGACCTGGAAGCCGCCGCCGTCGGCGACCAGCTTGACGGTCTGTCCGGCCTGGATGGCGATCGGCATGCGCAGGCTCTCGGCGCGCAGCGGCTGGTTGGGCGCAAGGCTGGTCAGCAGGACCCGGCCCACGGCGTCCGCCGGCTGCAGGACCACCGAGGGCGGCAGGGCGGAGAGGTCGCCGGTGCGAGCCTCGAGGTCGCCCATGTCGAGCGTCTTGCCCGGCGGCAACTGGCGCGCGGCAACGTAGTAGGTTCCGCTGATCTGGATCGTGGCCGGCACCCACGCCGCCCATGCGTGCGGCGAGCGGCAACGCACGCCCACTTGTATACGGCCGCGCAGGCGGTTGGCCGAGGGCAGCATCAGTTCGACCTGGTCGCATGGCTGGTTGGCCACGCGCGGGTCCACCGGGCCGACTTCCACCGAGGCGCGCGAGCCGCCGCCGTCGGCGGTGCCGTTGAGGATGTCCAGCTGCGACTGCAATTGCTGCTGGATCTGCATCTGGATGGCGGTGGGGCCCTGGATGGTGGTGGCCGCCTGGGCGGGTGCGGCGGCGGCATTGGCCGGGGCGTAGCCGACACGCATCATCTGCTGCGCATGGGCCTGGCCCGGATGGGCGACGCTGGCCAGCAGGCCCAATGCCAGCACCAGCAGCAGCCCGCGGCGACGCGCGGCCGGCGGCATGGCCTGGGCGCGGGCGATCGCGCGGGGGCGCCGGGCAACGGCAAGGGGCGGGTCGTAAGCGCTGCGTGCGGGTCGCGTGGACATGGCGGTCCTCCATCGAAACTGCCGTGAAGTGTAGCCACGCGCGTGCGGGCGCCAAATCGGGAAATGTCGGCCAATCCCCCCTTTATTCCGCCGAATGCACTTGTGGACCGGCCCCTAGACTTTGCAACGTGGTGAAGTCCCCGGCATTGCGCGAGGCCGTTGTGACGCCATTCTGGCGCCGCGCTCGCGTGGACTGCCCCGGCGCCGGTTTTCCCGGCCGGCGCTGGGACCGCAGGCCGGGCGCGCCACTGAGGCTGCATGACGGCAACTTCAGCAACACGGCAATACAGCGTTTCTGGTGGACGGCATCGGCGGTTTTGAAGGGGCCGCCGGTGCCACTCCTCCGGCGGCGCCCCAGTTAAACAGGAATACCCCGGCGGTTGGCAGCCAAGGCGCCACCCGCGAGGACATGACAGACATGGTCGACAAACTGGATCAACTGTTCAGCTTCCAGGAGCAGGCGCTGCGGCTGCGTTCGCAGCGGCACCAGCTGCTGGCATCGAACATCGCCAACGCGGATACGCCGAGCTACAAGGCGCGCGATTTCGATTTCCAGTCCGCGCTGCAGAAGGCCACCGGCCAGCAGACGGGCAACAGCCTGCCGATGACGGCCACGGCGACCGGCCATCTGACGGCGGCGGGCGCGCCGGCGGCCGATGTGGTGCCGATGCAGGCATCGCTGTCGGCGCAGTCGCAGGCCGATGCGCTGCAGGGCGAGGTGGAGTACCGCACGTCGCAGCAGCCTTCCATCGACGGCAACACGGTCGACATGGACGGCGAGCGCATGCGCTTTGCCGACAACACGGTGCGTTACGAGGCAGACCTGTCCATCGTGACGGCCAAGATCAAATCAATGCTGGCGGCGATCCAGAGCAGCTAGCAGGCAAAGACCGGGCAGGACGACCGCGTCACGGCAGCGGCGCGGCAGCGGCGCGGCGAAAGCGGGGCGGGAAGTGCGCGGCGCCCCGGGCCGGAGGGTATCGGCCCGGCGGGCGTCGCCATGTGATGAACGGATCGAATCCGATAACGCATTCAACGACAGCGGAACCGACATGTCGCTATTCAAGGTAATGGATGTGGCTGGCAGCGCGCTCACCGCGCAGTCCAAGCGCATGAACGTGGTGGCCTCCAACCTGGCCAACGCGGAGAGCGTGACGGGGCCGGACGGCACCGCTTACCGCGCCAAGCAGGTGGTGTTCTCGCCTGAGCAGGGAACCGACGGCTACGCCACCGGCGTGTCGGTCGACGGCGTGGTGGAGGACACCGTCACCCCCATGAAGCGCATGCACCAGCCGGGCAATCCGCTGGCCGATGCCGACGGCTACGTGACGATGCCGAACGTGGACGTGGTGGACGAGATGGTCAACATGATCTCCGCCTCCCGCTCGTACCAGGCCAACGTGGAAGTGGCCAACACCACCAAGACCATGGCGGCCAAGGCACTGACCCTGGGCCAGTAAACCACCCGAACGCTTAGCGAGACACGACCATGACCGTCAGCTCCACCACCAGCACGACCAGCACCAGCAGCACGACCAGCACCACCGGCATCACCTCGCAGACCGGCACCGACCTGCAGAACACCTTCATGCAACTGCTGGTCGCCCAGTTGAAGAACCAGGATCCGCTGAACCCGATGGACAACTCGCAGCTGACGTCGCAGCTCGCGCAGATCAACACCGTCAACGGCATCTCGCAACTGAACACGACGCTGTCCAGCATGGCCACGCAGAGCGCCGCTTCGCAGGCCTCGTCGCTGATCGGCCGGACCGTGGAGGTGCCGTCGTCGACGCTGTCGCTGTCGTCGAGCACGGCCAGCTTCGGCATCTCGGTGCCGAACGGCGCCGACGACGCGGTCGTCACCATCAAGAATTCTTCCGGGACGACGGTCCGTACCGTCGACCTGGGCCAAGTCTCCGCCGGCACCAGCAACTACACCTGGAACGGCAAGGACGACAAGGGCAACACGCTGTCGGACGGCACCTACACGATCTCGGTGGCCGCCACGCTGAGCGGTTCGACCACCTCGGCAACCGCGCTCGGCACCGACAAGGTGACCGGCGTGACTATCGACAGCGGCACCACGCTGCTGCAGCTTGCCTCGGGCGGAACGACCAAGTTGTCCAACGTCACCACCATCCAGTAACGGGTCGAACCCGCTTTTCATTTTCCACGGGAGCACACAATGGGATTCCAGCAAGGCCTCAGCGGTCTCGACGCCGCCTCCAAGAACCTCGACGTGATCGGCAGCAACGTCGCCAACGCCAACACGGTCGGCTACAAGAAGTCGACGGCCGAGTTCGGCGACGTGTATGCACGCTCGCTGGTCGGCGCGTCCGACAACCAGATCGGCCAGGGCGTGGACGTGACCAAGGTGTCGCAGTCGTTCACGCAGGGCAACGTGACCGTGACCGGCAACCCGCTGGATATCGCCATCAACGGCACCGGCTTCTACCGCATGGTCGACGTGTCCAGCGGACAGGTGTCGTACACCCGTAACGGTCAGTTCCAGACCGATAAGAACGGCTACATCATCTCCGCCACCGGCCAGAACCTG
Source organism: Ralstonia solanacearum K60 (assembly GCF_002251695.1). NCBI lineage: Bacteria > Pseudomonadati > Pseudomonadota > Betaproteobacteria > Burkholderiales > Burkholderiaceae > Ralstonia > Ralstonia solanacearum. The sequence continues at coordinate 380,959 of NZ_NCTK01000002.1, forward strand.
ACCGGCTACGCCGCCGATGCCACGGGCAAGATCAACACGGCCGTGCTGACCAACCTGCAGATTCCGGTCAACGACCTGGCGCCGCTGGCGACCACCAACACCGCGTTCACGATCAACCTCGATGCCGCCGGCACGGTGCCGACCACCACGCCGTTCTCGGCCACCAATTCGGCCACGTACAACCATTCGGTCTCGGAGCAGGTGTACGACGGCACGGGCACGTCGCACATGCTGACCAACTACTACGTGCGCACCGCCGCCGGCTGGGATGTCTACTCGACGGTCGACGGCGCGGCCCCGACCGGCGGCAACCCGGTCACCTCGCTGACCTTCAACACCAGCGGCGTGCTGACCTCGTCGCCGAGCAAGGTGGCGGTGGCCTTCACGGGCATGAGCATCGCCAGCATGGACTTCACTGGTACCACGCAGTACGGCGGCGGCTTCAACGACACCTCCGTCACGCAGGACGGCTACGCCACGGGCCGCCTGGCCAGCTACTCGGTCGGGAACGACGGCACCATCACGGGCCGCTACTCCAACGGCCGCACGTCGACGCTGGGCCAGATCGCCATGACCAACTTCAAGGCGCCGGACGGGCTGCAGAACATCGGCGGCAACCAGTGGGTGGAAACGGCCGAGTCGGGCTCGCCGCAGATGGGCACGCCGGGCATGGGTTCGTTCGGCCTGCTGCAGTCGTCGGCGGTGGAGCAGTCCAACGTGGACCTGAGCGCCGAGCTGGTCAATATGATCGTCGCGCAGCGCTCGTACCAGGCCAATGCGCAGACCATCAAGACCGAAGACCAGCTGCTGCAGACGCTGGTGAGCATGCGCTGATTAGGAGCCCCGCATGGACCGCATGATCTACGTGGCGATGACTGGCGCAAAGCACCTGTTCGACCAGCAGGCCGCCAGCGCCAACAACCTCGCCAACTCCAGCACCACGGGCTTCAAGGCCCAGATCGACGCGTTCCATACGGTGGGCGTGCAGGGCGACGGCTCGCCGACGCGCAGTTTCGTGATGGCGTCGGCGATCGGCACCGACATGACGCCGGGCCCGATCGAGACCACCGGCCGCAGCCTGGACGTGGCGATCGACGGGCAGGGCTTCTTTGCCGTGCAGACCGCCGACGGCAGCGAGGCCTACACCCGCGCCGGCGCCTTCCAGGTGGGCGCGGACGGCACCATCGAGACGCTGTCCGGCCAGCCGGTGCTGGGCGACGGCGGCCCGGTCACGCTGCCGCCCGATACCACCGTGCAGTTCGCCAAGGACGGCACGATCAATGCGATCAGCGCGGACAACCGCACGCCGCCCGTGTCGCTGGGGCGGCTCAAGCTGGTGAGCATCGATCCGTCCAACCTCGACCGCGGCACCGACGGCCTGTTCCGCCAGCGCGACGGCCAGGATGCCAATGTGGACGAGCGCGTGCGCATCACCGGCGGCGCGCTGGAGGGCAGCAACGTCAGCCTGACCGACTCGCTGGTCAACATGATTGAAATCTCGCGCCAGCTGGAGCTGCAGATGAAGGCCCTGCACACCGGCGACACCAATGCCCAGTCGGCCAACGAACTGCTGCGCCACGCCTGAGGCGGCGGGCTTCTGAATTGAATCAAACCTAGGACTCGAACATGATTCGCTCCCTGTGGATTTCCAAGACCGGGATGGACGCCCAGCAATCGCAGCTGGATGTCATCTCGAACAACCTGGCGAACGTCAACACGACGGGCTTCAAGCGCTCGCGCGCCGTGTTCGAGGATCTGCTGTACCAGAACGTGCGTGAGCCGGGTGCGCAGTCGTCGCAGCAGACCACGCTGCCCTCGGGCATGCAGATCGGCACCGGCACGCGCATCGTCGCCACCGAGCGCCTGCATACCCAGGGCAACCTGCAGCAGACCGGCAACTCGACCGACGTGGCCATCAACGGCAACGGCTTCTTCCAGGTGCAGATGCCGGACGGCACGCTGGCCTATACGCGCGACGGCAGCTTCCAGATCAACGCACAGGGCCAGCTGGTGACCTCCAGCGGCTACCCGGTGCAGCCGGCCGTCACGGTGCCGCAGAACGCCACCAGCCTGACCATCGCCAAGGACGGCACGGTGACGGTGACGACGCCGGGCGCGGTCAACTCCACCCAGGTGGGCACCTTCCAGCTGGCCAACTTCATCAACCCGGCCGGCCTGCGCAGCATGGGCGAGAACCTGTACGCCGAGACCGAAGCGTCGGGCACGGCCAACCTGGCCGCGCCGGGTGCCAACGGCGTCGGCGTGCTCAACCAGAACTACGTGGAAACGTCCAACGTGAACGTGGTGGAAGAGATGGTCAACATGATCCAGACGCAGCGCGCGTACGAGATCAACAGCAAGGCGGTGCAGACCTCCGACCAGATGCTGGAAAAGCTGGCGCAGCTGTAAGCGCGCCGGCGCTGTTCTAAGGACGTTTTGCGATGCATACCCCCCCGGTTTTCTCGCTCCTGCACGGCGGCCGCGCCGTGCGAATCGTGCGCCTGGCCGTGCTTGGCACGGCTTCCCTGCTCGCCGCGGCGTGCGGCATGCTGCCGCCGCCGGAACCGATCGTGCAAGGCCCGACCACCGCCCGCCCGCCGATGCCGGTGATGGCGCCGCGCCAGAATGGGGCGATCTACCAGGAGGTGGCATCGGGCAGCGGCGGCTTCCGCGGCATGTTCGAAGACCGCCGCGCCCACATGGTGGGCGACACCATCACCATCGTCATCACCGAGAACACGGCGGCCAGCAAGCAGACCTCCGGCAGCGTGGACCGCAGCGGCAGCAAGACCACGTCGGTGCCGACCTTCGCGGGCATGAACCCCGGCGTGCTGTCGCTGCTGGGCGTGTCGGCCAGCGACGCCAACAAGTTCGACAGCAAGGGCGCCAACGGTGCGCAGAACAACTTCACCGCCACCATCACCGTGACGGTGGTGGAGGTGCTGTCCAACGGCAACCTGGTCGTCAGCGGCGAGAAGCAGATGGCCGTGGGCCAGGGCACCGAGTCGATCAAGTTCTCGGGCGTGGTCAACCCGACCACCGTCAACAACCAGAACACCGTGCTGTCCACCCAGGTGGCGGACGCGCGCATGGAATACCGCGGCACCGGCTACGTGGCCGAAGCCCAGCAGATGGGCTGGCTGTCGCGGTTCTTCCTGAGCGTTTCTCCATTCTGAATGCCGTTCTGAGGAATCTGTCATGACACTGTATCGATTCATCGGATCGGCCTTGCTGGCTTGGAGTGCCCTGGTGGGCACCGCGCATGCCGACCGCATCAAGGACCTGACCACCGTCGCCGGCGTGCGCGAGAACGCGCTGATCGGCTACGGCCTCGTGGTCGGCCTGGACGGCAGCGGCGACCAGACCACGCAGACGCCGTTCACCATCCAGAGCTTCAACAACATGCTCTCGCAGTTCGGCATCAACGTGCCGGCCGGCTCGAGCATCCAGCTCAAGAACACCGCCGCCGTGGTGGTGACGGCTTCGCTGCCCGCGTTCGTGCGGCCGGGCCAGACCATCGACGTGACGGTGTCGTCCATCGGCAATGCCAAGAGCCTGCGCGGCGGCACGCTGCTGCTGACGCCGCTCAAGGGGGTGGACGGCCAGCTCTATGCGCTGGCGCAGGGCAACGTCGTGATCGGCGGCGCGGGCGCGTCGGCCAACGGCAGCAAGGTGCAGATCAACCAGCTCGGCGCCGGCCGCATCGCCAACGGGGCGACGGTGGAGCGCACCGTGCAGGCCTCGGTGGGCGAGGGCGGCGGCATCCAGCTCGACACCGGCACGACGGATTTCGGCACCGTGCAGAACATCGTCAACGCCATCAACAAGCAGTTCGGCGCGGACACCGCCGAGGCCGCCGACGGCCGCACCATCAACGTGCGCGCGCCGGCGCTGGCCTCCGACCGTGTCGGCTTCCTGGCCAAGCTGCAGAACATCGACGTGACGCCGGCCCAGGCGGCGGCGCGCGTGGTCGTCAATGCGCGCACCGGCTCGGTGGTGATGAACCAGCAGGTCAAGCTGGAGCCCTGCGCGGTGGCACACGGCAACCTGTCGGTCACCATCAGCACGGAGCCGGTGGTCAGCCAGCCGGCACCGTTCTCGCAGGGCCAGACGGTGGCGGGCGCGCGCTCGAACATCGAGGTCAAGCAGCAGGGCGGCAGCCTGATCAACGTCAAGGGCGGCACCAGCCTGGCCGATGTGGTCAAGGCCATCAACGCCATCGGCGCCAACCCGCAAGACCTGATCTCCATCCTGCAGGCGATGAAGGCGGCCAATGCGCTGCGCGCCGACCTGGAAATCATCTAAGCGCACGGCGTCGCGGAGTTTGCAGTCATGAACCAGACCGATATCAGCAACCGACTGGCGCTCGACGCGCAAGGCTTCGAGTCGCTCAAGCGGACGGCGCGCACCGATCCGACCGGGGCAGCCAAGACCGTCGCCAAGCAGTTCGACGCGATCTTCGTCAACATGATGCTCAAGCAGATGCGCGAGGCATCGCCGCAGAGCGGCCTGTTCGACTCGTCGTCGAGCAAGATGTATACGTCGATGTTCGACCAGCAGTTGTCGCAGACCATCGCCTCGCGTGGCGTGGGCGTGGCCGACCAACTGCTCAAGCAGATGCTGCGGCAGGCGGCGAAGACCAATCCGGACGCATCGGGCCCGGTCAACACGGCGCTGTCGCGCACCACCGCCACCAACACCGCCCTGCCGGGCGCCGCCGGTTCGACCGCCACGGATGCCGCCAAGGCCATCGCGCGCGCGTCGCTCAACGGCCTGGCGGCCACGGCGGCGGCGGGCGTCGAAGACGACGGCTCGGGCATCAGCACGGTGCCGCGCCCCGGCCTGGATGAGCGCGTGCAGCGTGCATTGGCCGCGCTGCGCAAGCAGGCCGAAGCCGAGGCCCAGTCGGGCGGCGCGCTGCCCGAGGCGGACCTGTCGTCGGTGGCTTCCCAGCCGGCCGGCGACCGCATGTCCAGCTTCTACAACAAGCTGATCGACCACGCCACGCAGGCCAGCCAGGAAACCGGCATCCCCGCCAACTTCATGATCGGCCACGCCGCGCTGGAAAGCGGCTGGGGCCGCCGCGAGATCCGCGCCAAGGACGGCACCAACACGCACAACCTGTTCGGCATCAAGGCCGGCGGCTCGTGGACGGGCCCGACGGCCGAGGTGACGACCACCGAGTACGTCGGCGGCGTCGCGCACAAGGTCAAGGAGAAGTTCCGCGCTTACAGCTCGTATGCCGCAGCGTTCAAGGACTACGCCAACCTGCTCAGCAACAACCCGCGCTACAGCAACGTGGTGGCGGCGGGCAAGGACGCGGCCTCGTTCGCCAGGGGGCTGCAGCGCGCCGGCTACGCCACCGACCCGAACTACGCCACCAAGATCATGGCCGTGCTCAGGCAGATCGCCTGAGACCGGCTATCGCCTTTCGGGATTGATAGGGTCCTGGGCTCAAGTTTCCGCGCCGGCGGCCGTTTCTTCCGGTAGCGATCAATCTGGCGGCACTGCGCCGTCGATACCGAGACAAACATGAGCAGCTCCCTCCTGAATATTGCAGCGACCGGTCTGCGGGCCGCCGATGTCAACCTGCAGGTGACCGGCAACAACATCGCCAATGCGAGCACGGCCGGCTATTCGCGCCAGGAAGCAGTCCAGACCGAAAACATCCCGATGGCCACCGGGGCCGGCTACCTCGGCCAGGGCGTCAACGTCACGACCGTCAAGCGCATCTACGACCAGTTCCTGACCGCGCAGGTGCAGAGCGGCCAGGCTGCCACCAGCGCCGCCGATCAGCTCAGCAGCCTGGCCTCGAGCCTCGACTCCTACCTGTCGGACAGCAACAGCGGCCTGGGCACGGCGCTGACCGGCTTCTTCAATGCCGCCGACAGCCTGGCCTCCAATCCGTCCAGCACCAGTGCGCGCCAGGTCTTCCTGAGCGCGGCGAGCACCCTGCAGACCCGCTTCAACGCGATCGGGGGGCAGCTCGCTTCCCTGTCGAACCAGGTCAACACCCAGGTGCAGACGCAGGTCAACAGCGTCAACAGCACCGCCCAGCAGATCGCCGCGCTCAACGACCAGATCGCCAAGGCCGAAGCCGCGAGCGGCGGCCAGCCCGCCAATGACCTGCGCGACCAGCGCGACCAACTGGTGCAGACGCTCAATCAGTCGATCAAGGCCAGCGTGGTGCAGACCAGCGACGGCCAGTACAACATCTATGTCGGCAACGGCCAGGCGCTGGTGCAGGGCAACCAGAGCTACCAGCTGACGACGGTGGCATCGCAGTACGACCCGACGCAGCTGTCGGTGGGCTACAAGAGCCCGGCCGGCACGGTCAGTATCGACGACAGCCAGCTCGGAGGCGGCGCGCTGGGCGGCCTGATGCAGTTCCGCCAGAACGTGCTGACCCCGGCGCAGAACAGCGTGGGCCGGCTGGCCGCGGCCGTCACGGCCGACGTCAATACGCAGAACAAGGAGGGCATGGACCTGAACGGCAACCTGGGGACGGACCTGTTCTCCACCGCCGCGCCCAGCGTCGCGCCCAGCTCCAGCAATACCGGCACCGGCGCGCTGACGGCGACCATCACCAACGCCAACGCCAACGCTGGCCAGGGCAACGACTACCAGGTCAAGTATTCGGGCGGCGCCTACACGGTGTCGCACTACCCGGACGGCTCCGGTGCCGTCACGGTTTCGAGCTGGCCGACCACCATCGACGGCGTCACGCTCAACCTGACGGGCGCGATGAACAGCGGCGACTCCTTCCTGGTGCGCCCGACCGCCAACGCGGCATCGACCATGCAGACGCTGACCACCGATTACCACGCGGTGGCCGCGGCCTCGCCGGTGGTGGTCAACCAGGGCAGCAACAACACGGGCAGCACGTCGGTGGCCTCCATCGGCGTGGACAGCACCTACGCCGGCGCGCCGCTGACGTCGGCCGTCAACCTGACCTACAGCGGCGGTTCGCTGTCGGGCTTCCCGGGCAGCGTGACGGTCACCGCCAACGGTACGTCCACCACCTACACCGGCACCGCGCCCTATACGCAAGGGGCGACGTATTCGTTCAACGGTATCCAGATGTCGTTGAGCGGCACGCCGGCCACCAACGACACCTTCACCGTCTCGGCCAACACGGCCAACAGCACGGACGGCCACAACGCCAGCGCGTTTGCGCAACTGCGCAACGCCACCGTGCTGGACAACGGCACCACCTCGATCAGCTCGGGCTGGAGCAACCTGGTGACGCAGGTGGGTATCCAGTCCAGCCAGGCCAGCGCCAACCTGACGTCGCAAAAGTCGCTGCTGGCAAGCTCCACGGCGCAGCAGCAGTCGGTGTCGGGCGTCAACCTGGACGACGAGGCGATGAGCCTGATGAAGTACCAGCAGGCGTATCAGGCCGCCGCCAAGGTGATGCAGACGGCGAACTCGCTGTTCGACTCGCTGCTGTCGATCGCCAACGGCTGACGCGCGGACTGAAGAACCGCGCACATCTGCCGATAAAGCCAACAAGCCACGTTTCCAGCCTTTTTTCCGGACCCGATCATGCGAGTCAGTACCGCCCAGTTCTTCGCTGCGTCCACCGCGTCGATGCAGAGCACGCAGTCGAACCTGGTCAAGCTGCAGCAGCAGATTTCGACGGGGATCGCGCTCAATTCCGCCGGCGACAACCCGGCCGCCATGGGCCAGGTGCTGCAACTGCAGCAGTCGCAGGACACCAACGACCAGTTCCAGGTCAACCGCGACGCCACCAACGCGCGCCTGACCAGCGTGTCGTCGGCGCTGAGCGACGTGATCACCACGCTGCAGCAGGGCAAGCAGTCGACCATCGCGGCCAATACCTCGCTGCTGACGGATTCGCAGCGCGTCGGCATCCTGGCGCAGGTCAAGCAGCAGTACCAGCAACTGCTGTCGAGCGCCAACCAGCGCGATGCCTCGGGCGTGGCGCTGTTCGGCGGCGCCAACGGCACCACCGATCCGTTCGTCAGCTCGGCGGGCTCGGTGCAGTACGCTGGCAGCGGCCAGCCGCCCACGGTCCAGGTCGCACAGGACATCTCGATGCCCAATTCGGTGTCCGGCGATTCGGTGTTCGTGCGCGTGCCCAACACCGATGCGTCCAACCCGAGCGCCAACCAGAGCGTCTTCAAGACGTACGAGAACCTGATCACGGCCCTGTCCAAGCCGATCACCACCTCGGCCGACGTGACCACCATGCAGGCGGCGGTGCAGACCGCGCAGAACAATCTGGACAACGCCTACCAGGTCGCCCTGCAGGCGCAGGTGACCGTCGGCACGCAGCAGTCGCAGATCACCACGCTCAACAGCAGCGGCTCCAACTTCGGCGAGCAGCTCAAGGAGCAGATCTCCAAGCTGCAGTCGGTGGACTACACCAGCGCCATTTCGCAGTTCTCGCAGCAGCAGGTGTCGCTGCAGGCCGCGCAGAAGACCTTCACGTCGATGCAGGGCCTGTCGCTGTTCCAGTACATCAATCCGTGACCGGCGGCGGGTCCGCTAGGCGAGGCCGTCCGGGCGCATAATGCGCGTGTGCGGTGATCGTCCGGACCTGCCATGCCCATCCAATATCTCCGTCGCCTGACCAGCCCCGAGCGTACCGACGAGGCCAATCGCACGCTCGGGCAGTCATTGGCGTTCGTCGCCGGCGCGGCCAACGCGGGCGGCTTTCTGGCCGTCAGGCAGTACACCTCGCACATGTCGGGCATCGTCTCGGCCGTGGCCGACGACCTGGTGCTGGGCGACTTCGTGCCGGTCCTGGCGGGCGTGGCCTCGCTGCTGGCCTTCCTGTGCGGCGCGGCCTGCACCGCCGTGCTGGTCAATTGGGGGCGCCGTCGCAACACCCGCAGCGAGTTCGCGCTGCCGCTGCTGCTGGAAGCGGCCCTGCTGCTGGGCTTCGGCCTGATGGGGGCGTCGCTCGATCGGTATCGCGTGGTGTTCGTGCCCGCCACGGTGGCGCTGCTGTGCTTCATGATGGGGCTGCAGAACGCCATCATCACCAAGATCTCCAAGGCCGAAATCCGGACCACGCACGTCACCGGGCTGACCACCGACATCGGGATCGAACTCGGCAAGGCGCTGTACTGGAATCGCGGCCATCGCCATCTGCACGCCGTGGCCGCCAACCGGTCGAGGCTGCGCCTGCTGTCTTCGTTGCTGGGGATGTTCTTCCTGGGCGGCGTGACGGGCGCGATGGGGTTCAAGCACGTCGGCTACGTGGCGACGATCCCGCTGGCGTCGATCCTGCTGGCACTGGCGGTGGTGCCGGTGATGGATGACCTGGTGGCGCGCAGGCCGTAGGGGGCTGACCGCTGCGGCCGGCCCCCGAAGGGCGGTTCTCGACGAGCGGTCAGGCGGCGTCGAGCCGGCAGATCTCGTGCAACGTGTTCAGGCGCCGCACCGGGTCTGCGACGAACGGGTTGGTTTCGTCCCACGCATAACCCGCCAGGATTGAACTGATCATGCGCCGAATGCCCGGTGCCTGATGCGGGTGGAAGATGATGTCCTGGAGCTCACCCGTGTACCACCGTTCGACAAACGCGCGGAACGTATCGATGCCGCGGCGCAGCGGCGCATCGTAAGCGGTCTGCCAGTCCACGGTTTCACCGGCAAGCTGGCGCACCAGCGCACGCACGGCGAGATCGGCCGAGCGGAAGGCAATGGTCACGCCGGAAGAGAACACGGGGTCCAGGAATTCACCGGCGTTGCCGAGCAGTGCATAGCCGGGGCCGTGCAGTTTCTCGACGTTGGCGGCGTACCCTCCGATGTGGCGCACCGGCATCAGGAAGGGCGCGTCCCCGATCAGCGAGGCGATGGTGGGTTCGGCGCGGATCAATGCCCGCAGCGCGGCCTCGCGCTCGGCTTCGGGAAGATCGAGAAAGCTCGCTTCGGCCACGCAGCCGACCGAAGAGCGGCCGTCGGCCAGCGGGATCATCCAATACCAGACATCGCGCCGCTCGGGATGGACGGCGACGCAGATCTTGTTGCGGTCGGTCGAGCCGGCCGGCAAGGCATCCCGCACATGCGTGAACAGGGCCGCGCGCGTCGGCATGCGGGTCGGTGTCTCAAGATTCAGCAGGCGGGGCAGCACGCGCCCGAATCCGCTGGCATCCAGGATGAACCGGGCGTGCACGGTGTACGTGTCGCCGGATTCGGTCCGGACCTCGAGCGTAGGCGCGTCGCCGGGCTGTACGGCGAGCACGCTGTGGCCGAAGCGTACGTCCGCGCCCTGGGCGGCCGCGCAGTTGATCAGGATCTGGTCGAAGGCAGCGCGTTCGACCTGGTAGGTCGTGCCCCAGCCATCGGAATGCTTGTCGCGAAAATCGAAGGCGGCAGTCTTGTCGCCGTGGACGAAATACGCGCCGTTCTTGTACTGGAAACCGGCCTCGACCACGGCCCGCAGCATGCCGGCCTGCTCCAGATACGCCATGCTTTGCGGCAGCAGGCTCTCGCCGATCGAAAAACGCGGAAAGTGTTGCCGCTCGAGCACGAGCACCTGCTGCCCAGCCTGTCTCAGCAGGGCGGCGGCGACGGCTCCGGCGGGGCCCGCGCCAATGATGGCCACGTCCACGTGTTCCGGAGAATTGATGGTGTCCTGTTTCTTGGTCATGGCCGATGTGGGCTTCGCTGAGTGCTGAGCGTTTACCGAAAACGGATCGGAATCCGGTCCGGATCGTACGTGCGTTTCCGCGCTTTGAAAACCATCTTGCGATTACAATGCCCGCTTGTTTGAACCGTCGCCGATTCGAGAGCGTCACGTGCAGTCCATCAAGGTTTCTTCGGCGCCAGAGCGCTTTGGGTCATTTGTGCCGGAAACGGCGTTCGGCATTTGGTTTTTGCGCACGCATACGTGGGAGCATCATGTGCTGCGCGTCGCCATCAACGATTTAAAGCGCCTGATCACGGCATCGCTACCGGCGGCGCCCGTGATTGCCGATGTCGGCTGCGGGCAGGGCATCTCGTTCCGCCTGCTCGAGCGCGCGTTCGCCCCGCAGCGCATGATCGGCATCGATTTCCATCGTCCGTCCCTGGCGGCCGCCACGCAGGCCGCCGCGGCGCTGGCCACGCCGGTCGAGCTGCTGCATGGCGATTGCGCGGCGCTGCCGTTGCCGGATGCGTCCGTCGACATGGTGTTCTGCCATCAGACGTTTCATCACCTGGTCGAGCAGGACAGGGCGCTTGCCGAATTCCGCCGCGTGTTGAAGCCGGGCGGACTGCTGCTGTTTGCCGAGTCGACCGAGGCCTATATCAAGTCCTGGGTGATCCGGTTGCTGTTCCGCCACCCCATGCACGTGCAGAAGAGCGCGCAGGGCTATCTCGACATGATCCGGGCGGGCGGTTTCGCGTTCGAGGACCGGAACATCTCACTGCCGTATCTCTGGTGGAGCCGGGCCAGCGACTTCGGCCTGCTGGAACGGCTGGGGCTGCATCGCCCGAAACCGGGAAAGCGGCGCGAGACCCTCGTCAACGTCGTTGCGACCAAGCACGAACAAGATTGAGGCACCGGGCTTGCGGGCCCGGCTTTCGTGCAGTGGTCACTTGTTGTCGAGCTTCACCACTTCACCCTTCAGCGCGACCGCGACGATGAACTTGCCGGCACGGCAGGTGAACTCGGAGGCGCGCTCCATCACGCGCGCCTTGTCGTTGCTCTTGATCTCGATGACGGCGTTGCCGCCCATCTGGCGGGCGCGCGCCTGCAACGCCTGCACGGTAGTGAGCAGCGCGTACTGGCACGCGGATTCCTCGGGGACACCGATCGTGCTGGTCGTCTTCCTGATGCCGATCTCCCCTATCGATTGGGCGACGGGGGCGTGCTGCTGAGCGGCAAAATACAGGCCGATGTCGCCGGCGACCTTGTCGGGGCCCTCGCTGGCGAGCGCTTCGCTGACCGGATACGTGTCGAACTCGTCACGGGCCAGCGCGGGGATACCGATTGCCGCGAAGCCGAGCGCAATCAAGAGCAGTCGAGATTTCATGCGCAGGCTTCGCGGCCTTGTCGTGGACGGGGCGATTACTTGCCCGCTTCGATCTTCACCAGGTCGCCATGGACGCGCAGCGCCGAGGCGACACCGCTGACGCCGCACGTAAAGGTGCTGTCGCTATTCGACTTGGTGTCGTGGAAGCTCGTCTTGATGTTGATGACGGCGTTGGCACCGTGGTCATGCGCGTAGCTGGTGAGCTGCCGCAGCGTATCGGCCAGGGCTGCGTTGCAGATTTCGACTTCGGTGACCATCTTGCGCGGCAGGTGCGCGGACTTCGTGACCTCGCCGAGGTTCTGGACGACGGCGGGATGCTGCTGGTTGCCGAAATACAGCGCCACGTCGGGGCTGAACTGATTCGCGTCCAGTACGGGCTTGATCGGGTACGTCATCACTTCGGTCCGCGCCATCGCGGTTTGCGCCATCGCGGCAACGATGCCTGCGGTCAATACGGATCGGATCTTCATCGAGCACTCCTGTTGTTGTCGCTACGAGTGGGAATCGCCGGAATCGGCGTTGAACATCAGGCCGGCGCAACTGCCGCCGAACCCGAAGGAAATGGACATCGCGCTGCGAAGGTCGGCCGGCCGCGAGCGGCGGACCAGGGGCATGGCCGTGGCCGCCGGCTCCAGCGTCACGATGTTCGGGCTGCCCGCAACGAATCCGTCGCGCATCATCAGCAGCGTGTAGATGGCTTCGTGGGCGCCCGCGGCACCCGGCGGATGCCCGGTCAGTCCCTTGGTCGAGGAGAACGCCGGCAGGTTCGCGCCGAACACCTCCTGGAGTGCGCGGAGCTCTTCCAGGTCGCCGGACGGTGTCGACGGCGCATGCGTGTTGATGTAATCCGGCGGCGCCTTTGCGTGCCGCAGGGTGTCGCGGATGGCGCGGGCGATGCTGGCGGCCTGCGGCGACACCATCGACGTGCCGTCCGTGCTCTGGCCGAAGCCGACGACCTCCGCGTAGATGCGTGCACCGCGCGCGCGGGCGTGCGTGAGGGATTCGAGCACCAGGACGCCGGCCCCGGAGGCCAGGACAAAGCCGTCGCGTGCCGTGTCGTAGGGGCGGGACGCCAGGTGCGGCGCATCCGTGCCGGCACGCGACAGGGCGCCCATGGCATCGAAGAGCAGCGCGCAGTTGTCGTGAAGCTCTTCGGCGCCACCCGCCAGCATGACGTCCTGCAGCCCGGAGCGGATCCAGTGCGCGGCCTGTCCGATGGCCAGCGTCGATGTGGTGCACGCGGACGACGGCGAATAGCTGATGCCGCCGATGCCGAAGACCTGCGCCAGATTGGCGGAGACCGTGCTGCTCATCGCCTGCGGAACGACATAGGGCGGCACGCGGTCGACGCCGCGCGAACGTGAGACGGCCAGCGCCGCATCGTAGGCGGACAGGGCGCCGCTTCCCGAACCCACCACGGCGCCGGCGCGAGGCGATTGCAGGACGGCGGGATCGAGTGCCGCGTCTTCGACGGCCTTGCGGGCCGCGTGACAGGCCAGGCGCGCGGTGTCGCCCATGAACCGCTCGAACTTGCGGGGGAACGGCGTTTCATCGTCGACGGATGCCGCACCCGCCACCTGGCTCGCGAGCCCGAGCGCTTGCCACGCCTGGACGGCGGACAAGCCCGAGCGTGCCTCGCGCAGTGCGGCGGCAACCCCATCGAGCGTGTTGCCGAGGCAGGACACGATGCCCATGCCCGTGACCACGACACGCTCCGGTCCGGCATATCCGGCCTGCTCGGCCTGCCCGGCGCCAGGGCGCGAAAGTTCGCCGGCGTTCACGGTGCGCGCTTGAAGACGAGGGAGGTATTGATGCCGCCGAACGCGAAGTTGTTGCTCATCGCGTATTCGGTGTCGATGGCGCGCGGCTGGCCTGCGATGTAGTCGAGCGGGGCGCAGGCCGGGTCGACGTTCTCCAGGTTGAGGGTCGGCGCATACCAGTGGTGTTTCATCATCTCGATGGTCCACCAGGCTTCGATGGCGCCGCACGCGCCCAGCGTGTGGCCGATGTAGCTCTTGAGCGAGCTGATCGGCAGCGTGGGCCGGAACACTTCGGCCGTCGCGCGGCTCTCCGCCACGTCGCCGAGGTCCGTGGAGGTGCCGTGGGCGTTGACGTAGCCGATGGCCTCCTGCGGCAGCCCCGCGTCCTGCAGCGCAAGCCGCATGGCGTGGCTCATCGTGGCCGCGGTGGGCTGGGTCATGTGGGCGCCGTCCGAGTTGCAGCCGAAGCCGACGATCTCGGCATGGATGACGGCGCCGCGCGCGCGGGCGTGTTCGTATTCTTCGAGGACCAGCGTGGCCGCACCCTCGCCGACCACCAGACCGTCGCGGGCGGCATCGAACGGACGCGGCGTCAGGTGGGGCTCGTCATTGCGCGTGCTGGTCGCATACAGCGTATCGAACACGGCCACGGCCGGGCCGGACAGTTCTTCCGCGCCGCCCGCCAGCATCAGCGTCTGCTTGCCGCCGGCGATGGCTTCATAGGCGTACCCGATCGCCTGGCTGCCCGATGCGCAAGCGCACGAGGTCGGCACGATGCGGCCCTTCAGGTCCCAGAACAGCGCCACGTTGACCGCCGTCGTGTGCGGCATCATCTGGACGTAGCTGTTGGACGTGACGCCCTGCATCGAGCCGGTATCGAGCATCGTGCCGAAGGCCCGGATCGGTTGCACGGACCCGGACGACGATCCATAGGCCACCCCCATGCGCCCGTCGCTGATGCTGGGGTCGTCGACCAGCCCCGCATCGGTCAGCGCCAGTTCGGTGGCGCGGACCGCGTACATCGAGACGGGCCCCATCGAGCGCGTCTTCTTGCGCGGATACGTCGACGGCACCTCGAACGCGGGCAGCGGGCAGGCAAGCCGCGAATGCAGCGCGCTGAAAAAATCCCATTCGGGCATGCGGCGCACGGCGTTGCGCCCTTGCTGCAAGGCTTGCTGGATTGCGCGCCACTGCGAGCCCAGGGCGGTCACGCCGCCCATGCCGGTCACGACCACACGTTTCATCACACCATCCCGCCGTTGACGCCGATGACTTGCCGCGTGACATACGATGCGGCGTCCGACATCAGGAATCCGACCACCGATGCCACTTCGGCGGGCTGGCCGACGCGGTTCATCGGGACGGTCCGCAGCGCGTGCTCGAGATGCTCGACCTCGGCCAGCATCTCGGTGTCGATCAACCCGGGCGCAACACAGTTGACGGTGATGCGCCGGGACGCCAGCTCCACGGCCAGCGCCTTCGTTGCGCCGATCAGGCCCGCTTTCGCGGCGCTGTAGTTGACCTGCCCCCGGTTGCCCATCACGCCGGAGACGGAGGCGATCGTGACGATGCGCCCGCCCTGGCGCAGCCGGATCATCGGCATGGTCAGCGGATGCACGACGTTGTAGAAGCCATCCAGGCCCGTTTCGAGCACGATGTCCCAGTCCTCGTCGGTCAGCGCGGGAAACGCGGCATCGCGCGTGACGCCCGCGCACAGGACGACGCCGTAGTAGGCGCCGTGCTCGGCGATATCGGTTTCCAGCAGGGTGCGGCAGGCGGCACGGTCGCGCACGTCGAACTGCACCACCCGTGCGGAACCGCCCTGGGCCTGGATGTCCGAGACCACGGCTTCGGCGTCGCTGCGTCCGCTGCGGCAATGCACCGAGACCGCGAAGCCGTCGGATGCCAGTCGGTAGGCAATGGCGCGGCCGATGCCCCGGCTGGCACCTGTCACGAGAACGCGGCGGCTCATGATGCGAAACTCCCTTCGATAAAGGCTTGAAAATCGGTTGGCTGGTAGACCTTGATCACCGCTTGCGCCAGGTCGCGTCCGCCGGCGGCAATCGTGCACGCATAGGCGCCGTGGCCCTCCGTGCTGCGCAGCACCTCTTGCACGGCGATGCTCAGGGGCGGGTCCGGCGCGAACGCCGGCGTGTGCGCTTCGTACTTGCGCGATCCGAGCAAGACGCCCGGACGCGCGGGATTGCCGTCCCGCATCGACAGCAGCCCGACATGCGCGGCAATGGCCTGTGCCATCAGTTCGATGCCGAACCAGGCGGGCATGGCCCCCTCGGGATCGGCGTACCAGGCGGTGGGATCGACACGGGCGGATGCCCGCAGGGTGGTCTCGTCCCAGGTGTCGACGTGCGACAGCAGCAGCATCGAGCCGCGATGCGGCAGGATGTCTTCGATGCGGGGCAGGGTGGTCACCAGGCGGTCGTTCATGTTTATCCCCGACCCAGGATCAGGCTGGCATTGCTGCCGCCAAAGGCGAACGAATTGCTCATTGCGTACTGTGCTGCGCCGAGGCGGCGCGTATTCTCCACCAGATCGAGCGCTGGCAGTGCCGGATCGGCTTCGCCGTCCCAGAGATGTCTTGGCAGGGCGAGATCATCCCGGGCCAGTGCGAGCCATGCAAAGCCGGCTTCGGTCGCGCCGGCCGCGCCGAGCGTATGTCCGGTCAGCGGCTTGGTGCCGCTGGCCGGGACGCCCTCGGGAAACACGCGTGCCATCAGGCGTGCTTCCATTTCGTCGTTCTTGCGGGTGGCGGTGGCGTGCAGGTTGACATAGCCGATGGCGCGGGCGTCGATGCCGGCATCCCGCAGGGCGGCCCGCAACGCCAGTTCCGCGCCCGCGCCGGTCGGGTCCGGGGCGGAGATGTGGTGCGCGTCGCTGGATTCGCCGGTTCCTGCCAGCCGCACGGGGCCTTCCTCGCGCGTCATCAGGAACACCGCCGCGCCCTCGCCGATGTTGATCCCGGCCCGGTTCCGGCTCATGGGGTTGGTGCGCCCGGCGCAGGTGGCTTCGAGCGAGCCGAAACCCTGCAGCGTCATTTCGCACAGGGAATCCACGCCTCCGACCACCACGGCGTCGCACAGGCGCAGACGGAGCAGCCGCCCGGCCGATGCGAATGCCTTGGCGCTGGAAGTACAGGCGGTGGAAATGGTGAAGGCCGGCCCGCTCACGCCCAGCGCGGCAGCGGCAAACGGCGCGAGCGTGCCGATTTCCACCTGGACGTAGTCGAACGCCTGCGGCAAGGCCTGGTGCTCGCGCCTGTGCTGGAGGGCGGCTTCCGCTTCCTGAATGCCGGAGGTGCTGGTGCCCAGCACCACGCCGATGCGATGGCGTCCATAGCGCTCGCATGTCGCCTGGAGTTCGCGCTCGATCTGCGCCAACGCGCCGAGCAGCAGCCGGTTGTTGCGGCAGTCGTAGCGTGCCAGGGATGCGGGCGGCGCCCACTGGAGCGGGTCGAGCACCCGACCGACCACGGCGGCGCCGAAACCCGGCCGGTCGATCGCGCGCATGCCGGGCGCGTTGCTTGCCGCGAGGCCTTGGGCAATCGTGTCGATGTCGCTGCCCAGGGCGTTGATCATGCCCAGTGCGTGCAGATAGACGGACGTGCTGGATGAGGTCATGCGCGTTGTGCTCCTGATCGAGGCATGCCGAGCGGGGCCAGCGCCACCGCGATGATGATGCCGCAGGCGAGCGTCATGCCGAAGCTTCTCAGGACCGGCATCGCGCTGGACCCGAGCAGGCCGAACGTCAATAGCGTGGTGGCGGCCGACAGCACGACTCCGGTCCAGACGGCACCGGTTTCAGCGTGGCTGCGCAGGCACCCTTCCCGCAGGAAGACGGCGTAGTTGGCCCCCACGCCGAGCACGAGCATCAGCGCCAGGCAATGGAACAGGTTGAGCGGGATGCCCGCGTATCCGTAGGCCGAGAAGGTGAGGCCGACGGCAAACACCACCGGCAGCGTCACGCTCAGGCCCGCACGCCAGCCATATCGGAGGCAGAACAGGCCGAGCACCAGCGCCAGCGCGCCGGCAAGCCACCCGGCGCTGCCGATCCGGTAGGCGGCAAACAGCCGCGCCACGCTCGACGGTTTGTCGACGAAACGGATCCCTTGCGTACCGTCCGCGAGCGCAGCCAGGGCGGGCAACTGCGCGGCCGTGGCGCCGATGGGGATGACGATGGCCGCGTAGACCGGCGCCTGGCCGGCCGGATCGGTCATGCGGCCGAGCCACAGGTGCCGGTACGGTTGCGACCAGGGCATCGCGAGCCAAGCGTCCACCGTCAGTGGTGCGCTCGCCGTCTGCGCGACGGCCTTTAGATAGCCGCTGGCCGCCTCCGGCCGGAAGCCTGCGTCGGCGAGCAGCGTGTGCAGCCCCTGCGGGTCACCGAGCGCGCGCTCGGTCATCAGTGCCTGATTCTGCCGCTGACGGCGCACCGACGGCACAAATTGCGTGACCGATTGATGGCCTTGCAGCACAGCGCCCGCGATCGGCCCGGCAAGCTGTGCGTCCAGCGCTTCCGCACGCTCCAGGACTTGCTCTGGCGTGCTGCCTTTGACCAGGAAGAACTGCGTTCCGCCTTCCATCCCGATCGCGTTGCGGATGATCGCTTCCTGGCGGACCAGCTCGGCATCGCGCTGGACCAGCAGGCGGATATCGTCGTCGCTGCCCAGGCGCAGCCAGCCCGGCAGCGCGCCGGCGGCCATCAGCAGCAGGACCAGCGGCGCGCGCCGGTGCGAAAGGGCGCGGTGCCAGGCCGCCAGCCAGCGCGCGGCGCGCGCATCGGTGCGCCTGGGTTGCGCGGCCGGCCGGGGCATCAAGGCCGGCAGCAGGGAGATGACCGACAGGAACGCTACGCCGATCCCGACCATGGCAAAGCACGCAAGCTGCCGCAACGCCGGAAACGGCACCCAGACGAGGGTGGCATAGCCCAGCAGGCTGGTGGCCAGCGCCACCGTCAGCGCGGGGCGCACCTCGCGCGCGCTGCGCCACGGGTCTCGCACGCCACCGGCACCGGCACCAGCACCGGCACCGGCACCGGCACCGGCACCGGCACCGGCACCGGCACCGGCACCGAGATGGTTGATGAAGTACTGGATCGAATAGTCCACCGCTTCGCCGATCAGGCTGGCGCCGAAGATCAGGGTGAGCAGATGCAGCTTGCCGAACGCGGCCATCGTAGCGGCCAGGGCGCACAGGATGCCGATGCCGGTGGACGCGAAACCGAGCAGCAGCACGCGCGGCGAGCGGAAGACCCACAGCATGAGCAGTGCGATGCCGACGGTCGAGGCGATGCCGATGACATGGAGCTCGCGTTCGGAGGACGTGCGTGCCGCGTCCGCGTAGAACACCGCACCGGCACGCGCGATCGTGACCTCCGGAAAGGCCTGCGCCAAGTCGGACTGGGCGGCCGCCACGGCGTCCCTGACGGCGGCCTGTGTCTGCGATTCGTACGCCGATGCGCGCAGGACGCCGGTGACCAGGACAGCGGTCGTGGTGCCCTGGTTGCCCTGGTGGGAGACCAGCAGGTTGTCCTCGATCTCCAGGCGGGTCGATGCGAGCGGCAGGTCGGCCAGCCAGTGCTCCAGCCAGCCGAAGGGGTCGTCGGCGAGCGGCGCGCCGAGGCCGGTGCCGGTGTGCAGGGGGCTGTAGAGCCGCTGCGCGAGCAGGTCCGGCAGCGATGTCGAGCGGTTCTGCAGCGCCGCGCGGTCGCCGGCATTGAGCAGGCCGGCCCGATAGGGCAGGTAGAAGCGGGCGATCTGCGCGGCGTCGAACGGCGGCAGCTCGGCAATGACGGTGCGGAATGCGCGGCTCTGCGCCAGCCGGTCCCCCAGTTGCCGGGCGGCGGCCTTGGCGCGCTGGTCGTCATGGCTGCTGACGAGGAAGACCGCGCGGTCCCCCATGGACGCCGCCAGCCTGTCGGTGGCCTGTTCGGCGAGCGGGTCGGCTTCGGTCGCCGGCAGCAGCGCCAGCAGGTTGGTCTGCAGCACGCTGCCGGACTGCAGGCGCCATCCGCAATAGCCTGCGGCGAGGAGCACGATTGCCAGCCATAGGCACCGGGCCGCCCAGGCGGATCGACGGATGCCGCTCAGCGGCGACGCTGGAGAGGATGGCGCCGGCATCAAGAGGCTCCGAGCAAGGCAAGCTCTGCCGGGCTCAAGGTCTCGACGCTCACGCTGTCGGTGAAGTCGAGACGCGTCTCGTCGCCGCCGGCGGTACGGATCGCGACGCCGCGGACATAGGTGTCGCCATGCAGGTCCAGGCCGCGCAACGCCTGGGCGAGTTGGGGCTGCGCCGGCGTCAGGCGCAGGCGCCAGTGCGCGGGCGTCCCTTGCGCCGCCACGTCGAACTGCGAGTACAGGGCGGACAGGTCACCGCCCAGCATGGCGCGCATCATGCGCGAAACCTGGGCGATGCCCGCCGCGTTGCGCTGGCCGCCCGGGACCGGCTTGCCGGCCGCGTCCAGGACCCGGACGCCGGTCTCGGTGACGATGTAGGTCAGGCGCAGGGGCTGGTCGACCTGCCAGATGACGCCGCGTTCGCGCGAGAACAGCAGGGTGCCGGTGCTGACCAGCGGCCGTTGCATGGACCGCAGCGTCTGCGTCTGCGTGAACCGGGCGCGCACACTGCGGGCCTGCCCCAACTGGGCCGCGATCTGGGTAACCACCGGGGTGACCACCGTGCCGTCGCGCGTGTCCCCCGCCAGCACGGGATGCGCCAGCGCGGCGGCACCGGCCAGCAGCAGCGCGAGAATCAAGCGGCCCATGCGCGCTCCACCTTTTCGAACACCACCGCGGGCGAGACGAACTGCAGTTCCGACGTGGCCGCGCAGACCGCGACCTGGACCGTGTGCCCTTTCGTGAGCCGCTGCCCGGAGGCGCAGTCCGCGATCTCGTAGCCGATCTTCAAGCGGTTTTCGTACTCGAGCAACGTGGCGCGTACCGCGATCCGCTGGCCGTACGTGGCGGGCCGGACGTATTTCAGATGGGCCTCGACGACCGGCCAGAGGTAGCCGGAGGCGCGCATTTCCGGGTAGTCGTAATCGAAGGCGCGCAGCAGGGCGGCCCGGCCGATCTCGAAATACTTGAGATAGTGGCCGTGCCAGCAGACGTTCATGGCGTCGACGTCATGGAAGGGCACCTCGGTCAGGGCGCTGGCCGACAGAGGCGCGCGCGCAGGGCGGGTCATGATTGCCCTCCGGATTCGCCCGCCATGAGCGAGCCGTGCTCGATGCACGCCGTCAGGCGGCGCAGGTCCGTTTCGAGCGGCCGGTCTTCGGTCACCGCCTCGGACAGTGCCGTGACGCGCTCGACAAAGGCCTGCACCGCGGGCGGAATCGCCAGCGTGGCGTCGAGCCCGGCACGCAGCCGCACCGCCTGCGCCGTGGCCAGCGTGTGGGCCGCCGCGACCTGCTCGGTCAGTTCGAGCACGCGCAGGCAGTCGCGCGCGGCGATCGTACCCATGCTGACCTTGTCCTGGTTGTGCGATTCCGTCGAGCGGGAGAACACGCTGGCGGGCATGGTGTGCTTGAGCGCCTCCGCGGTCCAGGCGGAGACCGAGATCTGGATCGCCTTGAACCCATGGTTGATGGGGGCCCGCTCCGGGGGCGCGCCGGACAGGCCGCGCGGCAGTCCGTTGCTGTATCGGTCGTCCACGAGCAGCGCAAGCTGGCGGTCCATCAGGTCGGCCAGGTTGGCGACGGCGGTCTTCAGGGCATCCATCGCAAAGGCGATATGGCCGCCATAGAAGTTGCCGCCATGCAGGATGCGCCGGGCATCCGGATCGACGAGCGGATTGTCGTTCGCGCTGTTGAGCTCGTTTTCGATATCGCGCCGGATCCAGGACATCGCGTCGCGCGCCACCCCGATCACGTGCGGCGCGCAGCGGATCGAGTAGCGGTCCTGCAGCCGGTGTCCGCCCGTGTCGTCCCAGCCGGCCAGGTCTGCGCGCAGCCACGCGGCGACATCTGCTTGCCCGGCATGGGGCTTGGCCTGGAAGATCGTCGCATCGAAGTGCCCGGAGCGGCCATCGAGCGCGACCGTGGCCAGTGCCGTCAGCCGGGTCGACAGGCGGATCAGGTGCGCGGCGCGGGCGTAGGCCAGGCAGGCCAGACCGGTCATCACCGCCGTGCCGTTCATCAGCGCCAGCCCTTCCTTGGGCGCCAGTTCGAACGGGGCATGCCCCAGCGCCCGCCACACATCGCTCGCGGCCTGCACCTTGCCGTCGAACACAACGTCGCGCTCGCCCACCAGCGCCGCCGCGACATAGGACAGCGGTGTCAGGTCGCCGCTGGCACCCACCGAGCCCTCCGCCGGAATGCGCGGCAGGATGTCGTGGTTGATCAGGTCGGCCAGGCGCTGCAGCAGCGCATGGCGCACGCCCGAATAGCCATGGGCCAGCGAGTTCAGCCGTGCCGCGATGACGGCCAGCGTTTCCGACGGGTCCAGGTAGCGGCCCATCCCGCAGCCGTGGTAGCGCGTGAGCTGCAGCGGCAGCGCCGCGACCAGCGACGGCGGCACGCCGACCTCGCAGGCGTCGCCGTATCCGGTATTGACGCCATAGACCGTTGCGCCCTGCGCCAACTGCTCCTGCAGGAAGCGGGCACCGCGGTCGATGCGATCCCGCCATGCTGCGTCACTGTTCAGGGCGACCGTTGCCTGCCGCCGCGCGATGGCGACGACGGCTTCGATGGACAGGTGGTGGGCGCCGAAGAGGATCGGCGCCGGGAGCGGCCGGGCGACTGCGGCCGGCATCAGATCGTGTTCAGCCATGGGCGTCCTTCTTGGGACGCGCCCAGAAATCGAAGAAATTGAACCATTGGAATGGGGCTTTGCGGCAATAGTGTTCCAGCCGGCTGGCATAGCGCTGCGCGAATGCGGCCAGATGCGTGGCGCGCTCCTGGCGCGGCAGTGCGATCCGCTCGGCAAAGGGCTCGAAGTAGAGCGTGTAGTCCTGCCGCGTCTTCAGGCAGAAGAACAGGTAGACCGGGCAGCCGAGGGCATGGGCAAGGATGTAGGGGCCCTGCGCGAAACGCGCGGGCGAGCCCAGGAAGGTCGCTTCGACGGTCCGGCCCATCTCCGTCGCGGGCACCCGGTCTCCGACGATCACGAGCAGCTCGCCCGCGTCGATGCGCTCCTGCATCCGCATGGCCGTGGCCGGGCCGAAATCGCTGACCTCGAGCAGGTGCGAGGCGAACTCGGGGTGCGTGCCCGCCAGGACACGATTGAAGTGCCGGGCATGTTCGATGTAGACGACGGCCGTGACCTTGGCCTGGCCGTAGCGTGTCGCCAGCGCGCGTGTCATCTCCAGGTTGCCGAGATGGGCGCCGATGACCAGCGCGCCGCGTCCGCTTGCCATCAGCGCTTCGAACGCGGCCGGGTCGTCGAATTGCACCTGGTGCGGGGACACATGCCCCGACCACGCCGCCAGCTTGTCCAGGCCGGATTGCGCGAAGGCGATCATGTGCCGGTACGCGGTACGCCAGCCCGGGGCCGGGGTGCGATCGTGGGGCGATGCTGCCGCCAGCCGCTCGAAGTATTGCCGCGAAGCCTGGCGGGCGGCGCGGCCGGTGAGCAGGAAATAGGCGACGATCGGATAGAGCCACAGCGCGGTGATCCGTGTCCCCAGCAACCGGCAGCTCAGGGCGAGCAACTGCATGCCCAGTTGGCTGCCGCGCTCGGCGATGCGCCACCAGTGCGCCTGCCGGGCGGGTGCCTCGTCGGCGTGCCGTCTTGGCATGGCTTTGTTGGCCAGCAGCAGCGGCAGCCGGACCAGCATGCCGGCGACCAGCCGGGTGTGGCTCTTGCTGATGCGGACGTTGTCCCACAGCACGTCGAAGTGCGATACGCCGTCGGCCGCATAGGTCACGCGCGTCGGGACGGCGATGAAGCGGGTGCGGCGCCAGTGCAGCCGCACCAGGATCTCGATGTCGAAATCCATCCGCGCCGGCAGCGCCGCCTGATCGATCAGCGCGCACGCGAGCGCCAGCGGATAGACCCGGAAGCCGCACATCGAATCGCGGATGTCGAACGACAGCGTTTCGATCCACACCCACACATGCGTCAGGTAGCGGCCATAGAGCCGCGCCTTGGGCACGGTCGCGTCATAGACCGGTTGCCCCAGGATGACCGCGTCGGGGTGGGCCCGCGCGGCTTCCATGAACTTCGGGACGTCGGCGGCGTCGTGCTGCCCGTCGGCGTCGATCTGCAAGGCATGCGTGAAGCCAGCCGAGCGGGCGGCACGCAGGCCGGCCATGACCGCCGCACCCTTGCCGCCGTTCACCGGCAGCCGCAGCAGCGTGACGCGGTCCGCGTACCGTTCGGCCAGTGTGGCCAGGGCGGCCTGGGTGGGCGCGTCGCTGCCGTCGTCGACGATGAAGATCGGCAGCCCATGCACGGCCAGGCGCGCGACCGTCGGGCCGATCGCCTCCTTGTGGTTGTAGATGGGAATGACGATGCAAGCACGCATGATCAGGCGGCCTCCTGATAGACGAGCGCGCCGGACGCGCAATCCCGTGCGCCGAGCCTGGCGCGGAAACGGACACGGCACCGCTGCGGCTCATGGGTCAGCTGCAGGGACACCAGGGCGGCCGGCGGCACGGGCGCCATGAATTTGAGCTGGTCGATGGACCGGATGCGGCGCGCGGATTCGGATTCGCCCGGCGCCGACGCCAGGCCGGCAATCCAATCCACCAGCACGACGCCGGGCAGGATCGGCCGGCCCGGAAAGTGCCCCAGGAAGTGGATCAGGTCGGGCGCCACGCGAAGCTCGTAGTGGTCGCCCTCTGCATCGCGCACGTGCGAGAGCATTTCGAACCCTTTGCGGCCGGCGGCAAAGCTGGCGGCAATCGCCGAGGCCGGCAGCTTGCCGCGCGCATCGAACGGCAGGTCCATCCGGAAGCGCCATTTGCGCGGGATCAGGGTCGGCGCGACATAGGCGGCGAGATGGCGTCGCAAGGTCTTCGCGAGGCCGATCCGCCCGTGCTGGCGCAGGGCTTGCGCGCCTGCCGGCGTCAGCGCCGACACGACGCCGAGCCGCTCCCGCGAGGCACCCTGCAGCACGATCGCCGCGGATTGCGCGACGTAGGGATGCAAGGCCAGCCAGTGTTCGATCTCCGGCAGCGAGACGCGCTTGCCGTCCAGCTTGACGATGCGGTCCAGGCGGCCGCGCAAGCGGAAGCGGCCCGCGTCGTCGAACTCGACGGCATCGTCTGTCCGGTGCCAGTCGGCGTGATCCAGGTGCGGCGAGCGCACGCTCAGCGCGCCATCCGCCTCCCGCCGGACGGCGACATTGGCGAAGGGCTGCCAGGCGTCCGATTGATTGCGGCGGCGCCAGGCGATGCCGCCCGTTTCGGTGCTCCCGTAGATTTCGGTCGGGGCCGCGCCGTGGGACGAGGCAAAGGCTGCGGCGGTGGCTTCGTCCAGCGGGCCGCCCGAGGAGAACACGGCGGCAGGCAACGGCGACAAGGCGTCGAAGCCCGGCAGCGACGGCCATCGCGCGAGTTGTGCCGGGCTCGAGACGATGGCCGCGGTCTCGTGCCGGGCCAGTGCGGCTTGCAGTGCCTGCGGCTCGGTATACGTTTGCCTGCCGAATGCCCGCCCCGATGCGAGCGGCCAGAACATCCGGAACAGCAGGCCATAGATGTGATGGTGCGGCACGCTCGCCAGCATGGCGCCGGGGCCGATCCATGCTCCCCAGTGGTCTTCTAGCGTCCGTACCTCGGCGTCGAACTGGGCCAGCGTCTTATGGATGGCCTTGGGCGCTCCGCTGCTGCCGGACGTGTAGAGCGTGATCGGGGCGTCGGGGGCGATCCGACCGGGAGAGGCGCGTGCACCGTCCGGCTGGGCAGCCTGGCTCAGAATGCCTTCCAGGTCGCAGTCGGTGAGGATGCCGTCATAGGCCTGCGCAAACGAGGCCAGATACGCGGGCGCCGAGCTGGCCGGAATGACGACCGCCTTGCCGCACGCCAGCAGCGCGAACAGCGCGCAGGCAAAGGCGAACGGATCGTCGATACACAGTGCATAGCGCTTTGCGGGGTGGCCCGACCATGCCGCGATGCACGCGGCCACCCGTGCGCGGAACATGCCGCGCGTGATGATCGCCGCTTCGTCGAAGCAGACCGGGGTCTCGCCGGGCGCATCGGCGCACAGCAGCGCATGCAACGCGATCATGCCGCCTCCGTGCCGGATGCGTAGGGCCGGACGATCAGGTTGCGGTAGGCGATCTCCCCGACGATCAGCAGGCCGACCAGTGCATAGGCGATGGCGCCGTTGTAGAGCGCCCAGGCCTGCCGCGATCCGTACAGCGCAACGAGCGCGGCGACTAGCGTGTTGACGGCGAAGAAGCCGCACCACACCTGCGTGACGCGGCGGGTGTAAAGAACGGCGCGCGGGGGCAGCTCGGGCGTGCGCACTCGGGCAAATTTCTCGACCATCGAGGGGCCATGGCGCAGCGTCGCGGCAAACGTGAGCAGCAGTGCCGTATTCACCATGACGGGATACAGGCGCAGCAGCAGTTCACTGTCGGTGATGGCGATCGCCGCCGAGCAGCAGGTCAGCAGCCCGGCGAGCGCCCAATCCAGCCGCGTGAGCACCCGCAGGCGCGCGCTCGTGCTGCCGGTTCCGATCCATCGCTGGACCCAGAGCAGCGCAAGCAGCACGATGCCGACATAGCGCGGCGCGCCAATGCGCCAGGCACCGAGGATGACCACCGGATACGCCAGCTTCAACGCAACGTTGGCCGCGTGGCGCGCCCATGGCGCAAGGGAGGGAGATGCCGGGCGCATCCGATCAGGCCGCGAGCAGGGATTGGACGGCGCCGATGACGTCGCCGACCGTGCGGACCGATTTGAATTCTTCCGGCTTGATGCGGCGCCCCGTCATTTCCTGCAGCTTGATGGCCAGATCGACGGCGTCGATGCTGTCGAGGTCGAGTTCTTCGAACAGGTGCGCTTCGGGCGTGACACGCGCCGGGTCGATCGCGAAGTTCTCTTGGAAAATGGAGCGGATGCGCTCCAGGATTTCAGTTTCGGTCATGTTACGTTCTCCCGTTCCAGCGATGGTGCGTGTCTGTTTTATTGGTGGCTTTGATGGCTCTGGATCAGCTCGGCCAATGTATTGACCGAGCGGAAATGCTCGCGCGTGCGCTGGTCATCGGCGGCGATGGTCAGTTGATACTGCTTGCGCAGGGCGATGCCGATTTCCAATGCGTCGATGGAGTCCAGGCCGATGCCGTTGGTGTCAAAGAGCGGTGCGTCGTCGTCGATATCCGCCGGTGTCATATCCTCCAGATCGAGCGTCTCGATCAGGAGCCGCTTAATTTCAAGCTTTAAAGAATCCATAGTGGTACAAGTGGTCTGTGATCTGGGTCTCGACGCCTGCGGTCAGCGTGCGCGCTGCCACCGCGGGCGGGGTATCCGGGGCCGTGTGCTGCCCGATGAGGATGGGATCGAGGACAACGACGCGCATGCGCATGGGGCGCGGTGGAACGTGATACCAGCGCATCGTCTTGGTGAAGGCAGGGGGATCGCAGTCCATGAGCACCGGCACGATGGGCACCTCCGCACTCAGGGCCATGTGGGCGAAGCCGCGCGAGAACGGATGCAGCCGGTTCTGTCCCGGGCTGCGCGTGCCCTCGGGGAAGATGATCATGGTGTAGCCGGCGGCCAGTTGCCGTGCGCCCGCCTCGACCAGCGCCGTCGGGTCTGCGTTGCTGACGTATTCGGCTGCGCGCACGATGCCCCAGAAGCACGGATTGCTCCAGTGGGCGTTCTTGACCACGCAGCACGCCGATGGCGTGAGCGACAGCAGCACCACGACGTCGAGATAGGTTGGGTGATTGGCCACCACCACGGCCGGCCGGCCCGAGCGCAACGCCGATGCGCCCTGCACGTCGAGCGTCATCACGCCCAGCCAGTCGAGCGCGCGCACCAGCGCCCGGAAGAACCCGTGAATCACGGTCGTGACGGCACGCTGGCGCGACGCGCGATGCGGCCACAGCCAGGCAAACGGGAATACGGCGACGGAAAACAGCAGTCCGCACACGCCGAAAACCAGAAAGCTCAGGCCCGTCGCCAGCAGACGCCATCCGCGGTTGAGGCCGGCCTTCAGTCGACTTGCCATGCACCCTCGCGCCAATGCCATTGCCATACGCCATCGGGGTGTGCCCAGGCGCCCGATGTCCGTGATCGCAGGCAGTGCAGCACGGCTTCGCTCTGCGTGCGAAGGCCTGCGGTATCGCTGCCGGGGGCCGCGCGGCGCGAGCAGTCGAGCCGTGCCGATGCGCGGGCGTCCAGCAGGATCGCCAGCGCGCCTTCGGTGATTTCGTCGTCGATGGTGCCGTAGCGCGGATCCGCGGGTTCGTCGGCATAGACCAGCAAGACCGGGGAACCGGGATCCGACACGTATTGCGCGTAGGCTTCCAGCAGCGCCCAGCCGAGCGTACCGGGGCCGGCCGAGACTGCCGTGGCGGCGGCGTTGTCCCCGCGGGCAATGCTGAAGATTCCGCTCATGGCATTCAGTACGGACAGGCTGAACGCGGTGGGTGAAACCGGCTCGGCATTGCCGATGTCATCCAGGACGCCGGTCGAGCGGCGCAGCTCGCCATGCCGGGATGCAAAGACAACACGGACTGCCGGCAGATCGGCTGCGCAGTCGTGCGCCACTTTCAGCGCGCTTTTAGAGAGCGAACTCAAACGCCGCCGGACGATCGGCTCGATAAAGCTGATATCCGGCGACTTCGATTCTGATTCAAGGCCAGGCCAACAAGACCAGCGAGCAACCGGGATTGTCCAGTGCAAATCGGGCATATCGGTGTTCGCGCGTTGGAGCACCGCCGGCGATCGCGAAATGCGTACGCGATACATTGCGGCGGCGGAGCGGCGATCACAGGCAATGCGTGACCGTCCGGCATCCCATCAGCTCTATTTGTTTTATGACTTATCTGGGGGAATGCCCGGACGCGCGTGTTGCGGTCCGTTAATGCTTGTGAACGACGGTCGATTCTCCCACCCCGGGCCGAATCATACTGAAAAACGCCCGTGCAAAACAACCGTTTGCGTGTGTGCGTCTCGCGTGTGCGACGAATCTCCAAAGATTCTCAAGGCTGCCCCATTGCCGTAGCAATGCGTTCAAGGGGAGCAGGTTTTCCGGTCTGTCACCCAATTGGGTGAGGGAAAATGCCTTGCTTGCGTATTGGGCTGGGCGGCTCATCGTCCGCTGAATTGCCCGAACGCCCGCCCGCCCAGTTCCAGCGCATCCATTACCGAGCGCTCCACCACGGGCGCCAGCGAGGTCATCATCACCATCACCAGCATCAGCCCGACCACCAGCGTGGCGGCGATGCCGACGGCGAACGGGTTGAGCGCCTGGGCCGTGCGCGACAGCACGGCAAAGGCCAGGTTGACGACCATCATGATGGCGATGATCGGCAGGGCGATGCGCACGGCCAGCGCGAAGATTGCGGTGCCGCCGCCGGCAAGCGTCTGCCAGCCGCCGCCCGCGAGCGGGGCGGCGGAGACCGGCAGCGCGGTGAAGCTGTCGAACAGGGCGTGCATCAGCACCAGGTGGCCGTCGCCGGCAATGAAGGCGGTGATGGCGGTCAGGCTGATAAAGCGGCCGAGCAGCAGGCTGCTCTCGGTCTGCTGCGGGTCGAGCAGGGTAGCGAAGCCCAGGCCGATCTGGATCGACATCAGCTCGCCGGCGCCGCTGATGGCGGCAAACACCAACTGCACGCAAAAGCCAAGCGCCATGCCGATCGCCACCTGCAGCAGGGTGATCCACAGCCCATCATACGAGCCGACGGACACGCCCTGCGGCACCGGCAGCATCGGCGCCAGGGCCACCGTCAGCGCCACGCCGAAGGCGACCTTGATCGAGGTCGGGATCTCCGTGTTGGAAAACGGCGGCGCCATCGCAATGAAGGCCAGCACGCGCACCAGCGGCCACCAATACAGGGCGATCCAGCCGTTGAGCTGGGCGGCGGTGAGCTGGATCATGGGCGGCGCGTCGTGGCGGCGTGGCCGTCAGTTGACGTAGTTCGGGATATTGGTGAGCACGTCGCGCGTGTAGTCGACGATCACGCCCAGGACCCACGGGCCGGCCAGGACCATGGTGGCGGCCACGGCCAGCAGCTTGGGAATGAACGACAGCGTCTGCTCGTTGAGCTGGGTGGCCGCCTGGAACACCGCCACCAGCAGGCCGACGACGAGCGACACCAGCAGCATCGGCGCGCCGATCATCATGGCGACCTGCATGGCCTGGCGGGCCATGTTCAGCACGTACTCGGGTGTCATGGCGCCTTTCCTTTTCCTATTTCCTATTGCGTGAAGCTCTGGGCCAGCGAGCCCAGCAGCAGATGCCAGCCGTCCACCAGCACGAACAGCATGATCTTGAACGGCAGCGAGAAGATGGACGGCGTGACCATCATCATCCCCATCGACATCAGCACCGCTGCCACCACGATGTCGATCACCAGGAACGGGATGAAGATGGCGAAGCCGATCTGGAACGAGGTCTTCAGCTCGCTGGTGACGAAGGCCGGGATCAGCGCGCGCATCGGCACCTGGTCCGGGCTGGCGATCGGCGGCAGGTTGCCCATCTTGGCGAACAGGGCGAGGTCGGGCTCGCGGGTCTGCTTGAGCATGAACTGGCGCAGCGGCGTGGCGGCGGTGTCAAGCGCCTGCTCCACCGAGATCTTGCTGTCGCGCAGCGGCACGTAGGCATCGGTGTAGACCTTGTCCAGCACCGGCGACATCACGAAGAAGGTCAGGAACAGCGCCAGGCCGATCAGCACCTGGTTGGGCGGCGTGGTCTGCGTGCCCAGCGCATGGCGCAGCAGCGACAGCACGATGATGATGCGCGTGAAGCTGCTCATCATCAGCAGGATGGCCGGCAGGAAGCCGAGCGAGGTCAGGAAGACCAGCGTCTGGACCGGCAGCGAATAGCTCTGGCCGCCGGCGGCGCCGGTCAGCAGCGGCAGGCCGGGCTGGGCCTGCGCGAACGCGGCGGGCGCGGCGCACAGCAGGGCGAGCGCGGCCAGCGGACGCAGGAGGGCGAACAGCTTCGACAGCTTCATTACGACTTTCCTGTCAGGCGGCGCTTGATCTGCAGCGCCAGCGCATCGGCGAAGGCGGGCGGCTTGCCGCCGGGGGGCCGTCGGCGGGGGTGTCATCGGGCGCGGGCGCGCCGGCATCGGCCGGGCGCGGCAGGGTGTGCAGCGTCCGGACCTGCTGCTGGGTGACGCCCAGCACCAGCCACGTGTCCTGCACCTGCACCACCACGACCTTTTCGCGCGCGCCCAGCATCTGCTGGGCCACCACGGTCAGCACCTGGCTGCGGCGCTTGCCGGGGCCCATGCCCGCGCGCTGCTGCAGCTTGCGCAGCAGCCAGCCGGCGGCCACGATCATGGCCAGAACGATGAGCAGCCCGCCGAAACTGCGGGCCCAATCGACTGCGTGATTCATCTGGATACTTGCCCGGGGGAGCGTTGGCTGTGCAGGTGCGTCAGGCTCGACGGCTTAGCGGTTGAGCTTCCGGATGCGTTCGGACGGCGTGATGATGTCGGTCAGGCGGATGCCGAACTTCTCGTTGACCACCACCACCTCGCCCTGGGCGATCAGGTAGCCGTTGACCAGCACATCCATCGGCTCGCCGGCCAGCGCGTCGAGCTCGACCACCGAGCCTTGCGCGAGCTGGAGCAGGTTCTTGATGGGCACCTTGGTGCGGCCCAGTTCCACCGTCAGCTGCACGGGGATATCGAGGATCATGTCGATATCGTTGCGCTGCGTCGGCGCCGGCTTCTTGTCGTCGACCACCAGCGGCTTGAAGACCGAGTGGATGTCATCGGCGGGCGCGGCCGCCGGGGCAGGCGCCGGCGCGGCGGCCGCGCGCTGCGCGGCTTCCAGCGCCATCGCCTCTTCCATCGTCATCTCGGTATCGAAGGCGTCGGTCGGATCGGGTTGGGTCGATTCATTTGTCATTTTCTGGCTCCGTGGCAGCGTCGCTGCCATTCATATTCAGCATGCGGTTGACGCGCAGGGCGTATTGGCCGTTGAAGGTGCCGTACGCGCATTCCATGACGGGCACGCCGTCCACCCTGGCGGTGACGAAGTCGTCCAGCTCGAGCGGGACCACATCGCCCACTTTCATATTGAGGATGTCGGACACGTGCACGTTCGCGTTGGCCAGATGCGCCACCACCTCCACCTCGGCGGTCTGCACCTGCTGCGACAGCAGCCGCACCCAGCGCTTGTCCACTTCCAGCGCTTCGCCCTGGATGGCGCTGGTGAGCAGGTCGCGGATCGGCTCGATCATGGTGTACGGCATGCAGACGTGCACATCGCCGCCGTTGCTGCCCAGCTCCATGCTGAAGCGCGTCGACACGACCACCTCGTTGGGGGTGGCCACGTTGGCGAATTCCGTGTGCATTTCCATGCGCAGCGGTTCGAACTCGATTGGGTAGATCGGCTGCCACGCCTTGCCGTAGTGCTCGAACATCAGGGCCAGCATGCGCTGGATGATGCGCTGCTCGACCTGGGTGAAATCGCGGCCTTCCACGCGCATGTGGAAGCGGCCGTCGCCACCGAACAGGTGATCGACCACGATGAAGATCAGGTTCGGGTCGAACACGAACAGCGCCGTGCCGCGCAGCGGCTTGACGTGCACCAGGTTGATGGCGGCCGGCACCACCAGGTTGCGGATGAATTCGCTGTACTTCTGGACCTTCACCGGCCCGACGGAGATCTCCGCGTTGCGCCGCAGGAAGTTGAACAGGCCCATGCGCCAGTTGCGCGCGAACCGTTCGTTGATGATTTCCAGCGTGGGCATGCGCCCGCGGACGATGCGCTCCTGCGAGCCCAGGTTGTAAGTGCGTACACCCGCGGCTTCGGCCTGAGCCGGTTCCTCGTCGACCTCGTTGGTGACGCCCTTGAGGAGCGCATCAATCTCCTCCTGGGAAAGAAACTCTTCCTTGAGCATGTCACTGGATCACAAAGTTGGTGAACAGAACGTCCGCCACCGGAGATTCCTTGCCGACCGCCTTGTAGGCCTGTTCGCACTGTTCGACGATTTCCTTGGCGAGCTTGGCCTTGCCCTCGTTGGTGTACAGCTCGGCGGGCGCCTTGGACGACAGCAGCATCAGCACGCGGCTGCGCAGCTCGGGCGTGTAGGACTTGATGGCCTCTTCGGCGTGCTTGTCGTAGCTCTTGAAGGTGATGGCGATCTGCAGGTAGCGGTCGTTGCCTTCCTCGGGCTGCAGGTTGACGGTGAGCGTCTCCATGGGCACGAAGTAGGGCTCCTTCGGCTTGGGCGGGGCGGCGGGGCCGGCGGCGGCGTGGCTGCCGCCGCCCAGGAAGAACCACGCCGCCGCGCCGCCCATGCCGATCAGCACGAGCACGATCAGGATGATCAGCAGCAGCTTGGTGGAGCCGCCCTTGGCTGGGGCGGGAACGGTATTGGCGGCAGCGGCTTCGGCCATGGGGGGTCACTCGGCAAAATGGGGGGATCGGCCTTCCCGGTCCGGACGGGTACGGCAGGGTCGGGTTCTCGGATGGCATTCTTCCGCAGCCGCGTCCACCTCATTCCAGTAAGAAACGCGGTCAATCCCGCTCATCTCGGGGGTTTGCGGACGGGGGGACAGCGGATCGCAGGCTGGCTTATGTGATATGGGGGGCACTTTCCCCGGGGCGGCAACGGACCCGGCGCACGGAATGCGGTGTTTGCCCGAAAGATTTATCGCCGGCTGCCGTTTTAGCTTGCAACAGGATCGCCGGGCTGCCCGGCGCCACATTTGCCGGAAGCCGCTGTGAACCCGTCGACCCTTTCCACCCGTGCAGTCCTCGCGCCCGCCCATGCGGCACAGGCGACCCATGCGGCACATCTGGGCGAACGGGCCGGCGTGTCCGCCGATTGCCCCGCGCATCCCGCGCCGCCCGGCCTGTGCGCGAAGCTGGATCTGCTGTCGATGGTCAACGCGCTGACCGAGGGCCTCCTGGTGTGCGATGCGCAGCGCCGGGTCACCTATGCCAACCCCAGCGCGGCGCGCCTGCTGGGCGTATCGCTCGACACGCTGGTCGGCCTGCGGCTGCCGGAGGCGGTCGGGGCGGCCATCGACGAATTCGACACCCCCATCCGCGACATCGACTGGCCGGACGGCGACGTGCTGGCCGACGGCCGGCCCCAACTGAACCAGATTTTCGGCCTGCGCTGCCTGGACGGCCGCACCGTGTGGGTGTCCACCAACTGGACGCCGCTGTACGCTGCGGCCGGCGAACCGGCGACGGCGTCGCCCGCGGGCCGCCACGCGCAGCCGTACGCGGTGCTGGTGTCGCTGGTCGACATCACGCAGATCCGCGAGGCGCAGCAGCGTATCCGCCACCTGGCCACGCACGACACGCTGACCGGCCTGCTGAACCGCTGCGCGCTGGAAGACCGGCTGGAGCACGCGCTGGCGCTGGCGCGGCGCAACGGCACGCGCGTGTCCGTGATGTTCCTCGACCTGGACCGCTTCAAGAACATCAACGACACGCTGGGCCACCAGTTCGGCGACCAGCTCCTGCGCGAGGTGGCCGCCCGGCTGCAGGCCTGCGCGCGCGAGGCGGACACCGTGGCCCGCCTGGGCGGCGACGAGTTCGTCGTCATGCTCGAGTCGCTCGACGGCATGGGCACGCGCCGTGTGGCCGAGCGTATCCTGGCGGCCATCGGCGCGCCGTTCCATATCGAGGGGCAGGAGCTGTTCGTGGGGGTGTCGATCGGTATTGCCGTGGCGCCGCACGACGGCGACGATCCCAACACGCTGCTGCGCAAGGCCGACGCCGCCATGTACCTGGCCAAGGAGCGCGGCCGCAACAACTTCCAGACCTTCACCAGCGACCTGGACGACCGCGTCTCGCGGCGCTTCCGCATCGAATCCGGCCTGCGCCGCGCCAGCGACCGCAACGAGTTCTACGCCAATTACCAGCCGCGCGTGGATGTGCGCACCGGCCGCATCGTCGGCGTGGAGGCGCTGATCCGCTGGAATTCCGCCGATTTCGGGCGCCTGATGCCGGGCCAGTTCATCCAGGATGCCGAGGAGACCGGCCTGATCGTCGAGATCGACCGCTGGATCCTGCGGGCCGCCTGCGACCAGCTCGCGCGCTGGCGCCGCATCGGGCTGCCGCACCTGCGCATGTCGATCAACCTGTCGGGGCAGGCGTTCAGCTCCGGCCAACTGAGCGGTATGGTGCGGGGCGCGCTGACCAACAGCGGTCTGCCGGGCGAAGCCGTCGAGCTAGAGATGACCGAAGGCATCCTGATCCGCGATGACCCGTCGCTGCACGCGCTGCTGACCGAGCTGCGCGCGCTGGGCGTGTCCCTGGCGCTGGACGATTTCGGTACGGGGTATTCGTCGCTGTCCTATCTGCACCGCTTCCCGATCGATACCCTCAAGATCGACCGCTCGTTCGTGCAGGACCTGCCCCACGTGGCCGAGCGCGCCGCCATCACCCGGGCCATCATCATGATGGCGCAGGCGATGGGCATGAAGACCGTGGCCGAGGGCGTGGAAACCGCCGGGCAGCTCGAATTCCTGCGCGAAATCGGCTGCGACGAGTACCAGGGCTACCTGCTCACGCGGCCGCTGGAGCCGGCGGCCATGCACGACCTCGTGCGCGAGCACGAGCGGCGCCATGGCGCGGTGCGGCCGGGCTTCCTGCCGCTGTAGCGATCGCGATTCCGATTCCTACAACTGGAGCCCGTTGCTGACGACGTACATCGTCAGCTCCGCGTTGTTGCGCAGCTTCATCTTGGACAGCACGCGCCCCCGGTACACGCTGACGGTCTTGGCGCTGATCTGCAGCGCCTCGGCGATCTCGCCCAGCGTACGGCCCGAGCCCAGCATGCGCAGCGTCTGGAACTCGCGGTCGGAGAGCGCATCGTGGCGCGGCTTGTCCCAATCCACATTCAAATTGTCGGCCAGCACCTCGACCAGGTCCGGGGGCAGGTATTTCTTGCCCTTGGAAATGGCATTGATGGCCGCCAGCAATTGCGGCTGGGTGGCATTCATCGGCAGGTAGCCGGAGGCGCCGGCCTTGAGTGCCCGCACTGCGAGCAGCGCTTCCGGGTGCCGGCCCAGCGCCAGCACCGCCAGGCGCGCGTGCTGCTGGCGGACCGCCTTGATGGTCTGGAACTCGTCGCCGGCGGCCGATTCGACGGAAAACAGCATGACGTCCCACTCGCGCTGGCCGAGCAGGTCGGGAGAGCCGGACAGATCCGGTACGGCTTCGATCTGCCGCGCCAGGCGCGAATCCTTCAGGATCTGGCGCAGGCCTGCGCGGGCGATGTCGTGTGGTTCGACGATGAGGACATTCAGCATGGCGGGGGTTGCAGTCGGAGCAGGCTCGTTCGAGCGCTTGTTGCCGGGGCGGGCCGGCAGTGTTTGCAACTCCCCGTCTATGCGCAGTGCGGCGGCGCTCTATGTTC
The DNA here is from genome assembly GCF_002251695.1 of Ralstonia solanacearum K60. NCBI lineage: Bacteria > Pseudomonadati > Pseudomonadota > Betaproteobacteria > Burkholderiales > Burkholderiaceae > Ralstonia > Ralstonia solanacearum. The sequence goes on from NZ_NCTK01000002.1 coordinate 417,171, forward strand.
ATCCGGTGCGACGGACGACGGCGCCTTTTCGTGGATCGAGTATAGCCGAGGGGCCTGCCGGCAAGAAGACGGCCAGGCGTCCCTTTCGGTGGAGGGGGCGGCCGGCGGGGCAATCCGCCGCCAGCGCACAAATTTGTCAAGGCGACCCTAAACTTTCTCCGGCGCCCACCGATAACCTGAGTACAACGCAGACCTGATCCCCTTCAAGTTGCAGGTCACGTTGCCTGGCCTCGCCGGAACAAGCATTCACTCGGGCAACATTCAACGGGAATATAGGAGCCGTCATGTCCCTCAGCCTCAATACCAACATCTCGTCCCTGCAAACGCAGCAAGCTCTGTCGACGTCGCAGTCCGCTCTGCAAAAGTCGCTGCAGCGCCTCTCGACCGGTATGCGTGTGAACAGCGCGCAGGATGACGCAGCGGCCTATGCTTCGGCCAGCAGCCTGACCACGACCCTGAACGCGCAAACGCAAGGTATCCAGAACGCCAACGGTGCGAACTCGTACCTGCAAACGGCCGACTCGTACCTGGGCCAGGTTGAAAACAACCTGCAGCGTATGCGCCAGCTGGCCGTGGAAGCCAACAACGGCGGTCTGTCGGCAGCCGACCAGACCAACCTGGACAAGGAATACCAACAGTTGGCAACGGCCAACAAGAACATCGAAACCAACGCCAACTACAACGGCAACAAGCTGTTCGACGGTTCGGTGGCTTCGACGACCTTCCAGTACGGCCAGAACGCCGCCACGGACGTGGCCACGGTCACCAACGTCGACATGTCGGCCTACGGCACGCTGGCCGGTACGAGCGTGACCAGCGTTGCCAACGCGACCGCAGCCCAGGCGGCGATCGATACCGATCTGACCTCCCTGAAGGCCGCCCGCGCCAGCCTGGGTGCGCAGCAGTCCGGTCTGGCGTCGACCATCAACACGCTGACGTCGAACAACACGGCACTGTCGGCCGCCAAGTCGACGCTGGTCGATACCGACTACGCTTCTGAAACGTCGAACATGACCCGCCAGAACATCCTGCAGCAAGCGGGTACCGCCATGCTGGCGCAGGCCAACTCGGCACCCAACAGCATTCTGAACCTGCTGAAGGGCTAATCGGCCAGCGGCATGACTTCCGGCCGGCACCGGCTGGAAGCGAGGCCGGCGCCCCTTTGGGGGGCGCCGGCCTTTCTTTTTGCGCAACGCTCGCTTTTTCGCGCCGCTCCCGCATGACGCGCTAAAGAAGTGACAGGCGCTGCCGTTGAGTGTGGAAACACCCGCTGGCGCAGACGTTCACGAGACTTTTTGACCATGGCGACCACCACGAGCACCACAAGCACCACCAGCACCACCGGCGCAGGGACGATTTCTTTCCCGGGCATCGGCACAAGCATCGATGTCGCCACGCTGGTCACCAACCTGATGAATGTGGAAAGCCAGCCGCTGACGCTGCTGCAGAAGTCGCAAACGTCGTACCAGGCACAGCTGTCCGCGGTGGGCACGCTCAAGAGTGCGCTGTCCACCTTTCAGTCCTCGCTCTCGAGCCTGACCTCGCTGTCGGGCTTCACCTCGATGAAGGCGAGCGGGTATGACACCTCGATCCTGAACGCCTCAGTGACGAGCTCGGCCCCGTCGGGCACCTATGCCGTCAACGTGACCCAGCTGGCGCAATCGCAGGTGCTGGCGGCCCAGGGGCAGACCTCGACCACCGCGGCCATCGGCAGCGGCACATCGACCACGATTTCGTTCCAGTTCGGCACGGTGTCGGGCGGCACGCTGTCCAACGGCAAGTACTCCGGCGCGACGTTCACGCAGAACGGCAACCTGTCCGGCGGCTCGATCACCATCAATTCGTCGAACAACACGCTGGCCGGCATTCGCGATGCGATCAACTCGGCCAACCTGGGCGTGTCGGCCAGCATCGTCAACGACGGCAGCAGCACGCCCAACCGGCTGGTGCTGACCTCCACGGCGGGCGGCTCCAGCTCGGAGATGAAGATTTCGGTATCGGGCGATTCGACCCTGGCGTCGCTGCTGTCGAACGATCCGGCCGGCACCCAGAACATGAGCGAGGTCACCACGGGCCAGAACGCCCAGGCGACCATCAACGGCATTGCCGTGCAAAGCCCGACCAATACGCTGTCGAACGTGGTCGACGGGACCTCGCTGACGCTGTCCAAGACCGGCAGCACCACGGTCACGGTCGCCAATGACGCGTCGGCCACCAGCGCGGGCGTGGTCAGTTTTGTCAAGGCCTACAACGCGCTGCGCATTTCGCTGAACTCGCTGACCAACATCGATACCAGCAACAGCGCCAACAACGGCCCGCTGGCGAGCGACGTCAGCACCAAGACGCTGATCAATCAGATCACCGACGTGCTCGGCCAGGCCATCGGCTCGGGCACCTACCAGTCGCTGGGCAGTATCGGCGTGACCATGGGTTCGGACGGCACGCTGTCGATCGACGACACCAAGCTGTCGGCTGCGATCGCGGCATCGCCCAGCCAGGTGGCGGGTCTGTTCGCGGGCGCCGGTACGGCCACGGATGCGCTGGTGTCGGTGCCGAGCTTCACGGATTCGACCCAGGCGGGCACCTACGCCGTCAACGTGACGCAACTGGCCACGCAAGGCTCGCTGACAGGCTCGGCGGCGGCCAATACGACGATCACGCAGGGCGTGAACGACACGCTGGCGATCACCGTCAGCAACATCACCACCAACATCACGGTGCCGGCCGGCAGCTACACGGCATCGAGCCTGGCGGCGCAGGTCCAGAGCCAGCTCAACGCATCGACCGGTTTGCAGAACGCGGGGATCACGGCGTCTGTGGCGGCGAACTCCAGCGGCGTGCTGACGTTCACCTCCAGCCAGTACGGCTCGACGTCGAATGTCTCGATCTCGGGCAACGGCGCGTCGTCGCTGGTGGGCAGCAGCCCGACCTCAGTGACCGGCCAGGACGTGCAGGGCACCATCAATGGTGTGGCAGCGACGGGGTCGGGCCAGAACCTGTACGGCGCCACCGGCACGGCGGTCGACGGCCTGACTGTGAAGGTGGCCGGCGGTGCGGTCGGCAGCCGCGGTACCGTGACCGTGCAGCGTGGTTATGCCGCGCAGCTCAACACGGTGATGACGAGCCTGCTGTCTTCCACCGGCATGGTGCAGAACGAGACCGACTCCATCAACAGCTCGCTGACGTCGCTGGCGAGCCGGATCAGCACCATGCAGACGCAACTGAGCGCCAAGCAGGCGCTGTACTACACGCAGTTCAACACGCTGTCGGCTCTGGTGGCCAGCATGACGAATACCAGCACTTACCTGACCACGCAGTTGGCGGCCATCGCGAAGCAGACGTCGTCGAGCAGCAACTGATGAGCGCCTCTGGCCAATTCTCGACCCCCTAACGCGCCCCAAGCGAGGATTCTTCCATGTACGCAGCACACCGTGCCATCGGTGCCTACGCACAAGTCGGCGTTGAAACGTCCGTGGTGGACGCCAGCCCGCACCGGCTGATCGCCATGCTGTTCGAAGCGGCGCGCGCCGCCATCAGCCTGGCGTCGGCCGCCATGCAGCGTGGTGACGTGATGGTCAAGCTGCGTGCCTTCGACAAGGCCATCTCGATCATCGGCCAGGGCCTGCAGGCCAGCCTGGACCGCGAGCGCGGCGGCGAGATCGCCACGCAGCTCGATACGCTGTACGACTACATGCTGCGGCGCCTGCTGCTGGCCAACGCGACCAACGATGTAGCTATCCTGGAGGAGGTCGATCAGTTGCTGGCGCCTCTGCAGGACGCCTGGGCCGAGATCGGCAAGCCGGGTGTCGTCGCAGGCCATCTGAGTGTCGTGAGCTGAGGCGGTTGACCGCGAAGTTGCAACATCATCGATCCTGGCCCAACTCAACTGGAGCCATCATGTTCCGGAATCTACCGATCAAGGACAGCGAAAGTCTGTTCGCCTGCTACGAAGCCATTGCACAGCTGACCTCCGAGATGGTCGCCGCGGCAGATGTGGGCAACTGGGAAGTCGTCAATACGCTCGAGCACGAAAGCGCGGCCTACGTGGATATGCTGCGCCGCTCCGAGCCCCACCCGCCGCTCTCGCCGGCTGAACTCGAACGCAAGCGCGCGCTGCTCGTGCGCATTCTCGAAGACGATGCGCGTGTGCGGGCCGTGGTGCATCCCAGGCTCGACCGCCTGCAGAGGCGTATCGACACGGCGCGCCGCGCCAGCAGCGCCAGCCTGGCCTACGGCACCATGGCGCGCTTCTAGTCCGGATCGAGCGAAATCGTTCGGTCCGCGGGGCGTCCGCTATGCGCGGTCGTCCGCCGCTGCCAGTGCGTCCAGCAACTTGCGCAGCACATCGCGCGTGGTACCGATCTCGCCGGGTTCGAGCGGGATTCTGCAGACCAGCGCATCCGGCACCTTGACGGCGCGCAGGCGCAGTGCCCGGCCGGTTTCCGTCAGTTCGATCACCACGCGGCGCTGGTCGTCGTGGTCGCGGGTGCGGGTGAGCAGCCCCTGTTCTTCCAGCCGCTTGAGCAGCGGCGTCAGCGTGCCGGTATCCAGGTAGAGCGTGCGGCCGAGGTCGCCCACCGCGCACGGCGTCTGCTGCCAGCAGGCCAGCATCACCAGGTATTGCGGATAGGTCAAGCGCAGCTCGTCGAGCAGGGGCCGGTACAGCCGCGTCAGCAGGTGGCCGGCGGCATACAGAGGAAAACACAGCTGCTGATCGAGCGCCAGCGCGTCGGTCACGGAAGACTCCCGGGGACGGTCGCTGCGCGCGTTGCGGTGCCTGCCGCGAGACCGTCCGCGGACGGTTGGCGTGCGACCACTGGTCAGTGGGACGTCAATATTGCCACGGACCGCCCGCGATTAGGCGCACCCGCCGTGCATCGGCGCAACAAGCGCTTCCGCCGCCACCCGACCGGCAACGTCCTTGGCAAACGATGCCGCCGGATGATTGCCGAGGCTGCGATCGCCGCCGTCAGCGCGCGGCCGGATGCGCCCTCAGGCGCTGCGACAGCGCCTGGTATTCGTCGGCCTTCGAGGGCTGGTTCTGGGCCCGATAGACGACGGCCAGGTTCTCGGCCGCAGCGAAGCTGCCGCGTCCGAAGACACTGTCGTCGAGCTTGGGCTGGTCGCCGATTGCAAGGCAGCGCAGGAAGGCGTGTTCCGCCATCGGCAGCCATTGCTCCGCCGCCTGGGCGGGATGCCTGACCGCCGCGTCGAACATGAGATGCCCGAGCACGAAGAAATAGTCGGGCGATGCGCTCCAGGCATCCATCCATTCGCCGGCCCGGCTGATCGCCTCTTCGAGCCGGCCCGATTGCCTCAGGCACAGCAGCAGGCGGATACAGGCATCGTGGCGATAGGGTGCGCTGGCCGGCACGCCGGCGGCGGCCCGTGCATACAGGTCGGCCGCGCGGGCCGGGTCCTTGCCGTTGATTTCCGTTTCCTTGCCCAGCTGGTACAGGACATAGGGATCGTCCGGACGTTCGGCCAGCTCGGCGTGCAGCAGCGCGGCATTGCGGCCGCGCTTCTTTTCCAGCTTGGCGCTGACGTAGCCGTCGTGGCCGAACACCAGCGGCAGCCGCACGCGCCGCAGCGGCGCCACCGGCTGTTCGTGGACACGGCCCTGGTAGCGCACGCCGCGCGGCAGCAGGCGCGGGATCCAGGTGTTGGTCCGCTGCGCCGCGCCGCCGGCATCGTCCAGGCTTTGGACGCAGACCACGCCGAGCAGCGGGCCGAACGTGCACGCCTCGCGCAGTTCGCCGGCGCCGCTTTCCAGCCACTCGTCGGCGTCCATCACCAGGTTCCAGTCGGCGTTGGCGAGCTGCAGCGCGGCATTCCGGGCGGCGGAAAAATCATCGACCCACGTGAAACGGTGGACCTGCGCGCCGCAGGCCTCGGCCATGGCAATGGTCTCGTCGGTCGAGCCGGTGTCGAGCACGATCATGCGGTCGACATGGGGCTTGGCGCTGCGCAGGCAGCGTTCGATGCAGCCCGCCTCGTTGCGCGCGATGACGACCAGCGCGATCTCGGACCGCCGGCCGGGCTTGGGCTGTTTGCGCATGGTCTTCAGCGGCGCTTGCTGGCCAGCATGAACAGCGAGATCGCGTTGAAGAACCACATCCCGTCGATCGCCCAGGGCGTGTACTTCTTGATCGTGTTCGCGAACGTGTAGGGCGTGTACCAGCAGTTGTGGTCTGGATGCACGACTTCGACAAAGGTCTGCGAGTCGTGCAGGTAGTCGAAATGCCGCGCGCGGCACTGGAACGCGTCCGGCACGGTGATGGCGTACGAGGCGGCGTCGAGCGCGTTGAGCTGCGCCAGGAAGTCGGCCGTGTTGGGCACGTGTTCCATCACCTCGGGCACCAGCACGATGTCGTACTGGTCGACGATGTCCTCGAAGCGGGAGAACAGCTTGCCGCAGGTATAGGGCGCCAGCGCCTCGAGCGCTTCGGCGTGGACATCGAAGCCATCGAGCTTCGCGCACACCGACTCCAGGGCCAGGTGCAGCGAGGTCTTGGGATCGGTGATCGGCCAGTCGGCGCAGCCGATATGCAGCACGCGCTGGCCGGCGCAGAGCTTGCGGAAGACGTCGACGCGGCTCAGGTTCATGATGTCAGTGCTGACCGGCACCCGCTGCACGAAGTAAGGATCGTGCGCGGCCTCCAGCGGCGAGCGGGACGGGGCGGGCTGGGCCTCCTGAGGCTGGGCCGGCGCCGGGGCGGCTGCCGTTTCTGCCTGGGCGGCCTGCTTGGCCTGGGGCGGAGGCGCGGCTTCAGCCGCTTCCGCCGCGTCGGCCTGCGCCACGATGTTGCCGTCGGCATCGAACTGCTGCAGGTGCAGGCTCTGGTAGGTGTTCTTGGTGCTGCCCCACATCTGGTTGGCGTACACCGGGCCGGGGCCGCTGTACTTCACGCCCGTGAAATGCTCGGGGATGAAGTAGTGGCTCGGCAGGATGCGCAGCGGGTGGTACTGGTAGCGCTGGTACGACTCGGTCAGGCGCTGGGGGCCGACCGTCTTCCAGGCCAGGTCGTGCACGACCGACGGCTCCTGGTGGATGTCCTGCATGATCCGGTGGACGAATGGATTCTTCGCCCGGCACCCGAAATAGCCCGCCGCGATCAGCCCCGGGCGGGCGATCTCGCTTTCCCAGCAGGCAAACGCCTCGCAATCGAGCAGGTCGTCGTCCAGTGGGCGGATGCAGATGCTGTCGGCGTCCACCACGATGCCGCCCTCGCGGTAGAGGATCTCCCAGCGCATCATGTCGGCCACGCCGTTGAATTCGCGCTCGAGCATGGCGTCCATGTGGCGCGCATTGAGCCACTTGTGCTGGCCTAGCGTGGCGTTCCCCCAGATCTTGATCTGGTAGTCCGGATTGAGCCTGGCCCAGGTCTGGATGCAGTTGTCGGGCCGCTTGGCCTCGTCGCCGATCCAGATGAAGTGAAGTGTCTTGGGAATCATGGGGGATTGACCGGAGTCAGGACGACCGCCACCGGGGGCACCGTGGCCATGCGCGGTGCCCCGGCGGGATGCCGGGTGGATCGGGCGCTTTCGCGCGCGGCGTCAGATCGACATGCTCATGATGTTCTGGTACGCCGAGACCAGCTTGTTGCGCACCTGCACCGCGGTCTGCAGATCGATGTTGGCCTTCTGCAGCGACAGCATCACGTCGTGCAGGTCGACGTCGTTGTTGCCCAGCTCGAAGCTGCGCGACAGGGTTTCGGCCTTCTGCTGCGAGGCGTCGACCTTGTCGAGCGACGATTTCAGCACGGCGCCGAAATCGATGCTGACCTTGGCGCTGTCGCCGGCGCTGCCGTCGAGGCTGCCGACTTTGCTGGACGGTGCCAGCACGCTGTTCATCAGCGAGACCACCGAGTTGGCGTTCGTAATGTCCATGTGATGAGTACTCCCCCTGGATACATCGGCACCCGCCGGCCTTGGTCCGGCCGGCATGGCGCCACGGTGCAGCAAAGGTAGCACCCGGGCCGGCGCGCCCAAGCCCCCAAATGAGCCGGAAAAGGCCCTCTTCTTGCCGATTTGCTGGCGGGTCCCGTGTCGATAATGCCAACACGGAGCTTTGCCTGTTTCTGGGTCTGGGCGGCTCCCGCAACGCAGTCAGTCAGGAGAAACGGATGCCAACGACAGCAGATTCCGTCGCTGTCGCCGACACGCTCGGTACGGTTGAAATGCCAGCGGTGGGCCAGGGCGCGATCACGCGCAAGAACGCAGGGGCGCTGGGCGCCCTGGGGCCGTTCGGCCGTCTGTCGCCGCGCACGCTGGCGATGATCGCCGCTGCCGCGCTGATTGCCGTGGTCGCCGCCGCCACGCTGTGGAGCCGCGCGCCCGACTATCGCGTCCTGTACAGCAATGTGGCGGACAGCGACGGCGGCGCCATCATCGCCGCGCTGCAGCAGATGAATGTGCCGTACCGCTTCGCGGACGGCGGCAGCGCCATCATGGTGCCCGAGGCCAACGTGCACGAGGCGCGCCTGAAGCTGGCGGCGCAGGGGCTGCCCAAGGGCGGCCTGGCCGGCTTCGAGCTGATGGAAAACCAGAAGTTCGGCACCAGCCAGTTTGCCGAGCAGGTCAATTACCAGCGCGCCCTGGAGGGCGAGCTGGCCCGCACCATCCAGGCCATGCAGGAGGTGCAGTCCGCCCGCGTGCACCTGGCGCTGTCCAAGCCCTCGGTGTTCGTGCGCGAGCAGGCCAAGCCCAGCGCCTCGGTGCTGCTCAAGCTGTATCCGGGCCGCATGCTCGACCGCTCCCAGGTGCAGGCCATCGGCCACCTGGTCTCCAGCAGCGTGCCGAACCTGCCGCTGGCCAACGTGACGGTGGTCGACCAGTCGGGCCGGCTGCTGTCGTCGTCGTTCCAGGACAACGCCTCGGGCCTGGATCCGACGCAGCTCAATTACGTCCGCGACATCGAGCAGGGCTACATCAAGCGCATCGAGGCCATCCTCGGCCCGGTGGTGGGCGAAGACAACGTGCGCGCCCAGGTGACCGCCGACGTCGACCTCGACAACACCGAGCAGATGGCCGAGACGTACCGTCCGAACCAGGACCCGGCCAATGGCGTGGTGCGCAGCACGCATACCAGCGAATCGACTCAGAACAAGGCCGGCGCCCAGGGCGGCGTGCCGGGCGCGCTGTCCAACCAGCCGCCGACCGCCCCGCGCATGCTGCCGACCGCGCCGGCACCGGCTTCGCAGCAGGCCGCAGCCGGCCAGAACGGGCAAAACGGTCAGAACGGCCCGAATGCGCAGAACGGTCAGCAGCAGGCTGCCGCCGCCACGGGCCAGGCCACGACCAACAACGTCGAGTCCAGCGCACGCGACACCACCATCAACTACGAAGTCGACAAGACCGTGCGCCGCACCCGCGCCGCGGTGGGCACCGTGCGCCGCCTGTCGGTGGCCGTGGTGGTCAACTACCGCGCCGACGGCAAGACGTGGAAGCCGCTGTCGGATGCCGACATGGTCAAGCTCAACGCGCTGGTCAAGGACGCCGTGGGCTATGACGCCAAGCGTGGCGATTCGGTCAACGTGGTCAACAGCCAGTTCTCGGGCACGCTGCCTGCGTCCAGGGACGACCTGCCGCTGTGGAAGCAGCCGGAGATGATCCACTACGCCATCCAGGCCGCCAAGTACGGTGCGCTGGCGATCGGGTTCCTGATCCTGGTGTTCGCCGTGATCCGTCCGCTGATCCGCTCGATGAACAAGAAGGAGGAACTGGCCACCGCCACCTTCGTGGGCCGCGAGGGCGACGACCCGAACGCGCCGATCATCACCGGCGCGGCGGCCCCGGCCGGTCCGGAGCTCGAAGGCCCGTCATCGGCCGGCGCCGATGGCAACGAAGTGCCGGATGAGCTGCCGCAACTCAAGCAGAACCACGAATTCGAGCAGAAGCTGGAGACCATGCGCCGCATCGCCCAGCAGAATCCGCGCGCGGTCGCGGCCGTCATCAAGCAATGGGTGAGTACTGAATGAGCTCCGAAGGACTCCAACGCAGCGCCATCCTGTTGATGTCGCTCGGCGAAAACGAAGCCGCCGAGGTGCTCAAGCACCTGGGCCCGCGCGAAGTGCAGAAGCTGGGCGCCACCATGGCCGCGCTCAAGAACGTCTCGCGCGACCGCGTGCTGGATACCTTCGACGCGTTCTTCGTGGATGCCGAAGACCTGCCGCTGGACATCGACTCCAACGAGTACATCCGTTCGGTCTTCCGCAAGGCCCTGGGCGACGACCGTGCCGCCAACATCATCGACCGCATCCTGTCGGGCGGTGATACCAGCGGCATCGAGGGCCTGAAGTGGATGGACGCCTCGTCGGTGGCCGAACTGATCCGCAACGAGCACCCGCAGATCATCGCCACCATCCTGGTCCACCTCGACCGCGACCAGGCGTCCGAGATCCTGACCTTTTTCACCGAGCGGCTGCGCAACGACACCATCCTGCGTATCGCCACGCTCGACGGCATCCAGCCGAGCGCGCTGCGCGAACTGAACGAAGTGCTGACCGCGCTGCTGCAGGGCAACGATCACCGCAAGAAGAGCACGATGGGCGGCGTGCTCACGGCGGCGGAAATCCTCAACCTGGTGCCGAGCGCCGTGGAGAGCTCCGTCATCGAGGGCGTGCGCTCGCGCGATCCGGAACTGGCCGACGCCATCGTCGAGAAGATGTTCGTCTTCGACAACCTGGTCGACCTGGACAACCGCAGCCTGCAGACGATGCTGCGCGAGGTCGGCCAGGATGTCCTGGTGGTGGCGCTCAAGGGCGCCAAGCAGGAGTTCCGCGACAAGGTGTTCGCCAACATGTCGCAGCGCGCCGGCCAGATGCTCAAGGAAGAGCTGGAAGTGCTGGGCCCGGTCAAGGTGTCGGAAGTCGAGGCGCAGCAGAAGGAAATCCTGCAGATCGCCCGCCGCCTGGCCGACGAAGGCGAGATCACGATCGGCCGCAAGGCAGAGGACGCCTATGTCTGACGCTGTCCGGCCTGCCCGCCTGACGGAGCGCTGACATGGCGCGCCCGCCCATCATCCCGCGCGATACGCTGGTCGACTTCCAGCCGTGGGAGCCGACCGACTTCGAGCGGCAGGCCGCGCTGGCCGCCGCCGCTGCGGCACCGCCGCCGCCGCCGCCGCCCGAACCCGAGCCGCCCGAGGAGCCGGCGATTTCCGAAGAGGAATGGCACGCCATGCTGGAGGCCGAGCTGGCCAACGCGCGTGACGAAGGGCGCCGCGACGGCTTCGCCCAGGGCTTCCAGGACGGCTTCGAACAGGGCCGTCGGCAGGGCGAGGAAGACTCCCGCCAGATCGCCGCGCTGATGCAGTCGGTGCGCGAGGCCATCGACCAGATGAACGGCAGCATCGCCGAAGAGCTGGTCGGCCTGGCGCTGCAACTGGCGCAGCAGCTCCTGCGCGGCGCGCTGCATGCCCAGCCCGAGCGTATCCTGCCGCTGGTGCGCGAAGTGCTGGGCGACGCGCCCACCGCGCCAGCCCCCGCCATGCTGCGGGTGCATGCGGACGACGCCGAACTGATCCGCCAGACGCTGGGCACCGAACTGGCCGCCGCCGGCTGGACGCTGGTGGTCGATGCCGCCATCGAACGCGGCGGCTGCCGCGTGCAGACCCGCTTCGGCGAGACCGACGCCACCCTGCAGACGCGCTGGGCCGAACTGACCCGCGCACTGGGCCGCGACACCGCCTGGATCGCCACCGAACGGGCCGAAACCGAACGCGTGGCGGGAGGCGCCCTTCATGTCGCCTGAAACCGTGCGGACCGGCTCCCCGGCACCCGGGGCCCTGGCCAACCCGAATGTCAATCTGTGGCAGGCGCATCTGCACCAGACCGCCCAGCGCGCACGCCTGGCGCGTCCGGTGGTCAGTTGCGGCAAGCTCACGCGGGTGGCGGGCCTGGTGATGGAAGCGGTGGGGCTGAAGCTGCCGGTCGGCAGCGCCTGCCGCGTGGAGCTGCCGCACGGCCGCCATGTGCTGGCGGAGGTGGTCGGCTTTGCCGAAGAGCGCGCCTTCCTGATGCCGCAGACCGACCTGGTCGGCGTGGTGCCGGGCGCGCGCGTGTTTCCGCTCGAGCCGCAGCACCTGCCGCTCGATGCCGCCGATCCGACCATCGCGCACAGCAAGTTCCTGCCGGTCGGCCCGCGCCTGCTGGGCCGCGTGGTCGACGCCAACGGCGAGCCGCTGGACGGCAAGGGCCCGCTGGGTACGCACGAAGAACTCGCGTGGGGCTCGCTCTCGCCCGCGCCGTTGAATCCGCTCAAGCGCAAGCCGATCGAGCACGTGCTCGACGTGGGCGTGCGCGCCATCAACGGCCTGCTGACGGTGGGCCAGGGCCAGCGCCTGGGCCTGTTCGCCGGCTCCGGTGTCGGCAAGAGCGTGCTGCTGGGCATGATGGCCCGCTACACCCAGGCCGACGTGGTGGTGGTCGGCCTGATCGGCGAGCGCGGCCGCGAAGTGAAGGAATTCATCGACGAGATCCTCGGCGACGAGGGGCTCGCACGCTCGGCCGTGGTGGCCGCGCCGGCCGACAACTCGCCGCTGATGCGGCTGCAGGGCGCCGCCTACGCCCACACCATCGCCGAATACTTCCGCGATCGCGGCTGCAACGTGCTGCTGATCGTCGATTCGCTCACCCGCTATGCGATGGCGCAGCGCGAGATCGCGCTGGCCATCGGCGAGCCGCCGGCCACCAAGGGCTATCCGCCCTCGGCCTTCGCCAAGCTGCCGGCGCTGGTGGAGCGCGCCGGCAACGGCATGGTCGATGCCACCGGCCGGGGCGGCTCCATCACGGCCTTCTACACCGTGCTGGCCGAAGGCGACGACCAGCAGGACCCGATCGCCGACGCCGCGCGCGCCATCCTGGACGGCCACTTCGTGCTCTCGCGCAAGCTGGCCGAGCAGGGCCACTACCCGGCCATCGATATCGAACAGTCGATCAGCCGCGTGATGTCCGCCATCGTACAGCGCGAGCAGCTCGACACCGCGCGCCGCTTCAAGCAGCTCTATGCCCGCTACCAGCGCAACCGCGACCTGATCGCCGTGGGCGCCTACGCGCGCGGCAGCGACCCGATGACCGACCAGGCCATCGCGCGCTACCCGGACATGGAGGGTTTCCTGCAGCAAGGGATGTTCGAAAACGAGAGCCGCGCACGCACGCTGGAGAAGATGAACGCGGTGCTGTCTTGACACTGTGAAGAAGGGTTGGGGCCCGCGCATCCTGCTAAAGCCCCGCAGTTTGCGACCGATTGGTTGCTGTAACGGGAATCCGGAGGGTCGACGATGACCACGCACAAGCCGTTCCGCCTCGAAACCGTCCTGGAGCTCGCGCAAAAGGACACCGAAAAGGCCACGCAGGAAGTCGGCCGCCTGATGAACACGCGCGAGCTGGCCACGCAGAAGCTGGCGTTGCTGTCCAACTATCGCAACAACTACCGCCAGCAGATGCTGACCAACGCCGAGGGCGGCATCGACGCCACCCGGCTGCACAACTATGCCGCCTTCATCGATCGCCTGGGTTCGGCGGTCGACCAGCAGCGCGGCACCCTCACCGCGCTGGAAGCCCAACTGCAGCGCAGCCGCGACAACTGGCTGGAGAAGCAGCGCCGCGAACAGTCGTTCGACATCCTGCGCCAGCGCCATGTCGAAGAGCAGCGCCAGGACCAGGAGCGCCGCGCCCAGCGCGAAAACGACGAACACGCCGCCAAGGTGATCCGCATGCGTGCGGCGCAGGCCGGCAGCAACTGAACGAGCGAGACGGAGTCAACGTGGGCTTGAGTGCCACTCCCAATACCGCCGCGACCGATCTGGGCGCGATGCTGTCGGCCGCCAATGCCGCCGCCGACAAGCCGCAGACCGCTTCGTCCGGCGCCGATACCTTCGGCAACCTTCTGTCGGATCGCCTGAACCAGGAGGCCGCGCGCCGTCAGGCCGATGCGCAAGCGGCCAGCAACAGCAACAACAGCAGCGCCGCCACCCGCCGCACCGACACCGCAAAGAAGGACGCGGCCAATGCCAACGCGGCCCGTAACGATCAGGACACGCGTCAGGCCGACCAGGGTGCCAACACGGCTGCGGCCAGCACCGCTTCCAGCACCCAGGGTGCGCAGGCGGCCAAACCGGCGCAGGGCGACGACACCAAGGACAAGTCCGATGCCGCGCAGGCGGCCACCGATCCCGCGGCCCAACTGGCCGCGCAGATCGAAGCCGCGCGCCAGGCCGCGCAGCAGGCGGCTGCCCAGGCATCCCAGTCCGCCCCGCAGGCCACGGCGGCGAGCGATGCCGCCGCGCAGCAGCTCGCGGCCGGCAAGGCGGGCAGCGCCGATGCCGCCGCGCTGGCGGCCCTGAACGCCGCCAATACCGCAGCCGGCAAGGCGACCGATCCGGCAACGGCCGTCGCTCAATCGCAGGTCGCCCAAACCGAAGCCCTCAAATCGGCCGGCAAGGAGGTCCAGGCGGCGGCCACGCAGTCGACGCCGCTGCCCGACGCCAACGCCTTCGCCCAGACGCTGGCCCGCACGCGTGCCGCCACCGACAATACGCCGCCGTCCGTGCGCCGTCTGGGCAGCACGTCGTCCACGCAGGGCACCGGCAGCGAGCACAGCGCCGCGGCCCGCCGCGCGGAAGCCGAGCACAGCACGCAGACACAGACCACGACCGCCGCCACCGAAGCTAGCCGCAGCGCGGACACCGGCAGCCACACCGGCACGCAGGCCGATGCGCAGGGCGCCAAGCTCGACGGCGTCCTGACGCGCGCCAACGGAGAGGCCGTTGCCTCCGCGCCGACCTTTGCCGCGGGGGGCGCCGGCACCGCCGGCAGCACCGCGGGCACCGCCGCCGTCGTGCCCGCGCAGACGCACACCCTGCCGACCCTCGGCGATGCCGCCTGGCCGCACACCATGGCGAGCCAGCTGGCCTATATGCAGGTCCATCGCCAGTCGTCCGCCGAGCTGCAACTGAGCCCGGCCGAACTCGGCGGGCTGAAGGTCAAGCTCGAGGTCGACAACGGTGCCGTCAACGCCAGCTTTGTCTGCCAGCACCAGGCCGTGGCCGAACTGGTGCAGGACGCCATGCCGCGCCTGCGCGATGCCATGCAGCAGGGCGGCATGCAGCTTGCGCAAACCTCCGTCAGCACCGGCGATTTCAGCCAGCAGAACGCCTCGCAAGGGTCGTCCGCGCAGGGCAACGGCTCGGGCAGCGGCGGCAGCGGCAGCGGCGGCAACCGGTTCGCCGGTGCGCAAGGGCTGGCCGACACTGGTACGGTGACCGTCTCCACGCCGCGCGTCTCCAGCCATGCCGGCGCCATCGACACCTTTGCATAAATCTTCAAAGATTAAAGTTTTGCGAAAATCTGACGTTGAATCTGTGGAGGGCCGTACAATCGGCGAGCCGCAAGGCGACGAAAACGATAGGGAAGGTCGGGAGTTTCGACCAGGCAACACGCAACGGCGCCGCCAAGCGGCCCGCGGCGATGTCTGCGACGAATAACAAGGGGGTCAAGTCCGACCGGCGAAGACGGGATCAAACGGGGATCAACTTCGCCACATCCGCTCTCGGGTGGGTGCAGAAAAACGGACCGATGCGGCGTGTCCGAGCCGGGGGGCTGGCACACCGCATGTTTGCCGTATTTACGGGGGGGCGCACCGCGAGGTGCGCTTTTTGTTTTTGCGCGACGCGGAATCCGGGATCAGGGAATCAGCCGCCCGCCGCCTCGGCCGCGGCAAGGGTGGCCGGCGTGACCGACACCACGTGCTCGACGCCATAGCCCCGCTCCATCCACGCATCAATGCCGCCATGCAGCGGCCGCACGCGCTTGAAGCCGCGGCCCATCAGCGTGCGCGCCAGCATCACGGCGGACGCCTCGTTGGGGCAGGCGCAATAGATCACGATTTCCCGATCCGGGCCGTCGATCTCGACGGCCGCATCCTTGGCCGACATGTCGTACAGCATCGCCCCGGGGATGCGGTGCGGTTGGCTCATCCGCGAGCTGCCGGCGCGGACGTCGATGACGACCGGCGCCTCACCGGATTCGATCAGCGTGTGGAGTTCTTCCGGAGAGATCCGCACCATCTCCAGCATCTTGCGGAAGCGCCAGCGCTGCAGCCAGCGCGCCGCCACGTACCCCGTCGCCAGCAGCGCCACCAGCACGACGGCACGCCCGCCGAGCTGGTCCAGGCGCGTCAGCAACGGGTCGATGCTGTCATGCGCGCCCCGGCCGACCAGCATCCAGCCCGCCGCCCATAGCGCGGAGCCGAGCAGGTCATACCGCGCGAAGGTGTTGAACGGCGTGCGGGTCGTCCCCAGCAGCGCCGACGAAACGGTCGACAGCCCCGGCACGAACTTGGCGATCAGCAGCATCGGCGCGCCCCAGCGCTCAAACTGCGTGCGCGTGCGCCGCACGCAGGAGTCCGGCGACAGCGACAGGCGGCACAGCAGCGCCATCACGCGGCGCCCGTATCGCCGGCCGGCCAGGTACCAGAGGCCATCGCCCAGCAGCGCGCCGGTCAGCGCGGCGGGCAGCAGCTCGAGCCACGGCAGCGTGCCGTTGGCGGTGAGGGCGCCCGCCACCAGCAGCGTCGGCACGGCGGGCAGCGGCGCGCCCGCCTGCGTCAGGAAGACGTTGGCAAAGATGGCAAACACGCCGTATTCGGCGATCAGGGGAAACAGGTCGTGCATGGAAGAGGCCCGCCACGGCGAGGGATGGCGCGGCTGCCAAGTTACCGCATTCCGGCGGTGTCCGGTAGCCGTGTCATGACGTGGCATCGCGTGGCGTGTGCGGCGCCTTGTCCTCGACGCCCGTTCTGCAACGCGCTGGCGCGGATACGGTCAAGGCATTGGAGCCGCGCCCGTGCATTTGCGCAACGGCACCTACGCCGCCGTCCGATTCCGCCCCGAGGTCTTCGCTCGATACAACTGCGCGTCCGCCGCCTTCGTCAGCGTGGAGGTGCGCAGTTCGCCCGACGCCGCCGGTGTGCCGGATGCCGCGCCGATGCTGACGGTCAGGACAGCGGTGTCGCTGCGCGCATGCGGAATGTCGAGTGCCTGGATGGCATGGCGGATGGTTTCCGCGACAACGTTTGCACTGCCGAGATCGCTGCCCGGCAGGACCACACAGAATTCTTCGCCGCCGTAGCGCGCGGCGAGGTCGCCGGGGCGGCGCAGGTTGGCCTGGATGCAGCGCGCCACCGCCTGCAGGGCGACATCGCCGTCGGGATGGCCGTACTGGTCGTTGTAGGCCTTGAAGTGGTCCACATCGATCATCAGCACGGAAAGCGGCTGCCGCTCGCGTGCGGCGCGGCGCCACTCCGCGTCCAGGCGCTCGTCCAGTGCGCGCCGGTTGGCCAGGCCGGTCAGCGCGTCGGTGGCCGCGAGTTCGGCATGCCTGCGCTGCTCTTCGATCCGCCGTTCCAGGTGCTGGGCAAACAGGTAGGCCATCGCCAGCGTGACCACGTTGAACAGCACGACGAGCACGCCGATCCACCAGGCTCTGGCTTTCCAGTTGGCGTAGATATCTTCCGTCGCGGTGCCGACCGCCACGAACAGCGGGTAGTTGCCGATGCGCCGGTAGGTGTAGAGCCGCTCGACACCGTCCCGCACGGACGCATCGAGATAGGTCCCGCCCGTGGTGTTGGCGAACAGCCCCAGGTGCACGCTGCGCTTCGCGGCGGCGGCGGCCGATTCCAGCGCGGGGCGGCGCGTGGCCAGGGTGCCGTCGGCATACAGCAGCGCGATCGAACCGTTCTTGCCCAGCGTCACGCCGGAGAACAGCCGATCGAAATAGCGCACGCGCAGGCCGCCCGACACCACCCCCGAGAATTTGCCGTCCGCATCGTTCAGCCGCAGGCTGAGCGCGATGGCCAGGCCGAGCCCGGTGCGCGCCTCGAACGGCTTGCTGATATAGACCCCCATGTTGTCGCTCTCGGCCTGCCGCAGGAAATAGTCGCGGTCGCTGAAGTTGAGCTTGCGCGGGGGGGTGACCTTGGAGTCGAGGATCACGTGCCCTTCGCGGTCGGTTACCAGCATGGAGCCAAGGTCCTGCGCCTGGATTCTGCCGTCGAAGAGGACCATGCGCTGGACATGCTCGGAAAGGCGGCGGACTTCGGGATCGGCCAGCCTGTCCGCCACGTTCTGCAGCGACAGCGAGTAGAACTCCAGATTGCGCGTGATGTCGTGCTCGATGACCAGGGCGATGTTGGCGCCCGCGTCCTTGGCCCGCTCGAAGGCGTCGACCCGCATTTCATGCAGCGACAGCATGGCGGCGACACTCACCGTCAGGGAGAGAAGCAAGGCGAGGCCAATCAGCCGTTTTGGCTTGTTGACTAGCAGTTTCAACATGTCGCCTCGGTGTGGCTCGAAATGCTGGAGGGGGCAAAATGGGTTATCGACCGGGTCGCCGCTTTCTTTAGAGTTTGACACCAAATCATCGAGAAATCATCTTGTCTGGGCCACGTGTCCGGGGTTGGGGCGAATGGTGGCGCGCTGGGCCTCCCGGGGGGGTGCCCCTATGTGTTTCGTCAAGCGTTAGGGACGGTTTTGGGTTGGTAAAAGGTCCCGTCGCGCAGCATGGCGAACAGGACGTCGCAACGACGCCTAGCCAGCGCGATGAGGGCTTGGTTGTGACGCTTGCCTTGCTGGATCTTGCGCGTGTAGTAGGCGTGTGAGATCGGGTCTCGCAAGGCAGCGAACGCGGAGAGAAACAAGGTTCGTTTGAGCACCTTGTTGCCGCGCCTGGAGGGGTGTTCGCCGCGGATCGACGAGCCTGAGCGCCGGGTGACCGGCGCGAGGCCGGCGTAGGCGGCCAGGTGTGCGGCCGAAGCGAAGGCCTTGTGCGCGACTTCGGTCAGGAGTCTGGCGGCGGTCCTGACGCCGACTCCGGGCATGCTGGTCAGGACCGGGTAAAGAGGGTGCGCATGCACGAGGCGTTCGGCTTCACTGGCGACCTCGTCGCGCTGCTGCAGCAAGGCTGCGAGCTGCTTGGCAAGGCGTGGCATGACGACAGTCGCGGCCTGGGTGCCGGGCACAACGACGGTCTGTTCGCCAAGCGCTTGAACAATCTCGGCGGCCAGGCGCTTGCCCATGCGCGGAGCGAGTTTGGTCAGTCGGTTGGCAAGGGTCTTCTCACTGGTCGCGGCAAGTGCGGCGGGTGACGGGTAGCGCTCAAGCAGATCGAGCACGGCAGGATGATCCAGGCGCGGCCCCAGCACTCGTTCGAGGGCGGGATGAATCTGGGTGAGCAGGCTGCGAATGCGGTTGCTGGTTTGAGTGACTTGGGCGGCCAGATCGTCGTCGAAGCCACACAGCATGGTGAGCTCGGCCAGCGGCTCATCGGCCAGCCGCAGCGAGCGCAAGGTGTGGGGCATGGAGCGGGCGGCTTCGGCAATGATTGCCGCGTCGCGAGCGTCGGTCTTGGCTTCACCGGCGTGTAGATCTGCGATGCGGCGCATGGCCAGCCCTGGCAGATAGGCGACCAAGACACCCTCGTCGCGAGCGACGGCCACCGGTAGCGCACCGATGGTGGCGGGTTGGTCGACGACGAACAGAAGCTGGCCGTGCGCCTTGAGTTCGTTGATCAGGGCACGTAGTTTGGCTTCGTCGTTGGGCAGCGCCTTGTTGTACAGGCGCTTGCCGCTGCGATCGAGCGCGACGGCGTGATGCTGGCCCTTGCCGACATCGACGCCGACAAAGACATCAATGGAATTGTGCTGAAGCGGTTTTTGCATGAAGGTGAGACGCAATGAAACACATTGGCCGGCAACATCGGTGGCAAGTCTCGGCATCCACGTTACGGACGGCCTCAGGAAGTCCTGGCCAAGCCCCTATCAGCGATCACCAGCCACCCACCAGGCCGGTGACAACACCCCCCGGATCATGGGCGACTGGGGGCGGGAATCATGCCGGGCCTGGCTGGCCAAAGCCCCGATTATTGGGGCACGAAGATAGTAACGGGGGCGGCCAGCATCCGCGCGCATCCGACGCGTGCTGGAGCGCGAACGGCGGCAAGTGTCCCCCGACGCTGTGACAGTGTGTTGGACCACGCCATCGGGCAGCACCGGTCGGGCATGCGCGGCGCCTCCCGCTCCCGGCCGCGGGCATGACCGCAGTCAGGCCGGTGCCCTGAAGTCCGCGTGGGCGCTGGCTTGCGGAGACGGGCCGCGCCCTGTCGTTCCCTTCTTGTCTGGTTTCTATCGGGAAACAGGTCGCTTGATTCGATGCGGTGTCGGATGGACCTGTGGATTTTTGTTATTCGCGTGCCCAAACGCGATTTCGTCCTGAGATAGCGGTTATTTTCGGGGTGGCGGATATGATTTCCGCTTGATCAGCCGGGCGGCGATGCCCAGCGCAGCCGCCGCCCACGGAAGGCGATCGGATCAAGCACAGCGATGGATGCCCATGACAACTGAAACGCTCGCGCACAGCCTTGCCGAAGAGGTCACCCCCGCAACCATGCTTCAGATGGCGGGCTGGCATGCACAATCCGGCGATCCGGCGCAGGCCGAGCGCTGTTATCGATGGGTGCTCGAGCGCGATCCGCACCATGTGCCCGCGCTGCAGCGGCTGGCGTCGCTGCTGCAGTCCGACGGGCAGCGCGCGCCGCAGGCGCTGCCGCTGCTCGATGCGGCCATCGCCTTGCAGCCGCATACCGGTGCCTTGCATGCGGCACGCGCGATCGCGCTCAACGCGCTGGAGCGCCGGCTCGATGCCCTGGAGAGTTTCGCGCAGGTGTGCTGCCTCGCGCCCGGCGAGCCCGGCGCGCTCTACAACCTCAGCCTGCAATACGCCGACCTGTGCTGCCCTGCGCAGACCGAAGTGATCGCGCGGCACCTGATCGGGTTGTACCCCGACTGGCCGGCCGCGCATTACATGCTGTTGCGCGCGCTGACCGCGCTGGAGGCGGATCCCGCCGAGATCGCGCCGCTCTATCGCTACCTGATCAAGAGCGATCCGATGAACGCGTCGTTGCGTTTCGCTCAGGGGCTGATGCAGCTCAAGGCCGGCAACTACGCCGCCGGCTGGGACGCCCAGGAATGGCGCTGGGACATCGAGCCCGCAAAGTCGGCGCAGCGGGTGTTCGGGCAGCCGCGCTGGTCGGGCGGGCCGTTGGCCGGGCGGCGTCTGCTGATCACCGGCGAACAGGGCTTCGGCGACATCCTGCAGTTTGCGCGTTACCTGCCCATGCTGGTCGAGCGCGGCGCGCGGGTCATCCTGTTGCTGGATGACAACCGGGCCGCACTGGCGCGTCTGCTCGGCCGGATCGAGGGCGTCGAGGTCGTGGTCGGCGCGCAGGCGTTGCCGCCGTTCGACCTGCATTGCCCGCTGGCCAGCCTGCCCTACATGTTCGACACCACCGTCGATTCGATTCCGGCGCCGCCCTATCTGTCGGTCGACGCCGCCGATGTTGCCGCCTGGAAGGAGCGGCTCGCGCATCTGCCGCGTCCGTGGGTCGGCCTCTGCTGGGCGGGGTCGTCGCAGCATCTCCACAATGTCCGACGCTCGCTGCCGCTGTGCGCCGGCAGCCGGTATTACGCCGAACGCCAGGTCCGCGAACGCCGCATCCTGGCCGTCGCCTCGCGTGTGGCCGTGGCATGCGGCCTGGACGGACTGGACGCCGCGGCCGCGCGCGATGCCGTACCGTCCGGCTGGACCCTGGCACCGCTGCTGGAACGCACCGCCGGCACCTTCGTCTCGCTGCAGGTCGGACCGCACGCCGCCGACATCGATGCCTTGCCGGCCAGCCTGCGTGCGCGGATTGTCGCGCCGCTGCCTGCGCAGCCCGATTTTTACGAAACGGCCTGCCTGATCCGGGCGCTGGACGAGGTCATCACGGTCGATACGTCCGCCGCCCACCTGAGCGGTGCAATCGGCCAGCGGGGCCGGATCATTACGCCGCTGGCGCCAGAATGGCGCTGGATCGAGCGGAACGGCCGGTCGGCGTGGTACCCGGACATGCGGTTGATGACGCAGGGGGCGGTTGCGGGCCAGTGAGCGGCGTATTCCGGTCTCCATGGCACTGCAATAGGTCTTCACCACCCCGGGGTTTCGCGGGCACAAAACGCAGCGACTCCACCGCGTACGACGAGAGCGAGAAGGGAAACCTTCCCCTCGCCCCTCAGGTTACAGACGCACGATGGAAAAAACTGCCACGATCAGAGTTGAACGGAATTTTGTTGGTTTATTGACATCGTTCTGTCAAAAATACGTGGTACGGCATCCAGCGCGTAAAGAGGGCGTATGCAGACTTGGTCGATCGAGCGGTATCGGGGGTGCTCAATCCACGTGCTGGCCGTGCCCGGCAGCGGCGGGGGGGCCAATACGCCTACACCGGATTCGTCTGTTCGCCAAAATCAGACGTGATGGCGTATCCGGATCTGCAGCGCTTTCACCATGTCTCAGCGGCGTTCGATTCCGTCGATGAGGCGACTTCAGCGGGGATGGAGGCGGGACGCGTCATCGTTGAGGGCTGGCTCGGCGCACGCCGCGCCCCGGCCGGCCGCCGAGACGAGAGCCGAGGCGCGCAGCGGGTTTGAGGCCCGCCACAGCGAACCGCGCTTCGCGACTCAGAGCGCAGCCAGGCTGCCAAGCATCGCCGCCGCATCGTTCTCCGCC
Organism: Ralstonia solanacearum K60; assembly: GCF_002251695.1. Taxonomy (NCBI): domain Bacteria; kingdom Pseudomonadati; phylum Pseudomonadota; class Betaproteobacteria; order Burkholderiales; family Burkholderiaceae; genus Ralstonia; species Ralstonia solanacearum. The sequence continues at coordinate 439,774 of NZ_NCTK01000002.1, forward strand.
TCCGGGAGGACGGGCATGGTGCGGTTGCGCCCCTGCGTCTTGGCGCGATAGAGCTCGGTGTCGGCGGCCTGGGTCAGGCTCTCGGGACGGTCGGCCGACAGCGCGGGCATGCCGGAAGCCACGCCGATACTCACGCTCAGGATGCCGGCCGGACCTTGCGCATGCGGAATATGCAGCGCGAGCACGGCCTGGCGGATGTGCTCCGCGACCGCGACGGCACCTGCGAGATCCGTGTGCGGCAGCACGACGCAGAACTCTTCCCCGCCATAGCGCGCGGCGAGATCGCCGGGGCGGCAGGCTTTGGCCTGGATGCAGTGAGCGACGGCCTTGAGGGCAGTGTCGCCGCCCAGGTGGCCGTGGTGATCGTTGTAGGGCTTGAAGGCATCGACGTCGATCATCAGCACCGACACCGGCCAGCGTTCGCGCAGGGCGCGCTTCCACTCCCGGTCCAGGCCGGCATCCAGGGCGCGCCGGTTGGGCAGGTCGGTCAGCGCGTCGGTGACCGCCAGTTCCGCGTGCCGTCGGCCTGCCGCGAGCCGCTTTTCCAGCTGCTTGGCGAACTGGTAGGCCAGCGCCATCGTGACAAGATTGAACACCGCAACGAGCAGGCCGATCGCCCAGGCACGCGAGGTCCAGTTGGCGTAGATGTCTTCGGTCGCGGCGCCGACGACGACGTAGAGCGGATAGTGCCCGATGCGCCGGTAGGTATAGAGCCGCTCGATGCCGTCGCGCACCGATTTGCCCAGGTAGAGGCCATCCGTCGTGTCGATGACCCGCGTCAGCACATTGGCGTCCCGCGGCGCGGCAGCGCCGGTGGCGGGCGGGGCCGGCCGGCGCGTGATCAGGGTGCCGTCGGCATAGAACAGGGCGATCGACCCCTTCGGGCCGAGCGTCATGCCCGAGAACAGGCGATCGAAGTAACTGATGCGCAGCGCTCCTGCAACCACCCCGGCGAATTGGCCGTGCGCATCGTTCAGGCGCCGGCTGAGCGTGAAGGATGCGCCAAAGCCCGTGCGTGCCTCGAGCGGCTTGCTGATGAGAACGGCCTTGCTGTCGATGCGGGCCTGCTGCTGGAAATAGTCGCGGTCGCCAATGTAGAGGTTGCGCGCGGGATCCGCCTTCGAGTCCAGGGTCACGCGGCCCTGGATGTCCGTGACCAGGATGGAGCCGAGATCCCGTGCCTGCGCGATGCCGTCGAACAGGACGAGCCGGCGGATGTGATTGGACACTTGGTGCACTTCGGGATCGGCCATTCTTTCGAGCACCGCTTCCACCGACAACGAGTAGAGTTCCAGGTTGCGCGCGACATCCCGCTCGATGATGAGGGCGATGTTGGCACCTGCGTCCTTGGCGCATTTCAATGCGTCTAGCCGCATCTCATAGAGGGACAGGGCTGCCCCGGCACTGACGGTCAGCGAGAAGAGCAGCGCCGTGCCAATGAGACGCTTGGGCGTGTTGATCGAAAAAATGGACATGACGTCTCAGCGGTGCGCTGGAACTCTGGGCGGGGGCTCTGGACGCTATCGACAACGGCGCGTCCTTCTTTAGCTCGATCGATCTGTCCGTCGATGGCGGAATCGGGGAAATCGCTTGTGCGGGTCGATCTACGGCGTCTTGCGATGCCGTCTGCAGATGGCGGCCCGACGGCCTGACGACAGGCCACCGGGTGCCGGCGACGGCGTGGTGCAGCCTCGGTGGGGGGCGGTGTCAGTCGATGATGTCCGCGCAGGCATCGGTCGGCGCGGCGGCGACGTGGCCCACCAGCGGCACCATCTTCAGCCCGGCCGAGGCGACGCGGCAGGGGGCCGCAGCCACGCCGCAACCGGAGAGCAGGGCGGCAACCAGCAGGAACAGTCCGGAGAGGAGACGTTTCATGTTCGTCGAGGCGAAGAGTGCAGAGGATGCGGCGGCCGGCGGAAAGGGCCGGCCTGGATTGTCTCAGAGTCTGGCACGGCCGGCACGCCGGATCTGTGCGCAGGGTCTGAAGTGGGCGATCGGCATGGCCGTGCCCGTCGTTTTTGCGCAAACATCGCCCGCATCGGGGCCGTCCGGCGCGCCGGGTCAGGCGCTGCGCAACGGTGTCAACGATCCGTTCATCCAGATCAGTCGGGATATGCCGGACTGCCCCGTTCCGCGCGACCCCGTCCTGCCCGAGACGCAGATGCGCGGCCAGTCGCACGACCGTATTGAGCGCAGCAACAACTGCCACCACACCGGCCAGTGCCGCAACGCCAGCGCCTACGCCCATGACCCGGAGATTGCCGACGCCGCGCGGAAGCGGCTGCGCGACGATCCGCGCTTGCGCGATAGTGCACTGTGGATCACGGTGCAGCGCCGTTTCATCACCCTCCAGGGCTGTGCCGCCTCAGCGCGCCAGGCTGACTATGTGGCGGAGGTGCTGCGCCAGTTCCCGGACGTGCAGCACGTCACGGTTGATGATGTGGCGGTACGGCGCCCGGGGGCCGCGACCATGCGCCGGTAGTATGGGTGCGATGGTGCGATGCACCAAATACGCGGCATTGGCATTGTTCGCATACCGTACACGCGGCGAGCCGCGTCGGAAAACAACACGCACACTTGCCCGCCTTCTTCGGCTCCATGCCTTGGCACGGATTGAGAAAATGCACTGCTGCATGGGTGTTGTTGCATTGTTGTGTTCGCAACAATTAATTGTGTATCTGGGTATTTATTGTCTCGGCTGGCTTGCCTACGATGGGTGCATCAAGTTGCGGTGCCGCAGCGAAAACGTCCTCGGGACGGCTGCCATACGCGCCGCGCCCCCACCCGGAAAGGACCCATCATGAAAGCCCAACGCACCCTGATCGCCGCGCTGTTCGCCTTTGCCACCGTGCCGGCGCTGGCGGCCACCCAGTTCGATGTCTACACCCAGGGCGCGAAGGCTGGTGAACACTTCGATGTCTACACGCAGGGTGCCAAAGTGAACGGCAAGTTCGACACCTACACGGAAGGCGCGAAGGTCGGCAGCAAATTCGACCCGTACACGGACGGTGCGCTGGCTCGCGTCGGCAAGTTCGATCCCTATACCGACGGTGCGAAGGCTGGCGACAAGTTCAATCCGTACACGGATGGCGCCTTGGCCTGAGCCGTTCCATCTTCAAGCAAGAAGCGCCCGCATCTACGCGGGCGTTTTGCTATGGGTATTCCTGCCTGAATTGGCGCGAATCGCCCCGCGCGCCAGTGGCTCGCTATGCTGTCGCCGGGGCAACCGGCTGGCGACCAATCCGGTGGTGCCGCGCCGGATATTCGAACAGGGCGGCGCCAATCTCGTGCGCGGCGCGCTCAATGTGCTGGGCGATCTCGAACGCACGCTCACCGGCGCGTGGGTGGCCGGGCGCGATGTTGCCTTGACGCTGCGCGTGGTGGGCGATTACCGGATGGGCGACCGCGCGCCGATGAGCGACCTGATGGCCAGGAATGCCGGCGCGCATGCATAGCCAGTACCTGAGGCGCCTGTTGCTCGACAACGATCTGAGCGAGGGCCGGTATCCGGTCGGCGGCAAGCCGGTGGTCCTGAGCGACATCGGCTTGCCCGTGTTCATGGTCGGCACCGTCACCGATCACGTCGCGCCCGACGCCCGATCCACAAGCTGCATCACCTGACCGACGCCGAACTCACCTTCGCGCTGACCGGCGGCGGGCACAATATCGGCATCGTCAGCCCGTCCGGGCATCCGCACCGGCAGTTCCAACCGTTGACGCGGCCTCGGCGATGTGTCGATGGGCCGGACAACTGGCCGGCCTCGGTGCCTGTCACGGCGGGATCGTGGTGGCCGGCGTGGCACGCCTGGCTGAGCGCGCGCGGGCGGGGCACGTCGACGGTCGAGCGTGCCGCGCATGGGCGCGCGCTGCCGCCGCTGCGGGATGCGCCGGGCCGCTATGCGCTCAAGACATGAGCGGCGCCGCGCGGTGTCCGGTGCCACCAAGGGGCCGCGCGGACTGAACCCGCGATGGCCTGACGCGTCTGACCGTATTTGCCCCCGGAGTGTCCCGATGATGCCTGTCCGCCCGATGCATTGCCCGAAGACCCTCACGCCGCGGCACACGCGGCGGCCGCGCGCGGCGCTGGCGGCTTCGGTGGCCATGGCGGCGATGCTGGCGGCCGGCTGCGCCACGGTCACGCCCGGTCCGTTCCAGATCACCGTGCACGATACGGACGACTCGGTACTGGAGCAGTTCCAGTTCCAGGCGGGCTCGCAGGCATCGCTGGAGAGTGCGATGATCGGCATGTGCCGCGTGTATCCCGATGCCACGGTGGTGGCTGAGCAACTGCAGACGCACGAGCAGTTGCGTGAGCGCTGCAAGCGTTCCCTGGCGTCCATGCTGTCGGCCTCCTGAGCGGGCGGGGTGCGCGGCATCGACCTTGCGGGCGGCTACCATATCGCCTTGGCGGCCGGCGCGAACGGCCGGGGCACCTACCAATGCCAGGGAGAATGCACGTGAAGCAACCGGGGGAACCCGTCGAACCGACGGCGGTGCAGCGTTTCGTCGCCACGCGGCCGCGCCTGCTGGCCGCGCTGATGCTGGGGGCGGTGGCGGGCATCCTCGCGCCGATCGAGAGCAGCCGCCTGACGCGCATCCTGCTGGGCTGGGATGTGGCGGTCTGGGCCTACCTGCTGCTGGCCGGCGCAATGATGCTGCGGGCCAACCCGCGCCGTATCCAGGCCGTCGCCCGCCGCGAGGACGAGCGGGCCGCGGCGGTGCTGGCGGCGGTGTGCGTCGGCGTGATCGCCAGCGTGGTGGCGATTGCCTTCGAACTGGCGACGGCCAAGTCCGCCGGTCACGCACAGGCCGCGCACTACGCCTTCACGGGCGTGACCGTGCTGGGTGCATGGCTGATCGTGCCGATGATGTTCACCGTGCACTACGCGCACCTGTACTACCGCACCGACGGCGAGCCGCCGCTGCAATTCCCCGACCGGCAGATCGTCCCCGATTACTGGGATTTCCTCTACTTCTCCTTTACCATCGCGGTCGCCAGCCAGACGGCGGATGTCGGCATCCGTTCGCGAGCGATGCGGCGCGCGGTGCTGGGGCAATCGCTGCTGTCGTTCTTCTTCAATACGAGCATCCTCGCGCTCTCCATCAATATCGCCGCGGGCCTCTTCTCATGACCAAGCTTCCCCACCCCTTGCCTTCGCGTACCGTCGATACCGCCAGCTATGTGCTGGTGGCCGCCATGATCATGGCCGTGCTGTGGCTGCATCTGCTGCCCGCGGCCATTGCCGGGTTCCTCGTCTATGCGCTGGCGCGCCGGCTGGAGGCGCGCCTGCGCGCGCGGCGCACGCTGTCCGAGCGGGCCAAGTCGATTGCCGTGACCGGGGTGTTCCTGATCGCCGCGCTGATCCTCGCGGCCATCGGCCTGGGCATCGGCCGGCTGGTCGAGCACGGCCATGGCCTCGACGGCATGCTGCTGCGCATTGCCGACGTGCTGGACCACCTGCGCGATTCGCTGCCGCCGACCATTGCCGATTACGTTCCGCAGTCGGTCAGCGAGCTGCGGGCACGGCTGGTCGAGATGATCAAGGAGCACGGCCACCAGGTCTCGACGCTCGGCATCGACGGCCTGCGGGCGAGCGCGATGGCGCTGGTGGGGCTGATCCTCGGCGCGATGATGGCGTGGTCGGAGACGCCCGACCCGGCGCGCAGCAAGCCCCTGTCGGCAGCGCTGCTGCACCGGCTGGGCCGGCTGGAGACGGCGTTCGAGGCGGTGGTGTTCGCCCAGGTCAAGATCTCCGCGCTCAACACCGCGCTGGCGGCCATCTACCTGATGGGCGTGGTGCCGGCGCTCGGCCTGCATGTGCCGTATTCCAAGTCGCTGGTGCTGCTGACCTTCGTGGCGGGGCTGATTCCGGTGGCGGGCAACCTGATCTCCAACGCGGCCGTCGTGCTGATGAGCGTGGCGGTGTCGCTGGAGCTGGCCGTGGGGTCGCTGGCGTTCCTGGTGATCGTGCACAAGCTGGAGTACTTCGTGAACGCGCGCATCATCGGCAGCCGTATCGATGCGCGCGCCTGGGAGCTGATCCTGGCGCTGATCGTGATGGAGGCGCTGTTCGGCGTGGGCGGCGTGATTGCCGCGCCGGTGCTGTACGCCTATCTGAAGCGCGAACTGTCGGACGCCGGGTTGATCGGCTGAGTGCCTGAGTGCCTGAGTGCCCCGAGTGCCCCGAGTGCCCCGAGTGCCCCGAGTGCCCCGAGTGGCGGGGCGGGTGAAACCGCCAGCGCGCTTGCGCTGGCGGCATCGGCAGAAAAGAGCGCGCCCTACGGGACGACGGGCGCGCAATAACCCGCTGACCGAGAGACGTCAGCGAGCCGAGGGCCGGTACGCGGGATCCGATGCCCAAACGGCGAGTGCGGCGAGTGCGGCGCGTCGCCGGCCGCGTCCGCTGCCTCGACAATCGCGAAGCAGCCGATCGTGCGGCCATCGAGCGGCGCCTGGTAGACGTGGTCTCCCACCGCGCGGCGGATCGTTCCCGATAACACCTGCATGCTCCCCTCCCGCAGATTGGCCGGCGGTCGGCGTCTGTCGCGCGCGTTGCCGGCTCGGGATGCGGATCGTCGTGCGCCGCCTGTCTCATGCGGCATCTCGTCGGGTTGCTTGCATCGGTGCAAGGCACCGTGCAGCGATCCATGCAGCCGAGTATAGAAAGCGTCTCCTGGCGGACACATGCTCCGAACGGACGAGCCCCGCCTGCGAAAACGGCTAACAGGTTTGCTGCCTGCCGAGGCAGGTGTCATGCGGGTTTGCGGGAGATCGGGGGCTTTTTCCGGGCGGCAATGCGGGCCTTCGGCCGCTCGTTTGCCCGGTCAGCAGGTTGTCCGTTTCGCGCTAATCATTGTCGAATTTGCGGCATCACGCCTACCCCATCCGGGCGCATGATGGAGCGCGTTCCGCTTCCTCTTGCTTCCGCTTCGACACCATGGACACCACCGCAAACGGTACGGCCGCCGCGCCGGCGCCCGCCCGGGCCGGGACGACCGGCTTCGGCGTGATCGGCGCCATCAGCTTCGCCCACTTCCTCAACGACATGATGCAGTCGTTGATCCTGGCAATCTATCCGCTGCTCAAGGGCAACTTCCATCTCGATTTCACGCAGATCGGCCTCATCACGCTGACCTACCAGATCACCGCCTCGCTGCTGCAGCCGATGGTCGGGCTCTATACCGACCGGCATCCGAAGCCGTACTCGCTGCCGGTCGGCATGGGCTTCACGCTGGTGGGTCTGCTGCTGCTGTCGATGGCGCCGAACTTCGGCACGCTGCTGCTGGCCGCGGCGCTGGTGGGCACGGGCTCGTCGATCTTCCATCCGGAATCGTCGCGGGTGGCGCGCATGGCCTCGGGCGGCCGGCATGGGCTGGCGCAGTCGCTGTTCCAGGTGGGCGGCAACGTGGGCAGCGCGATGGGGCCGCTGCTTGCCGCGGCCGTCATCATGCCGTACGGCCAGCACAGCCTGGCGTGGTTTTCGATTGCCGCGCTCATCGCGATGGCCGTGCTGGTCCAGGTGGGCGGGTGGTACCAGCGCGCGCGTGCCGCCGGCCACGGCCGCAAGGGCGGGGCGCGCGCGTCCGCCGCCGTGCGCCTGCCGGCCGGCAAGGTGGCGATGGCGATGCTGCTGCTGGTGGTGTTGTTGTTCTCCAAGTATTTCTACCTGGCCAGCCTGAACAGCTATTACACGTTCTACCTCATCAGCAAGTTCCACCTGTCGGCGCAGGCGTCGCAGCTGTTCCTGTTCCTCTTCCTGTTCTCGGTGGCGGCGGGCACCATTGCCGGCGGTCCGATCGGCGACCGCTTCGGCCGCAAGGTCGTGATCTGGGTGTCGATCCTGGGCGTGGCACCGTTCACGCTGCTGCTGCCGTACGCCAACCTGTTCTGGACCGCCGTGCTGACGGTGATCATCGGGCTGGTGCTGGCCTCGGCGTTCTCGGCCATCCTGGTCTATGCGCAGGAGCTGATTCCCGGCAAGGTGGGGATGGTGTCGGGGCTGTTCTTCGGCTTTGCGTTCGGGCTGGGTGGTATCGGCGCGGCGGTGCTCGGCAAGCTGGCCGACGCGACCGACATCCACCACGTCTACCACCTGTGCTCGTTCCTGCCGCTGATCGGTCTGTTGACGGTGTTCCTGCCCAACATCGAGCGTCCCGACCGACACCCGGCCTGAACCGTGCGCCGCCGCCTCGCCGCCTGAGGCCCGGCTACGCCAGGGCGGCGATCCGCACGCCGTGCGCGGTCCCCAGCACCGTCAGCGGGATCTCCGTGCTGGGCAACGCGGGTGCGAAGCGGTGGCGCGTTGTCTTGTACGGGAACAGGCGCCGCTCCGCCACGATGCGCTGCCGGATGCCGGCGACGCTGAACGGTGCGCCCGAACCCCAGTGCGTGACCGACACGCGCGGGTCCGCATAGTCCAGCAGCACGCACGGCAGGTGGTGCAGGCCCAGCAGCGCGGCCGCGCGCATGCGGTGGTTGCCGTCCATCACGATGCCGGTCTCGCGCTCGATCGGGATCGGCGTGGTCCACAGGCCGGTGGCGCGGATGGTGTCAGCCAGGCGGCGGACGTGGTCGGCGTCCACTTCTTCGGACGGCTTGAAAAACGCGGTGGGCCGCAGCGCCACGCAGTATGAAAGGTCAGCATGCATCGGCCATCTCCTGTGCGAGGTTTGCGAAGGGATCGGCCAGCACGCCGGTTGCGCCGATGCGACCGGCGCGCGGCGGCGATCGGCGTGCTGGGGTGGGGGACTGGGTGAAACGATGCGGTGTTGGCACCTGCCCGATGCCGGCGCGGTTCAGAAATCCACCGACGCCGACAGCAGCACCGTGCGCGGCGCACCCAGCGAGATCGTCCCGACAGACGCCACGCCCGACCAGTACTTGTACTTGGGGTCGAACACGTTCAGCACGGTGGCGCGGAAGGTGGTGGACTTGCCGCGTTCCAGTTCCATGTACTCCGGGAAAACGTGGTAGTTGGGCGCGACACCGTACACGCCGTCGAACGCCACCTCGCTCAGGTTGCCTTCGCCGACGGGGAAGCCGCGGATGTAGACGGAATCGGTCACGCCCCCGGTCTGGCCGGTGAAGCGCACCGATGCATCCTTGTTCAGCACGTCGGCCGGCGTGGTGGCCTGCTGGTCCTCCATGCGCCTGGCGGTGCAGGTGCTGACGCTGAAGGGCGTGTCCATGGTGTCCTGGTTGCCGAGCAGGCCCGCGCGGGCACCGCGCGCGGTCGGTCCGCCTGCGTACGGGGGCACCGGGTCGTCCTCGGTGCGGCGGGTCGCCACGGTTTCCGGCAACGGGATGACGTGCTCGGCGGCGTCCGCCGAGGCTTTGGCCGCGCTCCGCGCGAAGGCGGGCAGCCCCAGCCCGGAGGAGGTCAGTATCCCCGCGAACGCCATGCGCGCGGTCAGGGCCAGCGACCGGAACGGTGCGCCGGACGCGCGGGCAGGTGACGGCACGACCGAGGCGCGCACGCGGCGAAGCGAGAACAGCATGAAACGGACTCCAGGGTGGTCGGGTTGCAATCAGCTCCGCACGATAATATAAATGAGAATTATTCTCAATAAAGGGATTGTCCGCGTTCGCATCCGGGGCATCGGGGGGCAATCCCATGTTTTGTCATTCGATCGCGTGCAATGTTTCGGTTTGGAAACATCAGCGCGGTGCGGATCTCAACCTTGCCGCGGGTATCCACAGGAGTTGACAGCCGTGAAAACCAAAATCGATAATGAGAATCATTCCTGATTAAAGCGGGCGAGGCTTGCCCATCCTGGATGACCATGACCGGCCTGTATTGCGACTCCGCCCGTTCCTCGTTGATGGCTGCCTTCGTCGATCACTACGAAGAGCTGATCAATCACGTCCGGCAACGCTTCGGCGATCAGGCGTTCGCCTGCGATGTCGTCCAGGACGTCTGCGTGCAGTTGCTGCATCGCCCGCCGGCGGAGCCGGTCGGCACGCCGCTGGCCTTCCTGCGGCATCTGTCGATCCATCGGGCGATCGATCGCTGGCGCAGCGACGAGACCCGCGCCGCGTATGCGGAGCTGGCCGGACAGGCCGCGTCCGATACCGACGATGTCGACGGCGAGCGGATCGTGGCCTCGCGGCAGGCTGTCCACCAGGTCGAGCAGGTCATCGACGGCCTGCCGGCGCGCTGCCGCGAGGTGTTCATCCTCCACAAGCTGCACGACCTGCCACAGGACGAAGTGGCGGTGCGGCTGTCCATTTCACGCAATATGGTCGCCAAGCATCTGGCCCGCGCGATGCTGGCGATGCGCTCCATTTCCTCCGTGCGCCGCGTGCCGAAACCGCGGGCACCGATGCTGATGCCGTATGCCTGCGGCCCCGATCCCTGCGGGGTTTGAGGCGGCGCCCATCCCCATGGCCTGCCCCCGCCGGCACGCAGGTTGCGGCAAGACGCGGGCAAGGCGCCGCAGCACCGCGCATTTCCCTGTTGATCTTACGAATTCCTTTCTTCGGCAGGTCAACAAAGTCATCGCCCCAAACGGTAGGCCTCGTGAGACGAATCCATTTTGATAAGGAGTTGCGGTATGAGCGGTACTGGGCGCCACTGGGGGGTGGGGCATTTCATGTGTGTGGCAGTCGCAGGCAGTTGCGTGTCGACCTTTGCCTGGGGGCAGGGGGCGGCCGTGGCGGTCGATCTTCCGGCGCAACGGCTCGATCGTGCGTTGACTGCGCTCGCACGGCAATCAGGCGTACAGATTCAGTTTTCCGACGCGCTGGCCGGGCAACGGACCGCGCCGGCCGTGCAGGGCCGGATGGCGGTCTCCGATGCGCTGGGGCGGCTGCTCGTGGGTTCCGGGCTGCAGGCCCGATCGACCGGCGCGGGCGCGTTCATGATCGAGGCCCTGGCGACGAGCCTGCCGCCCAAGCCCGCCGCGGGCGAGCCGACCGCGCCGGCCGTGGCTGAACTGGAGGCCACCGTGGTGTCCACCGACCGCACGCGCAGCGACCTCGTCCGCCCGACCCGCCAGGTCACGCAGATCACGCACGACGAACTGAGCGATCTGCAGGCCGGCTCGGGCACCCTGGCGACGGCGCTGAGCAAGGTGGTGCCCGGCATGGCCGATTCGAGCCACACGATCACCGATTACGGGCAGACATTGCGCGGCCGCAGCACGCTGGTGCTGCTCGACGGCATGCCGCTCAATACCAACCGGGACTCCGCGCGCAACCTGGCGAGCCTCGATCCGAACAACATCGAACGGATCGAGGTGCTGCGCGGCAGCAGTGCGCTCTACGGCAGCGGTGCCACGGGCGGCATCGTGTCGATCACGACCCGGCCGGCCGGCGGCGAGCCGCGCGCGGAGACGACCGTCTCGATGACCTTGCCGCTGTCGCATCCCGGTGCCGCCGGCCTGGGCGGCTCGCTGCAGCAGTATGTCGCGGGCAGCAAGGGGCCGGTCGACTACGAATTCAACGTGGGCACGCAGCATATCGGCGGCTCTTATGACGCGAGCGGCCATCGCATCGCGCCGGAGCCCAGCCAGGGCGACCTGTTCGATTCGAACATCTACAGCATCGGCGGCAAGCTCGGCCTGCGCATCGATCCGGACCAGCGCGTGGTGTTCTCCGCCAGCCATTACGACGCGAAGCAGAACACCGACTACGCGAGCGATCCGTTGGTTGCGAAGCTGCCCGCGGGCTCGGCCGTTGCGCGCGCCATCGACGGCCTGCAACTGGCCGACCAGAACCGCATCAAGAACACGCTGCTCAACCTGCAATACGAGAACAAGGACGTGTTCGGCAGCCAGGTGGGCGCCCAGTTCTATTACCGCGACTACTTCAGCCGGTTCGCGCCGTTCGATGCGCGTGCCGTGTCGACGCGCGGCAACAACGTCGACCAGGTGATGCAGGACACCAAGGTCTTCGGCAGCCGTCTGACCGTCACCACGCCGCTCGACAAGGACGCGCGCACGAAGCTGCTGTGGGGCGCGGACTTCAACCAGGAACGCAGCGACATGCCCGACGACATCTTCTCGCCGACGGCCTATGACGCGAGCGGTGGCCTGGTCTACCGGAAGATCGGCACGGTGACCTACCTGCCGCCGTTGACCACGCGCAGCGTCGGCGGGTTCGGCCAGTTGCAGCACAAGTTCAACGACCGCTGGTCGGCGGAGGCGGGTGTGCGCTACGAGCATGCGAGCGCGAGCTTCGACAGCTTCGTGCCGCTGTCGCAGTCGCGGCTGGCGCAGAAGTACACGGTGCCGGGCGGCGAGACGGGCTTCGGCGCGTGGCTGTTCAACGCCGGGGTCACGTATGCGCCGGTGCGCGGGCAGGAGGTCTACGCGTCGTTCAGCCAGGGGTTCCAGTTGCCGGATGTCGGGCTGCAGCTGCGCAACGCCACGGCGGGCTTCAACATCAACTCGTCGAGCCTCGAGCCCGTGAAGACCAACAACTATGAGATCGGCTGGCGCGGCAATCTCGGCAGCGGCGCACGCGGGACGCTGGCGCTGTTCTACACGACCTCGGAACTGGGCGATGTGCAGAGCTTCAACAACGGCCTGATCCTGACCCGCACCGCCGAGCGCATCGCCGGCGTGGAGGCCGGCCTCGATTACGCGACCGACGACGAGAAGTGGGGCGCGGGCGGCACGCTGACCTACCTGGAAGGCCGCGAACGCCCGCAGGGCGCCGCGAACTACCAGAACATGACGGGCTATCGCATTCTGCCGCTCAAGCTGACCGGCTATCTCGAATACCGGCCGACGGCGCGCTGGAGCAACCGCCTGCAGGCGACGTTCTACGCGGCGCGCGACTACCGCCTGAACGGCAGGACGAGCTTCGGGCGGATCGATGCGACCAGCTACACGACGATCGACCTGATCTCGACCTACCAGATCACCAAGAAGGACAAGGTGCGGGTGGGCATCGAGAACCTGCTGAACCGCTATTACCTGCCGCTGTACAGCCAGTTGATGCGCAACAGCAATAACACCAGCCGCCTGCCCGCCGCGGGCGCGGTCTTGACGGTGAGCTTCACGCACCGCTGGTAACGGCACACGGCGCCCAGGAGGCGTCGTGCGGCCTGAAAGTGTAATGAGACGCATTCTCGTTCTATTTTGATGGATTGCCACGACAAGGAGGCAAGCATGATCGCGAAAAGCATCGTCGACTGCATTGGCGGCACCCCGCTCGTGCAGCTCGCCCGCCTGTACGACGGCCGCAAGGCCAAGGTGTTCGCCAAGCTGGAAATGCTGAACCCGGCCGGCAGCATCAAGGACCGGCCGGCCCGCTACATCATCGAGCGCGGTTTGGCCGAAGGCTCGATCGCGCCGGGCGCGCACATCATCGAAAGCTCCTCGGGGAACCTCGCCATCGCGCTGGCGATGGTGTGCCGCGTCAAGGGGCTGCGCTTCACGGCGGTGGTCGACCCGAAGATTTCGCCGACCAACCTGAACATCCTGCGCTGCTACGGCGCGGGCATCGAACGCGTGACCCGCAAGGACAGCCAGGGCGGCTACCTGGAGACGCGCATCGAGCGGGTCCGGCAGATGCTCGCGCAAGAGCCCGGCGCGGTGTGGATCAACCAGTACGGCAATCCGCGCAACTGGGAAAGCCACTTCTACGGCGAGGGCGACGAGATCGCGCGCGCGCTCGACCGGCCGGCGGACCTGCTGGTGCTGGGCGTCAGCACGTCCGGCACCGTGCTGGGCATTGCCCGGCGCCTGCGCCGTGAGTGGCCCGGGCTCAAGGTTGTCGCGGTCGATGCGGTGGGCTCGGTGCTGTTCGGCGCCAAGCCGGGGCCGCGCGAGCTGCCCGGCATCGGCGCGAGCCGGGTGCCCGAACTGCTGTGCCGCGACGACATCGACGACGTGATCCATGTCGACGACTACGACGCGGCCATGGGCTGCCGGCGCCTGCTCGAACGCGAGGGCATCTTCGCGGGCGGCTCGTCGGGCGCCGTCGTGGTCGCCATCGAACGGCTGCTGGCGCGCGCCACGCGGCCGCTGCGCATCGTCACGCTGCTGCCCGACCGCGGCGAGCGCTATCTCGACAGCGTCTACGACGACGCGTGGCTCGCGCGCATCGCCGCATCCCGGGCGGGCAGCACCGGTTCCGCTGCCGCCCCGTCTCTCCACGTTCCATCACTCGAAGCGGTTCTCTGAACATGACCCAATCCACCGATACCGGTTTGCTCTATCTTGGCCGTCAGGATCTGGTCGCCCTTGGCGGCGACCGCTCGCAGCCCTACGTCGATGCGATCACCGAGGGGCTCGCCCTGCACGCGAAGCAGGACTTCGTGCAGCCGCTCAAGCCTTACCTGCGTTGGCCCGGCGCCGACCACATCGCCGACCGGATCATCGCGATGCCGTGCTATGTCGGCGGCAAGACGCCGATCGCGGGGCTGAAGTGGATCGGCAGCCGCCAGCACAATCCGTCGCGCTTCCAGCTCGAACGGGCGAGCGCGGTGATCGTGCTCAACGACGCCGACACCAACTACCCCGTCGCCATCATGGAGGGCGGCCTGATCAGCGGCATGCGCACCGCCGCGATCAGCGCGGTCGCGACGCGGCACCTGGCGCGCGAGGGCTTCACCGATGTGGCCTGCATCGGCTGCGGCCCGATCGCGCGGATGCAGATGCAGACGCTGATCGAGCAGTTTCCCGGCATCCGCCGTGTCCATCTTTTCGATGTGCACCGCGAGGCCATGCGCGGGTTCAGCGAGGCCATCGCGGCGCGCTTCCCGCAGGTGGCCTGCCAAGCCGCCGACAGCGCGGAGCAGGCCGTGCGCGCGGCCGACGTGATCGTCACCTGCACCGTCACCGACGCGCCCTATCTCGAATACGCCTGGCTGCGGCGCGGGGCCTTCGTCTGCAACGTGTCGATCATGGACGTGCACAAGGAGGTCTACGAGAAGGCCGACAAGGTGGTGGTCGATGACTGGGACCAGTCGAACCGCGAAAAGAAGATCATCAACCAGCTGGTGCTCGAAGGCCGCTTCAGCCGCGAACGCCTGCATGCCGAGCTGGGCGAGATCGTGGTCGGCGAGCGCCCGGGGCGCGAGAACGACGACGAGATCATCCTGCTCAACCCGATGGGCATGGCGATCGACGACATGGTCTGCGCGCGCCATTTCTATCAACTGGCCGAGCAGGCCGGCGTCGGCACCCGGCTGCCGCTGCTATGACGCACGTCGAAGAGCAATTGGAGGCCCCGCACGTCGCCGCCGATGTTCCGGCGGGGCTGGCGGACCGCGTCGACCGCATGCTCGCGCAGGACCTGCTCGATGCGCTCTGGCTCGAAGACCTGTACGGATTCCGCGGCCGGGCGCGCTGGCGCATCGATGCGGCGGGCGGGTCCGTGCTGGCAGTGGCGGTGGCCGACGATGCTGCGTTGCTGTGGCGCGGCACGCGCCTGACCGGCATGCGTGCGTTGCGGCTGGCGCAGGCCGGCCCCGCTGTGGTGCTGGAGCATGCCGCAACGGACCGGCACCGCGCGCTGCGTACCGTGGACGTGCTCGACGCCCTGCAGCATGCGCCCTGGTGGCCGGCGTACAGCGAGCGCCTCGCGCAGCAGCTCGCGTTCGCGCAGCGTCAGATGATCCGCACCTTCACGGTCGAGGCGGCCCTGCTGGCGCGCGTGGCCGATGCGCCCCGCAGCCTGGCCGCGTGGGAGGCCGTCTGTTGCCTGCGCGACCGTCCGTTCCATCCGCTTGCGCGGGCGAAGGTCTGGCCGGACTTGCCGGGCGAGGCGTTCGAGGTGGAATCCGGCCGGCCGGTCCCGCTGCACTGGGTGGCGGTGGCGCGCGACGCGCTGTGCTCGGGCGATGGCGCGGCCGGGTCCGATGCGGACGACGGGAGGCACACAGCGCAGCCTGTCGCGGCCGCCTTGCTGAGCGACGACGACTACGACCGGCTCGCCCGGCGTGTCGTCGAGCGCGCCGTGGACCCCGCCGCGCTCTGGCTCCCGGTGCATCCGTGGCAGTGGCGCTATCTGCAGCGGCATCGCGTGGCGCTGGCGCTGCAGTGCGTGGACCTGAGCGGCGGGCCGGGCGCGGCGCTGCCGACCGCATCGCTGCGCACGCTGAGCGTGGCGGACGGCGAGCGCCTGCACCTGAAGCTTGCGCTGAACGTGCAGGCGCTCGGCGCGGCGCGCACGATGCCGCCACGCTATCTGCATAACGGTGTGCTGGCCGAACGCTGCCTGCAAGCGCTGCGCGCACGCGATGCCTGGCTCGGCGTGCACCTCGCGCTGTGCGGCGAACGCGCATGGTGGGCGCTGGGCAACGCCGCCTCGCTGATCGAGGAACAGGGTGAGCTGGCCTGTCTGCTGCGGCGTTACCCGGCGCATGACGGCTGGCTGCTGCCGATGGCCGCCTGCGCGGCGGTGACGCTCGATGGCCGCCTGCCGGCATTCGAGGCGCTGTGCGGCGACACCGCACTGCAGACGCTCGCGGGGCTGGCGGTGGACGCCCCGGCGGAGCGCGCCTGGCGCGTATTCGGCCGGATCGCGCACCTGCTGATCGAGCTCGGGCTGCGCTGCTTCGCGCACGGGGTGATGCCGGAGCTCCACGGCCAGAACGTCATGCTGCGCATCGGCGCGGATGGTCTGCAGGGGCTGGTCCTGCGCGACCACGACACGCTGCGCATCTGCCCCGCGCTGATGGCGGCGGCCGGCGTCGAGGCACCCGATTACGCGATCGACCGGACCACGCCCAACACGCTGATCCTCGACGCGCCCGAAGCGCTGCTGGCGTACTTCCAGACCCTGGCCGTCGAGGTCAACCTGTACGCCATCCTCGCCGCGATCGCCGAGTGCTACGGCGCTGACGAGTCCACCGGCTGGCGGATCGTCGGGCAGGCGCTGCGCGAGACCGTGGCGCGCGTCTTCGGCGAGGGTGGGGCGCAGGCATTGCACGGCTGCGTTGCGCAGGCGCTGTTCGATGCGCCGCAGTGGCCGTTCAAGCAGATCCTGGCCCCGCTGGCCGCCCGCGCCGCGATCGGCACGGGGATGCCGAGCGGCCTCGGCACGATCGGCAATCCGCTGCGGCCTGCATCGACGCCGCAGGAGGTGCCGCGCCGATGACGTTCCGCCCGAACCTTGCCGTCGTCACGCTGATCGGCTGCCAGGCCGTGATCACGCTGGGCCTGATGGTGCTGGTGCCGATCATGCCGTTCTTTTTGCGCGACCTGATGGGCGGCGGCATTGCCGCGGCCGATGCGGCGCGCTGGACCAGCATCGCGCTTGCCGCGCCCGGTGTCGGTGTCTTGCTGTGCGCGCCGTTTGCCGGCCGGTGGTGCGAGCGGTTCGGCTATCGGCGCGCGCTGCTGCTGGCGCTGTCGATGTTCGTGGCGAGCATGGCGATGATGGCGCTGTCGCGTGGCGTCGCGCTGTTCATCGCCGGGCGCGTGCTGCAGGGCGCGAGCACCGTCGGCGTGATCGTGACGGCCTTCATTGCGCGCGTCAGCGATCCGGCCGGCCGGGGGCGGGCGCTCGGCTGGCAGGAGTCGGCGGTGGCCGCCGGTGCGCTGGCCGGGCCGGTGCTCGGCGGTGTCCTGCAGGATGTCTGGTCGGTGCGTCCGCTGCTGCTGGCCGTGGCGGTCTGTACCGGGTGCGCCGTGCTGGGGCTTGCCCTCAGCCTGCGCGAGCCCGCCGCACCGGAACCTCACGATGCCGCGGCCGATGATGGCGGCCCCGCCCGCGGCCTGCTGGCCGATCCCGCGTTCGTGCGCTGGCTGCTGGCCGGTGCGCTGACGCAGGCCGGCGCGTTCGCGCTTGTGAACGTGTTTGCGCTGTTCGTCGAGGCGCGTTTTGCGGGCATGGCCGCGGTGGCCAGCAAGGTCGGCGTGCTGCACGCGCTCGGGTGGTGCGCGACGCTGGTCGCCGGGCCGCTGTGGGGCGCGTGGAACGATCGCCGCGATCCCGCGCGCCAGTTCGGCGGCGCGGCGCTTGCGTGCGCATTGGCGCTCGCGCTGATGCCCTTCGCGGCCCAACTGTGGCAGATCGGCCTGCTGCGCGTCTTGCAGGGGGCCTGCTATGCGGCGCTCGCGCAGTCGATGCTGTTGATCTGCTGCCGCGCCGCGCCGCCCGCGCTGCAGAGCCGGGCGACCGTGGTCGCCAAAAGCGCGATGACGCTCGGGCAACTGCTCGGGCCGCTCGCTGTGCTCGTTGTTCTCCCGTTCACCGGTCCTGCCGCGACGCTGTGGCTGACGGCGGCGATGTTTGTCGCCGCAGCGGCCATCGCGCGGCCGAGGCTGGTGGTGCGTTTCTCTCCCGTATCCGATTCGAGGTGAGTGCCATGACGTTTTCTTCCACGCAATGCGTTTCGCCGGTGCGAGATGCCGCCCTTCACAAGCCGCAGGCCTCCCGCGCGACGCGCCGCGCCGATGCGCCGGCCGGCCGCGACCGCTTGCCGGCGCTGGATCGCCGGCTGCTCGAACAGTACTTCAACACCTATTGCCGCGAGATGGGTTGCTTCGATCCGCGCATGGCGGACGATGCCAGCCTCGCCGATGACCTGCGCGGCACCGTGCAGGCCTGGCGCGACGCAGGCTACGCCATCGCTTGCGTGACGTTCCCGCATGACGGCAGCCGGCTGTACGTGGCGATCGAGCGGTTCTCGCCGATGGGGTTCCATCGGCTTGCGCCCCATGTGGCGCTGCAGTCCGCCGACGGCGCCGTGATGCCCTTCGACAGCCCCGAGGCGCTGACCGGGCGCATCGCCGGGGCGCTCGCGTTCCGCCAGCCGCCCGCCGACAAGGCATGGCCGCAGCGCTTCGCCGCGCTGATGCACAACAGCATCGAGCGCGTGCGCTATTACCATGACCACGCGCAGCGGCGGGAGCGTCGGGGCACGCCGTTCGTCCGCGCGGAGCAGTCGCTGCTGTTCGGTCATGTCTTCCATGTCACGTCCAAGGCATCGGAGGGCTTCGGCGAGGACGACATGCAGGCCTACGCCCCGGAGCTGGGCGCGTCGTTCCGCCTGCACTACTTCGCAGCGTCGAGCCGCCTGTTCGACGCGCGCGCGATCGACACATCGCAGCCGCCGATCGATCCCGAGGCGATGCATGCCGCCACGGCGCTGCTCGGCGACAGCGAATACCGCCTCCTGCCGTGTCACCCGTGGCAAGCCGACTACCTGCTGCGGCAGGACGCGATCAAGGCGCTGCTTGCGCGCCGCGAGCTGATCTCGCTCGGTGCGCTGGGCGAGGTCGTGTGGCCGACGTCGTCGGTGCGCACGGTGTGGCTGCCCTTGCAGCGGCAATTCCTGAAGCTGTCGCTCGACGTGCGGATCACCAACTTCGTGCGCAACAACCCACCCGAGCAAGTCGCTCGCGCGCTGGATGCGAGCCGCTATATCGCGGCGCTGCCGGCGGCTTGCCGCTCGTCCGAGCGCTTCGAGATCCTGCTCGACGCCGCCGGTGCTTCGCTGTCGGTGAGCGACGACGCGTTGCGTGCCAGCACCACGGTCGTGTACCGCCAGGCGATGCGCGATGCGGTGGGCGACGAGGCGCGCGTGCTGGCCACCGTGCTCGAGGAGCCGGCGAACGGCGCGGCGCCGCTGCAGGCCCTGCTGGAAGAAGCCCTGGGCGAGGCGCCGTCGTTCGAACGGCTCGCCGCCTGGTGGATGCGCTATCTCGATGTCACGCTGATGCCGCTGCTGCGCCTGTTCGCCTGTCACGGCGTCAGTCTCGAAGCGCATCTGCAGAACGCGATGGTGGCGTTCCAGGCCGGCTGGCCTGTGCGCGGCTACGTGCGCGACATGGAAGGCGCCAGCATCAGCCGGACGCGTTGCGCACGGCCGGAGCTGCTCTCGCCGCAGAGTCCCGCGCTGTACAGCGACGACGCGGCATGGAAGCGCTTGCGCTACTACGTGCTGGTCAATCACATCGGCCACGTCGTCGCCAGCATTGCCCGCACCGGTGCCTGCGACGAGGCCGCGCTCTGGCGCGTGGTCGAGCAGGTCTGGGCGCGCGACGTCGAGCCCGCCGTGGTGGCGCTGCTGGACGACGTGCGGCGCCGGCCGACGCTGCCCGCCAAGGCGAACATGCTGAGCTGCTTCGGCGGCCACGGCGAGGCGCCTGCCTGGGTCGAGATTCCCAACCCGCTTGCCGACGAGGAGCACCGCGCATGACACTCACCGAATTCGACGCGCTGCTCGACAGCGCCGCCTATCGCGACGCGGCACAGCGCGTCGTCCGCCAACTGCTCGAAGCGCTGCTGTTCGAGGGGGCGCTGCCCGACGTCACGTGGTCGGGCGACGCCCTGTCGATCGCCGGCACGCGCGAGGATGGCGCGCCGGTGGTGTACCGCTGCCGCGCGCGCCGCACCGCCTCCTTCGGCCGGGTCCGCATCGTGTCGCCGGTGCGGCGCATCTGCGGCACGCAAGAGTCGGACGCCGACGATGTCGCGCGCGTCGTGGCCGAGCTGGCCTCTCAGTTGGGAGCTGATCCGCTCCGGCTGGCGCAGTTCGGCGCGGAGCTGGCGGCCACGCACATCAAGGACGCGCAGACGCGCGCCGCGCAGGCCGGCCGTCTGCTGCGCGAGGCCGGCTACGACGAGATCGAGGCGGGCCTGACGGGTGCGCATCCTTATCACCCCGGCTACAAGTCCCGCATGGGCTTCACGCTGGACGACAACCGCCGCTACGCGCCCGAATGCGCGACGGGCGTCGCGCCGCTGCTGCTGGCCGCGCGCCGCGACCGCTGCCGCTGGAGCGCGAGCCGCGACATCAAGCAGGGCGAGCCGCGGCACCTGCTGTCGGTCTCGGAGCAGGTCGCGTTCGAGGCGCGGCTCGCGCAGCGCGGCCTCGATCCGTCGGACTATCTGCCGCTGCCGGTCCATCCGTGGCAATGGGATGCGCTCGTCGAGGCGGCTTACCACAACGCCTTCGCCCGCCGCGAGCTGGTGCCGATCGGCACGCTGTCCGACCGCTACACGCCGCAGCAGTCGATCCGCACGCTGGCCAACGCCGACCGGCGCGACGCGCCCTCGCTCAAGCTGGCGATGAGCCTCGTCAACACCTCGACCTCGCGCGTGCTCGCGCCGCACACGGTGCGTAACGCGGCCCTGATGAGCGACTGGCTGGCCGACCTCGCCGAGCGGACGGACTGGCCCGAGCCGCTTGTGCGTCCGGTCATCCTCAAGGAGGTCGCGGGCGTGGGCTACGTGCCGCCGACACCCGTCGCGGGGCAGTACGGCGCGCTGGCCTGCATCTGGCGCGAAAGCGTGCATCGCCACCTGCGCACAGGCGAAGCGGCCTTGTCCGTGACCGCCATCACGCACGTCGATGCCGACGGCCGGCCGCTGGTCGCCGATTGGGTGGCCCGCCATGGCGTGCAGGCGTGGGTGCGCCGGCTGGTCGAGCGGGTCTGGCTGCCGGTGCTGCACATGCTGTGGCGCAACGGCACCGCGCTCGAATCGCACGCGCAGAACATGGTGCTGCTGCACGTGGACGGCCTGCCGGAGCGGGTCGCCCTGAAGGACTTCCACGACGGGGTGCGCTATTCCCGCCGCTGGCTGCGGGTTGCGCCGCCGGCGCTCGAGGCGCCGCCCGCCGAGCATGCGCGCGTCAATCCCAATTCGTTCATCGAGACCGATGACGCCGACGAGTTGCGCGACTTCACCGGCGACGCGCTGTTCTTCGTCAACCTGGCGGAGATCGCGTGGTTCTTCGACCGCCATTTCGGGCTCGACGAACCGGCGTTCTGGGAGATCGTCGCCGGCGCGATCCGCGATTACCAGGCACGCTGCCCCGACCTGGCGGAAAGCTTCGCCCGCTTCGACTGCTTCGCGCCGACCATGCAGATCGAGCTGCTGGCCAGCCGGCGCTTCCTGCCGGAGATCCGCCTGCGCACGCGTGCCGCCGCCAATCCGCTGGCCCAGATGGAGTACGCATGAGCGCCCCGCAGTCGATCAAGGCGCGGCTGCAGCAGGCGGCCGGCCGGCCGCTGTACGGGCTGTTCTGCTCGACGCCCGCGCCGCTGATGGTCGAGCTGATCGCCGCGGCCGGCTACGACTTCGTCGTGATCGATCTGGAGCACACGCTGCTCGACGGCGCCGCGCTGACGGCCATGCTGCTCGCCGCGCGTGCCAGCGGCATGGCGGCGCTGGTGCGGACCGCTGCACCTTTCCAGATCGTGCAGGTGCTGGATGCGGGCGCGCAGGGGGTCGTCATCCCGCGTGTGCGGTCGGCCGCGGCGGCGCGCGAAGCGGTCTCGGCCGCCCATCACGCGCCGCTCGGCCAGCGCGGGCTGAATGCGACCTGCGCGAGCCGCTTCGGCCGCGACGACCTGGCCCGGGCGGTCGGGCGTGCGGGCGCGGACACGCTGGTCGTCGCGATGATCGAGGACCGCGCCGGGCTGGACGCGCTGGATGCGATTGCCGCTGTCGATGGCGTCGATGTCCTGCTCGGCGGCGCGGCGGATTTGTCGCAGGACCTGGGCGTGCCGTGGCAGACCGGGCATGCCGACGTGCGCGCGGCGATCGCGCGGGTGGCCGCCGCCGCGCGCCGCCACGGCAAGGTGTTCTGCGCCCTGCCGCGCCATCCCGACGACATCGCGGACATGCACCGCACGGGCGTGCGTCTGGCGATTGCCGGCGACGACCGCGGCATTGCGCGTCGCGCGATGGCGGCGCAACTGCAGGCCTTGTCGCCCGAACTTGAACTCGAAGGAGCCGCCCGATGAACCGGGAACTGATCGAACGCTACCTGCAGGACGCGCCCGCGCCCGTCTGCGCTTATCTCTACGACCTCGACCACCTGCGCGAGCGGGCCGGTCGGCTCAGCGCGATGCTGCCGCCCGGCTGCGAGCTGTTCTACGCGATCAAGGCGAACAGCGATGCCCCCGTGCTGGCGGCACTGGATGGCGCGGTCGCCGGCTACGAGGTCGCCTCGCTCGGCGAGGTGGTGCGGGCGCGCGAAGTCGGCGCCCATGCGCGGATCGTCTTCGGCGGCCCCGGCAAGACCGACGCCGAGTTGCAGGGCGCGCTCGAACGCGGGGTCGAGCTGATCCACGTCGAAAGCGAACTGCAACTGCGCAGGCTCGATGCGGTCGCGCGCCGGATGGGGCGGCGCGCCCGCGTGCTGCTGCGCGTCAACCCCAATCCGCTGTCGGCGGACAGTGCCGGCAAGCGTCCGCAAGGCACGCTGACCATGGGCGGGCAGCCCACGCAATTCGGTATCGAAGAGGATGCCGTGCCCGATCTGATCCGCCTGGCGCGGGGCTTGGCGGGCGTCGAAGTGGTCGGCCTGCATCTGCATGCCTTGTCCAACAACCTCGATGCCGACTCGCACCTCGCGCTGATGCGCCACTACCTCGCGCTGGCGTTGCGCCTGCGCCGCGAGCACGGGTTGACGCTCGATACATTGAACGTCGGCGGCGGCATCGGGGTGGACTATGTGCAGCCGTCCCACGCGTTCGACTGGCGGCGGTTTTGCGATGGCCTCGGCGCGCTGCTCGCCGAGGCCGGCGCCGGCTGCCGGATCGTGTTCGAATGCGGGCGTTTCATTGCGGCCGACTGCGGCTACTACGTCACCGAGGTGGTGGACATCAAGCGCAATCACGGCAAGTGGTTCGCCGTGCTGCGCGGCGGGACGCACCACTTCCGGCTGCCGGCATCGTGGCAGCATAATCATCCGTTTGCGATCGTGCCCAATGCGCAGTGGACCTATCCGTTCGCGCGGCCCTCGGTGCAGGCGCAGGCGGTCACGCTGTGCGGCGAGCTGTGTACGCCGAAGGATGTGCTGGCGCGCGACGTCGTGGTCGACCGCCTGAGCGTGGGCGACCGCATCGTGTTTCAGCTGGCGGGCGCGTATGGCTGGCATATCTCGCACCATGACTTCCTGAGCCATCCGCATCCCGAACGCCGCTTCGTAGGGACGTTGAACGCAGCGCGCGAGGTGCCTTTGGAAGTCGCTGCATAGCGCCGGGCCCATTGCCCGTCGTGGTCGCCACCCGAGCAGCCACGCGATGGCGTTGATGGTGCGGTGAAGCCTGCCGCGAGGCGGTGCGTGCAGCGGCGCTATGCGATGCGACGGTCGGCCAGCAATGCGATGACCTCGGCATCCCCGGTCTGGTAGAAGTCGCGGTAGTACAGGCCGACGGCGCGGAACAGATCGGCAGGGGGCGTGAGCAGGCAGACGCTCTCATCGGCCAGTCCGCGCAGCGTGAGCCAGGCATCGTCCGGCGCGACCGGTACGGCGAGCACCAGCTTGGCCGGGCGCGCGCGCCGGACGGCGGCCAGCGCGGCGCGCATGGTCGCGCCCGTCGCCACGCCGTCATCGGTGACGATCACCGTCGCGCCGGCCAGGGAGCCGGCCTGGGGCGGCTGCGTTGCGCCGTAGCGGACGCGGCGGCGTTCGAGTTCGTCCAGCTCATCGGCAACGATACGGTCGAGGTAAGCCTGGGGCACGGAAGCGAGGCGCAGCAGCATCGTGTTCCACTCGATGTGGGGCGGCACACCGGCGCCGCAATCGGCGATGGCCCCCAGCGCCAGTTCCGGCTGGCCCGGCGCGCCGATCTTGCGCACCAGCACGATGTCCAGCGCCGCATCCAGCGCCTGTGCGATCGCATGGCCCACCGGCACGCCGCCGCGCGGCAGGGCCAGCACGATGCGCGGCGGGGGCAGGTCCAGCGCCGCCAGCTCGGCGGCCAGTTGCCTGCCGGCGTCGGTCCGGTCGCGGAAGTCGGCGGACATGGCCGTACACCCCGAACGATCGGCCTAGGCGAACGCGCGGGCCGAACCGCTGCGCGCCCACCTGCGGATGCGCCGCGCGGCGCCGGTCAGCGCTTCGCGCAGGCGCACGGCCACGACGATCTGCAACACCCCGTGGGCCAGCAGCCACGCCGCGATATAAAACAGCAGGGCCAGCGCCGTGACGGCCGGGCTGAACAGCGTCAGCATGCCCACCGCCACGCCCAGCAGGCCTTGCAGCAGTAGCGGCCAGCGGTCCGGCGCGGCACGCAGGTTGCCGAGCACGGTGACCAGCAGCAAGAGACCCTCCACCAGCGCATAGGCCCCGAACACCAGGATCAGGGCGGCCAGCGTCGAGGCCGGCACCACGAACGCCCCGATGCCGATCGCAATGGCACAGACGCCGCGCAAGGCCAGCACCCACCACAGTTTGGAAAGCGCATGCGGCATCGGTGATGCCTCCTTGAAGCGACCTGCCGTGAAATGAAAAGCGATCGCGCACCGGCTCGGCGTGCGATCGCTGCTGTCTTCACGTTAGTGCAAGATGCCGTGCCGCTCAATCGCATGGCGGCTGCGGAGGCGGGAAACGTCACTTTTCGGTGGCGTGCATGGCGTGTGTGCTTTGGCCGTTGCATGGCTTATCGCCGCAGCCCACCGATGGCGGCCGTTGCGGCCGTCGGGGGCGAACGGCTTGCGCGCCATGCCAGCCGCGCAGCGCTCAGCATCACGCCCAGCCCGATCGGGATCGCACTGGTGGCGCGGTCCGCCGCGCGCTGCCGTGCCAGCAGCACATGCCGCCGCGTGCCGGAGGCGAAAGGTGGCCGGCGTGGCTGCGGCAAGAAACCGCCGTCACGCCAGTGGGATGAAGATCAGGCCGCCGCCGCATGCCCGCCGGCGTGGTGGCCGGCCAGGAGCGCACGGATACTGGCAAGGTAAGCCTCGCCGACCGCCCGGTTGATGGCGCCCGATCCACGCCTGCGCGGCGGCGGCACCAGCACCAGCGCGCGGCAGACAGCCGAGGCATAAGGCTTGCCGCGACCCTGCATGCGTAATACCACTTCGCACAGGGCTTGTTCACCGAGGCGCTCGCGCAGCCACGCCACGGTCTGGCGATCGTATTCGTTCTCGATGCGGATCAGGTCGTTCATGGTGGCGATGACTGTATATGCATACACTGTAAATATATACAGGTCTCCGTCTTTTTCAAGGGCGATGTTGTGGAATGACGGAACTCCATCAATACGCGCGACACCGGATATGCCGTCGGCCGGCGCGCTGTCCTGCTGCTGGGCCATGCCATTCACCGCAACCATGAGCGCATTCGTGCCGAGTCGGAGCGCGTCGAGCGTGTCACGAAAATGCGGGCACTGATGAAGGCCGAGCGGGTGGACTTGCGTGCAACCCAAAGGAGGTCGGCGCTCGTCCTGGCGAGGTCATTGCGCAATGCTTACCATCCCGATCGCCTACACCCCATTCAGCAGGTCGCCACGCAACAGGCTGTACCGGTTCGCATAGGTATTTCGTGCAAGGACGGATCGCAAATCGCGGCGATTACCAACCGGCCATGGGGTCTACCGATGTCGGAAAACCCTGTCACTTTCACTAGGTACACATCCGCCGGTTGTTTTCCTAGGATGCTCTGGTAGTCCCAGGTCTCATTGATCAACACCATCCTTTACTACGTTCCGTATCCAAGGAGAAAGTCATGGCAGACGAAGTCATTGCACCTAGTCATATCGGCCAGTTCCATATTACCGGGGGCCATATCAATTGGCCGCCGGCCGCCGGAATCGGTCCTGTGATGCCGACTCGCGTGCTCAATGTCACCCTTCACGCGCAAAGCGGAAGCAGTATCGTGACCGGTGACGGCACGCTGATCGTGACGCCTCCGGGTAAGCCGTCCATCTACACTCGCACGCATTTTCAAGGGACTGTGCACGTACGCAGCTACGGTGTGGGCAAGGCTTTCCAGATCTTCGCATTGCACGGCACGCCCATCGCTCGCTCGTTGGGCACCCCCTTTGTTTCGCAGCTCATCATCGATCTGAAGAACATCTGGGGCCCGGAGGGAACGGCGACCTATACCGTCGAGACCGGCGGCGCTGAGCCGTCGGATGTGCTGATCAAGGACGCGAACGTGTCCGTCCGGTGGATGGTGAAAGAAAGCATCCCCGTTCTGGAAGAGTAAGCGTTCAAGCGTTCATGCCGACAGGGTGCTCCGGGGAAATCGCCTGGAGCATCCCGGCAGGCTTCAGCCAGTTGTTCGATTGATCGTAAGACGCGATCGCAAAAGGCATCGTGCCATCGGAATTGACAACGTCCCCGCACCTCTCTAAGCTCCTCCCTCGAATTCCGTCCCACCCCCACTTCGATTGGTGAAGAAAGTGCCCGTAGCCCGCCGTCACATCGCCTGACGCCGACGACTACCAGTTCCTGGTATCGCGGTTGCCTGCTCGTCCGTGCCAGACGCTGTGCTGCTCTGGGCCGGATCCTTCTGGCAGGTGCGGTTCCGGGAGCGCGCTTTACACTCAATCCCTCGCTTCTCCCTTTCCGTTCTTCCGCGTCGTCGGCTTTTCCCACTTTTGCTTGGAGAAAACCATGACGCTGGATCATCGCGCATCTGCGCAATCGCTCGACCTGTTCCGCTACCCCCGTACGCCGCACCTGGAAGGCTCCCGCCTGCAGGATGGTGACGCCGATCACGCGCACATCCCTTATCGCACCCTGCGCGGACAGTACCTCGTGGTCGAGGAGAAGATCGACGGGGCCAACACGGGCATCAGCTTCAGTGCCGCCGGCGAATTGCTGCTGCAGTCGCGGGGCCACTACTTGGTGGGGGGCCGGCGAGAGCGCCAGTTCAGCTTCGTCAAAGCGTGGGCTGCGGCCCATGAGGCCTGGCTGTTGGCGCGCCTGGAAGACCGCTACGTGATGTACGGCGAAACCGCCACCAAGAAGCACGCGGTTTTCTACGACGCACTGCCTCACCACTTTTTTGAATTCGATGTGCTGGACCGTCGCACGGGCGCATTCTTGTCGACCGCCGCGCGTCGGGCGCTGCTGGCCGGCGGACCGGTGCTCTCCGTGCCGGTTCTGTACGAAGGGATGGCGCCAGCCTCGCTCGATGGGCTCAAGGCACTGCTGCGGCCATCGCTTGCCAAGACGGCACATTGGCGGTTCGCATTCGAGCAGACCGTGCAGCGTGCCGGACTTGATCTGGCGCTCGCATGGAAGCAGTGCGACAAGTCGGACCTGTCGGAAGGCCTGTACATCAAGGCGGAAGCTGCCGGTCAGGCCGTCGGGCGATATAAGTGGGTCCGCCAGGATTTCGTGCAAGCCGTTCTGGCGTCGGAGAAGCACCATATGGAGCAGCCGTTCATTCCGAACCTGCTGGCGCCCGGCGTAGACCTGTATGCGCCGCATCCGACCGTGACCTGGGACACGCTGCGAGCCAATGCCGTGGCAGGGCCGACGCACGTGCATGCCGAAGACGTGAGCTAGAGGAGGCAGCGATGCATTACGAACAACTGCGGGCCTTGGTGCCCGCGCCGGGCCAGTCGCCCGATTTTCAGGCGTGCCTCGCTGCGTTTCCTGCGCTCGCCTTTGCCAAGACGACACCGCAGGATCCGCGATATCACGGCGAGGGTGACGTCTGGACCCACACGCAGATGGTGGTCGAAGCGCTGCTGGCGCTGCCGGACTACCAGGCCGCGCCGCGCGCGGAGCAGGAAGTCGTTTTCCTGGCAGCGCTGCTGCACGACGTGGCCAAGTACAGCACCACAGTCGTCGACCCGGTCACGGGTGCCATCGGCCAGCCCGGGCACTCGCGCAAGGGGGCGATCGATGCGCGCATCGCGCTGTGGGATGCCGGCGTGCCGTTTGACGTGCGGGAATCCGTCTGCCGGTTGATCGGCGTGCACCAGGTGCCCTTCTTCGCGCTGGACGGATCGCGCCGGGGCACGCCGGAGTTTCTGGTCCGCGAGCTCTCTTGGCAGCTCAGCATCCCATCGCTCGCCATGCTGGCCGAGGCCGACATGCGCGGCCGCATCTGCGCTGACAAGGCGCGCGTGCTGGACAACATCGAGCTCTTCCGCGAGCTTGCGCGCGAAGAGGGCTGCTATGGCACGCCACGCCCCTTTGCCGACGCACATACCGCCGTGAGCTACTTCCGCGGCGCCGACGTGCATCCTGACTATCCGCTGCACCAGGCGCCCGGCTCCAGGGTCATCGTGATGTCGGGGCTGCCGGCTTCGGGCAAGAACACCTGGGTCGATGCCCACCATCCGGAGCTGCCCGTCGTGTCGTTCGATGATGCACGGGACGAGCTTGGTTTGCGCCACGGCAAGAACGAGGGCATGGTCGCTCATCTGGCGGTGGATCGCGCCAAGGCACTGCTGCGTGCGCAACAGCCCTTCATTTGGAATGCGACCCACCTGAGCGAACGCATGCGGCAGAAGACGCTGGATCTGC
Source organism: Ralstonia solanacearum K60 (assembly GCF_002251695.1). NCBI lineage: Bacteria > Pseudomonadati > Pseudomonadota > Betaproteobacteria > Burkholderiales > Burkholderiaceae > Ralstonia > Ralstonia solanacearum. The sequence continues at coordinate 468,905 of NZ_NCTK01000002.1, forward strand.
TCTTCGCCTACCACGCGCAGGTGGAGATCGCGTACCTGGAACAGTCGCGCACCGAACTGCTGCGCCGGAACACGAAGCGCGACACGTCACTGTCAAACAAGGCGCTGGCGTCGATGCTGCATCGGTGGAGCGTGCCGTTGCCGACGGAGGCTCATCATGTGCGGTATGTTGTTTGATTGATGCGGGCGAGGGGAGGTGGCCGCCTTGTAATCTGCCGGCGATGACGGTCTTGGATTGTTCGAGATGGTGCGGGTGAAGTCCAAAACGGCTCGCGTCGTTCGACCATGAATGGCGTTTTCACCCCAACGCCGTGAGATGTGTGCCGAAGTTGTCGCCCTGCACGAGGGCTGGCACATGCGGGCGTAGTGGCTCCATGCCGCGGCACTCGTACACCTTGAACGTTGCATCTTTGATCGTGCGATTCATGCGCTCAACCATGCCATTGATCCACGGATGATATGGGCTGGTGCGCTTTTGCTTGATGCCGTTTGAAAAGCGGACGCGCTCAACTTTGCTGGGGCAGCGCAATGGCCTGCTGCTCCTGGCAGGGCGACGCGATCCACGTGGTGTTTGTGGAAACGGCCACAACCTGCGCATGATCCCGAGGAAGCTGAGACTTCTTTGCTCCCTCGTGCTTGCTGCTTTGCTCGGTTGCTATGGCCCCGCTTCGTCGATGGCATGACGCAGTGCAGCGGGAAAGACGAATTGTTCAGGGCCGACTACCGAATCTGCGCTGACGGCGGCCTGTTGACAGGCCCCCTCATGTTGCCCTACCCCGGATTGACCGAATTGGTTGCCGTGGTCGCACGATGTTTTGCGCTCCAGGCTGCAGAGGCCACGGATAACACTGACAGAGCAGCACAAATTACCATCACGTGTGCAAATCCCTCACTGAATTCTCTGTCCGAGCCAAGACTTCCCCAGATCGAAAAAGCCACGACGGCGATAGCAATGCCAGTTGCACCGCCAAGGATGCGGGCCATATTGAATATGCCGGACGCCTTGCCGATTTCTTGCATTGCGACGGCGCCTAGCACCGCTTTTTGCGCCGCCGGCCCCGCCATCGATATGCCGGCTCCGGCAACAGCCAATGGGACAACCAAGGTCAGATATGCCGTACCTGGCGATGCGACCCACGCGATCCAGGCAAATCCAATCGTCTGCAGCAGCAGGCCGGCAACCATCACTGGGCGCTCACCGATGCGGTCCACCATATTGCCGGCGACTGGAGCAATGAAGAACAAGGTTGCCGTCCATGGCAGAAGGCGCAGGCCGGCGGCAAGCGGACCATGCCCTTGTGCGGACTGGAAGAATTGCGGGAGAAAAAACACAACCCCGTACATCCCGGCATAGAACAGAAAGCAAGCGCCAATACCAGACGAGAATGTTCGCGAGGCAAATAGTCGCATAGGCACCATGGGGTGCTTCGCGCGACGTTCCCACCACACAAAGCAAATGGTAAAAGCGGCGCCTATCCCAAGCGCCAGGGGTGCCTCACTGTCGGACCAACCCGTGTTGCTACCCCGCATGAGCCCCCAGATAAGACCGATGGAGGCTCCCATCACGAGCAACGCCCCTGGGATATCAAGCGAGACAGCCGGTCCTTTGCTCTCTGGAATGCGCTGTATGACCAGCAGGATGAGCGGCAATCCAATGGGCACATTGAGCCAGAAAATCCACTGCCAAGCCAGGTTGCCGGCAATGACACCGCCGAGCACCGGCCCCAGGATCAAAGCCAGGCCGGTGATACCGCTGAATAGACCCAGAGCCCTTCCGCGGCGCTCAGGTGGGAAGGCCGCGCTCAGCAACGCCATTGACAACGGCGTGACGAGGGCGGCTCCTGCGCCCTGCACGACTCTCGCGGCGATCAGCCATTCAGCGCTTCTTGCCAGCGCGCAAGCAACGGACGCCATGACAAAAACGGCGAGGCCGGTGACAAAAACCCGCCGCCGACCGAAACGATCGCCCAAGGCCGCCCCTGTCAGCAACAGTGCCGCCAGACTCAGGTTGTAAGCATTCATGGTCCACTGCAACGTGCTGAGCGACGCGCCTAGATCCGCGCGAATGGCGTTCGTCGCAGTCGCAACGACCATCGCATCCAGCATTGCCATCAGCGTCGCGATCGAGGTCAGTATCAGTACCCATTTCTGGGTGCGGTCAAATCCAGATGCTTTCATGATTCAATTGTTTTTCCAAAAAAGCCGGGTGATTCATTGGTTTGGAATACGGGCAGACGTGGTTTCTGCTTTATGCGGTCCCCAGTGCTGAAAGGTGGTCGAGCAGTACCTGATTGAAGCGCGCGGGCATTAGTATTGGCGCCGCGTGCATCGCATCTGGGATGACCACCAGACGAGAAGTCCGAATGCAATCGTGTGCCGTGTCCGTCGCGATGCGGTACAACGGCCGACTCAACTTGCCCCGGGCCATCACCACGGGTACATCGATGCGAGCCAGATCGGCGCGGCTGATGGATAACGGCTCAGCTTCACCGAACATCAGCGGGACCGTGCGCGCGTTATCAAGAAAGATCGAGCGCAGCGTATCAGGCAATGCATCGAAGAGGCCGGTGCTTCCGTTAGCGTGATCGAATACCGCGCAGATCGCGCTTGCCGTGTCTCCTCGGTTTTTCAGTGCCAGGGCGGCGCTGACCATGTCGTTCCGATCCTCCGTCACGATCCTGGCGTCCGAAGGATCCTCGACGAATGTGGTAACCCCGGGCTCGTAGGCAAACACGGAGCTCACGCAGTCCGGATGGCGCACGGCGAGTGCAAGCGCGAGTGCCGCGCCGTACGACCACCCGACGATATGCGCAGGGGCCACGTCAAGTTTGCGTATCAGGGCTGCAAGATCCTCCACATGTGCGGACGGCGAAAACCCCTTGCCGCTGTCCGGCCATGGCCGCGTTCCAAAATAACGCTGAGACGGCGCAATGAATCTGTTGTGCGCGGCAATGATGTGTCTTTGGTAGTCCCAGACACGGTGGTCAGAGATGTAGCCATGAACGAACACGAGGGGCAGGCCATCCCCCTGCTCCACATACTCGATACCCACGCCATTCACCTGCTCCACGTGGGCGGACGTCATCATTGCACCTTCTGTTGGGCTCACGCGGCATCTCCCAGCGCCCGGTCAAGTTCGGCACGCAGAGTTGCCTGGAAGCCCGCCACATGGCGTGGGTCCAGCATCGTATGGTGTTCGCCAGCCACTTCGATATACCGGTTCGGCGAGCGCGTAAGCGGATCCCACCGCCTTAGTTCAGATTCAAGATACGCCTGCTTTGAGCCCCAGAGCGGATCGGCATAGAACACGGTGACAGCGTCGACGTTACCGGAAGGTGTATACGCTTGGCCAATGTCGGACAAGGACAACGCCAGCGCGGCCCATGCCTTGAACCTCGGGAGATCCAAATTCAGTTCCTTCAGACGTTCTTTGGGCGCGATCTCGAACAGGTATTCACATGGATCCTTGTGCGGCAACATGGCGCGCAACTGCTCGGGCAACGTATCAATCTGCACCCGGTCGATCAGCGACAGGAAAAACGCAAGCATGATCGCGCTTTCAACCGCATCCACCGTGCCGCGCGGATGCTTGATCACGGGTGGGGCATCAATGCTGCCGAGGAACGCAACCTGCTCCCCTTGGGCTTCCAGCATCTGGGCAACGGGTAGCGCGACTGGTCCACCATACGAGTAACCGGCGATCGCATAGGGCCCATGAGGCTGACGCTTCCGGATTGCCGCGACGTAGGTCTGGACCAGTTCATCGAACGACTGAAAATGAGTCTCGCCCGGGTTGAACCCACGTGCGCGCAGCGCATAGAAGGGGCGATCATTGACGAAGTAGTTCGCAAGATTCACGAACACAAGAACCTCGCCCACGCCCGGGTGGATGCAAAACAGCGGTGTCTTGCTGCCGCTGGTTTGCAGCGGGACGATCGGGTCGTATTCGGCGTGCTCACGCCGAGTTGGATCAATGCGCGCCGCCAGCGCGCGGGGGCTAGGGTTTTGCAGGATCATCGCAAGCGAAACACCGGCTTGCGCACCGAATTGGCGACTGAGCCGTTGCTGCAGTTTGATGATGTCCAGCGATGTCCCCCCGAGATCGAAGAAGCTCGCGGTCGCGCCAATCGACGATCCGGCGATTCCGAACATGTCCGCATAGATCTCAATGATCGCGCCTTCAATCTCATCCGCAGCTGGCGTGTAGCCGCCCATCTGACGTTCGGTCATCTTCTCGACGCGCGCGATTGTTTCGGAAAAATCGCCGCTTTCAAAACGTTTGCGAAGCGTCGCCCGCAGTATCTTGCCCAGGCTTGTCTTGGGAAAGTCGGTCCTGGGCAAAGGCAGAATTCGTGCGGGCCTGAACCCCCACAGGAGAATCGCCGTGTTGCGTATGGCGACATTGAGTTGGTGCAGGCGTGCCTCGTCTTCCAGAGGTATCGTCGACGCGAACATGACCACCAACTGCTCGGTATCCGCGCCCTTGGGGCGCGTCGGAAATGCGGCAACGAACGAACGCTCGATACCGTCAAGCTGCTCCAGCGCTACTTCCAACTCGTGGCTGAAGTAGTTTGCTCCGCTGACAACGATGCTGTCTTTGCTGCGCCCGACCAGATGGAGCTGCCCGCCGTGGATTAGCCCGAGATCCCCAGTGCGGAACCAGCCGTCTTCCGTAAAAGCTTGACGCGTTGCCTCCTCATTTTTGTGGTAATGGCTGAAGATCATCGGCCCGCGGAGTTGCAATTCACCGGTTTCGCCGTCGGGAAGCCGTATGCCGTTCTCATCCGTGACGCGCATTTGCAAGCCTGCGATGGGATATCCAAGGCTCGCGAATTCCCGAGCCATGTCGCCGTCGGGAAAATCGCACGAATAGATGGACCCGGCACAAGTCTCGCTCATGCCGAACGCAGGCCAGATAGCCGTGGCTGCAAGTCCATAGGGGGCGAGTAGCTCGAGAAACTTGCGCCCGGTCTCCACCACCACGGCTTCACCGCCCGAAACGATGTGGCGCAGGCAGGATAGATCGAAGCGGTGCTCAACCTGGGGCTCGGCACTCTTGCCCCGCAGCACGCCGTTGATTTGGCCAAACAGGAAGTTCGGCGCGAAAGTCATTGAAACGCGATGATCCGAAATTAGCCGCAGAAACAGAAGCGGATCGGCCAGGATTGATGCGGAGTCTGCGTGAATCTGTGTTGCGCCAACGGACAATGGCAATAGATGTGCTTCGAGAAGGGCCGCGACGTGGTCAAATGAGATCCAATTCAAGGTCACGTCATCCGGGCCGAGTCTCTGACGTCCGTTCTTACCGGCCATCGATGCGACAAGGTTGCCGTGCGTCAGTACAACCGCTTTCGAGTTTCCGGTTGACCCCGATGTCAATACGAAAACGGCGGGATCATTCTCGCGGGCAGCATAAACGGGCACCAGCGGTGGAGCCGAGTGCGCTTGGCGAAGCGCATCGAGCGTAGCGACTTGCATGGTATCTGGAAGATCGGAACCAAGCGCGTGAGTTGTGATGACCAGTGGACTGTCCAACAACGCATCGATATGCTCCAGCGTCTTTTGCCACCGAATCGGATCGTGCCGAATCGGCGCGACGGGACAAGGAATCACGCCACCGAGCACGCAAGCCCAGAACGCAGGCACAAAGTCACGTGCCTGATCGAGCAGCAGCACGACCTTATCCCCGGGCCGGCGCCCGAGGATCCGGAGTTCCGCAAGAATGCACTTGGCCTCCTGAAGCAACTCGAAGTAGCTGAGGGAATCCACGTTGCCAGTGCCGCGATCATCAACAAAGCACAGGCTCGAGTTTGGATGCCGATAGGCCGCTTGCAGTAGGAGGTCGCTGACGACAAGCGAAGGGAGATGAGGCGTCTCTGGTGCAACGAATACCGAACGCTCAGCAGCTACAGTTGACACGGATGATCCTTTGAGTGGGGTTTTAGTAGAGCCTTGTTTTGTAAGGTGAATAAATTTTATTTAGATTGCAATTTTTCTGGTGGGGAATATTTTATTGAAATTATCCAAATGCAAATGGTTTTTATATTGAAAAGACATTTGCATTGGGTTTCAAGGTGTCGTTGAATTGAATTGCAGGGTGGGAAATCTTTGATTGTGTGGTATTGTAATTTCGGCGTTAGCGGCATAAATGTGTCTTGTAAAAATCACCGCAAAGCCATGTCGCGTGATGATAAATCTCAGGGGCTGCATTTCCCTTTGCAATCGCCAGTCTGGTCATTTGTATTACGCTATTTTCGACCAATCCAAGATGAGGATTTTTGCGGCGGATCAAGAATATATGTAGGTCGATGTTAGATATAGGTGGGATGAAACCCATCCGCAAATTAAAAAGGTCGGTTAATTCTCAATTTTCCTCACTGGACATTCAAGGTCAGTCTGCTCATCGGGGCGACTTGAGGGGATGTTTGAACCTCGCGACCGAAAACTGGGGCAGCCACGGCTCGATCCGTGGGCAGGTGCCCGAAGCGGTATCGGGGGCCCCGTCCAGAGGGAGGCGTTGATGGTTGTTGATTGGGCGGCTCACAAGAAGCTTGGCGAACTGAGAAAGGTCTTTGTTGAGCGAGATGGGGTGGCCATCCCCATCGTCTTATACATAACTCTTGCCTCATTTTTGAGCGCACCCTCCTGGAACCCCTTGAAATAAGGCGCTGCGGGTTGTCGACTGCTGCGGAAAGATCACGTCGGCAAAGGTGTGCCAGAGCGCGACAGGCCGAGCGAGTGCGCGGCCTCCAGCTGGCCTTTGGGCACCGCCAGCAGCCCCGCGCGGATCGACTCGGCGTTGTAGGCGCCGGCGTTGAAGGCCAGCGCCACGCAGGCCGAGGTGAAGTCGTCCATCTGCAGCCACGGCAGCCAGACCGGCAGCGCCAGGAAGACGAACAGGATCTGCACCAGCAGCGGCGTGCCCCGGATCACCCAGATATAGAACGACGCCGCCTGCCGCAGCAGCCACACCGGCGACAGCTTGCCCAGCGCCGCCATGACGCCCAGCAGCACGCCCGCCAGGGCCGAGGCCAGTGTCAGCTTGACGGTGGTGCGCGTGCCGTCGGCAAAGATCTGGGCATTGGCGGCGATCGGCTCGGGCGCCGCCGCCAGCGGAATGGCGATCAGCCACAGCAGCCCCAGCAGCAGTGCCGCCGCCGCGGCCATCGCCAGGGTGCTGCGCTGCTGCCGGCTCCATCCGACCGGCCAGCTTGCAAAAATGAAGGTCATGGTTGTCTCCTCCGCGTGGATGTCTTATTGGCAGCGGATGTCTTCGTGGAAGTACTTGTTCGAGATGGCGGCGTAGGTGCCGTCCGCCAGCGTCTCGGCGAGGGCCTTGTTGTAGCGGGCGGCCAGCGCGGTGTTGCCCTTGGCCACCGCCGCCGCGATGCGCTCGACGAACAGCGGGCTGCCCAGCTTCAGGTTGGCCTCGGGGTTGGACTGGATGGCGGCAAGCGCGACGAACTTGTTGGTTACCCAGGCATCGGCGCGCCCGGAGGACAGGGCGGTGCGCGCGTCGCGGTCCTGCGGGAAGTTCTTGATCTCGCGGGGCTTGGCGAGCTTGCGCACGTTCTCAAGATAGGTCGATCCGGTCTGCACCGCGACCACCTTGCCGGTCAGGTCCGCCGCGGTGCGGATGGCCGGGTCGCGCGCGACGATGGAGCTGCCGGAGCAGTAGTGCGGCGTGGTGAAGTCGACCGCCTTGGCGTGTTCCTCCGTCACGCCGTGCGATGAAATCACGAGGTCCCACCGGTTCTGCTGCAACCCGGCGAGCAGCGAGCCGAAGCTCAGCGTCTTCCATTCGATCGGCAGGCCCATCTTCTTGACCACGGCCTGCGCGACCTCGATTTCGAAACCCGTCAGCTTGCTGCCGGCGAAGTAATTGAACGGTGGGAATTCTCCGCCGGTGGCGACGATGAGTTTCCCGCTTTGCTGGATCTCCTCATAAGAACGGGCATGGGCCGGTAATGCGGCGCCGGCGAGCAGGGCCAGCGCGGCGAACAGTTTGACGAGTTTCATGGATTCGCTTTTGTAAGGGTTTTGATAGCGCATTTGGCAGGTGTGCCTTGCCGGCGAAATCCGCGAAAGGCCAGGGGGCTGACCGCCTGTCTGAAACGGAATGCACCAGTTCGGCAGGCAAAGTCTGCGGGCGGATGGCGCTAACGAAAACCGAGCGAACTGGGACGAATCGTCCGGGAAAATGGCAAATCGCCAGATAGAACCGGCGATTTGGAAGAAGTGCTGCCCAATGCACACCGGCGGTGCGGCAGCGGGCGCGGGCGGGCTTACAGCTTGTAGGTCGACAGCAGGATGCTCGTCTCGGTGTTGGCGATGCCGTCGATGAGCCGCAGCTCGTTGAGCACCGTGTCGAACGCTTCGAGCGTGTCGGTGCGCAGCTCGGCCACCAAGTCCCAGCGGCCATTGGTGGTATGCAGGGCGACCACGTTGGGATGCCCCGTCAGCCGGCGCCGGATCTCGGTGGCGCGGTTGCCTTCCACCGCAATGCAGGTGATGGCCCGGATGCGCTGGCTGTCGACGTTGGGGCGCAGCCGGACCGTGTAGCCGACGATCACGCCGTCGCGCTCGAGCTTGGCGATGCGGTTCTGCGCGGTGGCGCGGGCCACGCGCAGCTTCTTGGCGAGCGTCACGATCGACAGGCGGGCGTTTTCGCGCAGCAGGCCGATCAGTTCGCGATCGGTGTCATCCAGGGACGAGATGGACATGATTGCTCCAAGCGCTAGTCATTTTGCGCAGTCTACTGCAACTTCTGCGCAGCTTGGTCGATTCAAACTGGCCTGCGAGGTCCGAACAATACACCGGTCCGCCGCGCCAAGCGGCTTTCTCTGTCGGAGCCCCGAACGTGACCCGCTTTGTCGATGTTTCCACCATGTCCCGCCTTGTCCAGGAAATCGGTCTGCCCCGATTGATTGGCGAACTGGCCGATTACATTCAATCCGACTTTATCCACTGGCCCGAATTCGACAAATGCGCGCGGGTGGCGAACCATTCCGAGATCGGCGTTATTGAATTGATGCCGGTGTCGAATGCCAAGAACTACGCCTTCAAGTACGTCAACGGCCATCCGAACAATACGCGGCAGGGGCTCTATACGGTGATGGCGTTCGGCGTGCTGGCCGAGGTCGAGACCGGTTACCCGGTGCTGCTGTCCGAACTGACGCTGGCCACGGCGCTGCGCACCTGCGCGACTTCCCTGATGGCCGCGCGCGCGCTGGCCCGGCCGGACGCGCGGCGCATGGCGCTGATCGGCAACGGCGCGCAGAGCGAATTCCAGGCGCTGGCGTTCCACCACCACCTGGGCATCGAGGAGATCGCGGTCTACGATATCGATCCGCTCGCCACCGAGAAGCTGGTGCGCAACCTGTCGGCCTGGCCGTCGCTCAGGATCGTGCGCGCCCGGTCGACCGCCGAGGCGGCGCGCGGCGCCGACATCGTGACCACCGTCACCGCCGACAAGGCCTACGCCACCATCATCACGCCGGACATGATCGAGCCCGGCATGCACATCAACGGCGTGGGCGGCGATTGCCCCGGCAAGACCGAACTGCACGCCGATGTGCTGCGCGGCGCGCGCGTGTTCGTCGAATACGAGCCGCAGACCCGTATCGAAGGGGACATCCAGCAGTTGCCGGCCGATTTCCCGGTGGTGGACCTGTGGCGCGTGCTGGCCGGCGAGGTGGCGGGCCGGCAGAGCGCGGGGCAGGTCACGGTGTTCGATTCCGTGGGCTTTGCGCTGGAAGACTATTCGATGCTGCGCTATGTGCTGGAGCAGGCCGAGCGCCTCAATCTCGGCGAGACCGTGCAACTGGTGCCGTGGGCGGACGATCCGAAGGACCTGTTCTGCCATACCCGTTCCAACGCCCTCCGCGCCACCATGCGCCGCGCAGCATGACCACGATGCCGAAGTTCTCGCCCCGGATGTCGGGCGTGCGTTCCATCCAGGCAGCGGCCGCGGTGGTGATGGTCCGGCCGCACCGCTTCACCCCCAACCCGGAGACGGCCGCGGACAACGCGTTCCAGCAGGCCGCCACCAGGGCGTCCGCCCGCGTTGCGCAGGCCGCTTACGACGAGGTCACCGCCGCGGCCCGGCGGCTCGAGGCGGAAGGCGTGCGCGTCCACCTGTTCGACGATACCGGTGAGCGGGACACGCCTGATTCGGTGTTCCCGAACAACTGGTTCTCGACGCACCCGGGTGGCCACGTGGCGCTGTATCCGATGTACTCGCCCAGCCGCCGCCGCGAGCGCCGCGCGGACGTGATCGAGATGCTCAAGGCCCATTACCGCGTGCAGGACGTGATCGACTACACCGGGCTGGAGCCGGACGGCCTGTTCCTGGAAGGCACCGGCGCCATGGTGTTCGACCACATGGCGCGCATCGCCTACGTGGCGCGCTCCAACCGCGCCGATCCGGTGCTGCTCGAACGCTTCTGCACGCACTTCAACTTCGAGCCCATGGTGTTCGGCACCGCCGACGAGGCGGGGCGGCCGGTGTACCACACCAACGTGCTGATGACCGTGGCCACCGAATTCGCCATGGTCGGCTTCGATCTGTTCGACGATCCGCGTCGCGCGGAGGCGGTCCGGGCGCGCCTGGAGGAGTCCGGCCGCGAGATCGTCGCGCTGGAGAACGGGCAGATCGCTGCGTTCGCGGGCAATGCGATTGAACTGTCGGGGCGGGACGGCCGCTTGCTGGCGATGTCCGCGCGTGCGGAGGCCAGCCTGACCGACGCGCAGCGGGCCATCATCGAGCGTTCCGCGCGCATCGTCGCCTTGCCGGTGCCGACGATCGAGCTGGCGGGCGGTTCGGTGCGCTGCATGATCGCCGGCATCCACCTGGCGGCGCGCTGAGCGGGCGGGGGCACGCGCCGCCATCGGTGGCGCGTGCCTGGGGGCTACAAGGCCAGCAAATCTTCCGGGCGGTCCAGCAGCGGCGCGCCGCAGTGCTGTTGCAGCGCCGCCGGCGCGGTGTAGCCCCACGACACGCCCCTGAACGGGATACCGGCCCCCTGCGCGGCCTGCGCATCGCGAATCTCATCGCCCACGTACAGGGTCTGTTCAGGCCGCAGTCCGGCGGCGGCAACCAAGGCTTCAAGCTTGCGCTTCTTGCCGAACACGGACAGCCCGCAACTGAAGTCGGTGACCACCTCGCAGGCCGGGCCGAGAGTGGCGCGCACGAGGCCTTCGGCATTGGAGGTGGCGACGGCGATCCGCACGCCGCGCGCGGCCAACTGGCGCAGCGTGTCGTCGATGCCGGGAAACAGCCGGATCTGTGCGGCACGTTCGGTCATCTGCCGCCGCATCTCGACGGTGATGCGCGGCGTCTTCCACAGCGGCACGCCGAGCAGTTGCAGGACACCCCGGGCGGACAGGCCGCGCGCCTGGTCGAGCAGCGTGTCGTCGAGCGCGCGGAAGCCATGCCGGGCCGCCGACACGTTGAGCGACGCGCGAAAGCAGGCAAAGGAATCGGCCAGCGTACCGTCGAAATCAAAGGCGATCAGCTTGTAGTGCATGGTGCGTTCCTTCATTGGCGGGGTAAGGCGGCGTGCGGGTGCCGCCCAACGTGTCGTTCGTGCCGGGCGACGGCATGGGCACCGGGACGTCGCTTGAATGTGGTCCGCACGCGCCGGGCCACAGATGCGGCTGCACGGCCGTCGCGGCCGGTGGGGACACACGCTGCGAAGACGGGCGCGGCCAACAAGGCGAGCGCAGACACGGACATCGCCGGCCCCTGTTGCAGCAAGGACTTCAACGCGGATCTCCACTGACCACCGCTTGGCGGATCGGGCCGGCGATTCTATCCGAGCCGATGCGCAAGTGCACGGTCCGGCGTCCGCTTGCCGAGCGTCCCGGGAGGTGCGCGGGTCCGCTCCTACTATTAGGAATGGCGAATGGGGAGGTTGGCATCACGGTGCGCCGGGCTTGGGTCAGCGCACGGGCTTGCCGGGTTGCGGCGGGGCCGCTGCGTCGCCGATGGTGAAGCGCAGTGCGGTGCGCGTGCCGGTGCGTGTCGTCACGGTGACCGTGCCCTGGCAGGTCACTGCGTGGCCCGGCGCGGTTGCGATGAGCAGCCCGCCGTGGCCGGGGCGGCTGTCAACGCCGGCCAGGTCCGGGTCGCTCTCCGGGAGGTGGTTGGCCGCCGTGGCGTTGGAGAAGATCACGTTGTCCTGCCACGGCGAGCGGTCCCGCGCGGCTTCCAGGCCCTTGCCGTCGGTGTCGATGGTGTCGTCGCTGGCCTCGGTGCCGGCGGCGTCTACCGAGCGGATGCGCCGCGCCGCATGCCGGACCGGGTCGTCGGCGCGGCTGGTGTTGGCGGGTGCGTCCGGTTCGGGTTGGGGCGGCCGGGTAGAGGCGGCGGGGTCGTCACGCATGATGAACTCCTTCGGCATGGGCGCGGCACGGGGTGGACCATGCCCGACGTGCCGCAATGGCTGTGCCCGCTGCGCGGCCGTGCAATGTATCCGAGCCGATACCCGATGTGCGACCGGCCCACCGGCCACGCAGCCGGCCCGTTCAATGGCTTGGACCGATCCGCCCGGCTCCGGGTTGTGCGGATTCCGGAGTTCACGGCGTCTGCTTGTTATGGCAGTGCTCCGGGCTCGGCGTGCCCGCGCCGTTTTATCGCTTGAGAAGCCGACTGAGAAGCGAGCGCTTCTTTTTCCGGGGGCGCGTCTCATGGTTTCTCAGGGATGCCGCGGACGCCTTGGCGTGTTGATCGATGTCCAGGTCGGAGAGGGTTTCGAACACGAACGCAATCGCCTCGCGCCATTCGGGGCTTGCCTCCCAGGCGTCCAGATAGCAGGTCCGCTGTATCGGCGTCAACGATGTCCAATAGGGGCGCCATACCTGGTCGAGCCAGGGTTCGGCAACGTCCTGTCCAACGTGCGTCGCCAGCGTTTCGGGTCTGAGGGCGGGGAATGCGACCCAAGGCGGTTGTGGGGTATCAGTTGGCATCAAGATGATCCGCGATCCAGTCGAGCCCGAAATATCCCGACGTCCCCGTGGCGAGCTTCCCGCCCCGGCGACCGTGCGATGGCCTCGGTGACGATCGCCGCAGGGCCAGCAGAGGGATCGCCGGGCTCGACAACGTAGTTCATGTCCTCGCCTTGCGCATATCCGGGGCCTTGATTTCGGCGATCTGCCCGGCCCTGGGGCGGCGGGGGGCGTCCCATGCTAGCGGGGATTGTGTCGCTCGAATGCTGAGTGAAATTGATATTAGGTTTTCATGAGTTGGCATGGCTTCGGGATCGCCGTCGCTGCCTTTGGGTGATGGGGAGGGGACGCCGGCAGATGCCGTGTCCGGCGTCGAACTGGCGGATCGACGGCAAACCGGTGCCGGGGCGCACGTCGCTGTCGCGGATCCACGTCTGCACGCCGGCGACGATCCGGCCGGCGACGGACACGCGCGTTTCGCGGGCGATCAGCCGCTTCATGGAGAACGCTGCGCGGATGGACGCGTGGGCCGGCCGGGGCACCCCGGCTGGCGTTGGACGCGGCCGGCTGCCCATGGGCCTCAATTTTTCTCAAAACGCCACCGATCGGGCGCGAACGCGCGCCATTGCGCTTGAACTCGGGCGATTCCGTTTCCATGATGCACACCACGTCGACGCGGCCGCGCCGGGGGCGATCAAGCCTGGGTGACGCGCTGCCCGTGCGCAGGAGAGGTGTACAGCGCAGGCCCGGCGTCGGCGCGAGGATTGCAACGATGGATTTTGAGGAAGTGCGTCGTCATATGAGAAAGCAAGGTGTGGTGGCCGGCATGCGCGGTGCAGCCGGAACGAAACCATGGAAATGGATGCGCCACGTGGTCGTGGCGCTGAGCGCGTGGGTGCTGGTGCTCGTGCAGCCGGCGTGGGCTGCGTCGCAGGCGGATGCGCGGCTCGTCGTGCAGAACGCGCTGCTCTTCACCATGGCCGACGGCCAGCAGACGCCGTTCGTGGGGCACTTGATCGTGGGTGCCGATGGCCGCATCCTCGAAGTCGGCGCCGGTGCCGGCACGAACCTGGCGCCGGGGGCCCGGCACGTGGACGCCGCCGGGATGTGGATGCTGCCCGGCTTCGTCTCGGCGCACAGCCATCTCTGGCAAAGCGCCTTCTCGGGCATCGCGTCCGACCAGAACCTGGAGGGCTGGATCGACCAACTGTACGGACAGGAGGCCCCCAGGCTGGGCGCGGGCGATCTGTACGCCCTGACGCAACGCGGTGGCCTGCATCATCTGGCGCATGGCGTCACCACGGTCTTCAACCTCACCTTCACGGGCGCGGACAAGACCGGAGCCGTCGACCGCTGCCAGCTGCGCGGCGCGCTCGATGCGGGCGTCCGGGTCGTGCACGGCTTCAACATCCGGAAGATCAGCGACCAGTGGACGGTGGACGATGCCCGCGCGCGCACGGCCCAATTCCTGCAATGGGCCGCGTTGCAGCCCGAGCACGAGCGCTATCTGGGCACCGCCATTGCCGGGGCGGGCGCCTATTACGATGCCCCGGAGCAGGCCCGTGCGGAGGCCCAGTTCATGCGGGAGTTCCGGCTGATGAACCAGCAGCATTACCTGGAGTCGCCCGCCGGCTCGCTGGCCGAGCGTGCGCGTTATGCGTCGATGCAGCGCGCCGGCCTGGTCGGGCCGGACCTGATCTTCGGGCATTTCATCCACACCACGCCGGAGATCCTGGCCGATGCGGTGCGCGCCGGCGCAAGCATGACGTGGAATCCGCTGTCCAACGGCCGGCTCGGCTCCGGCACCGCGGACGTGGTCCGCTACCGCGAGCAGGGCCTGCGCATCGGCATGGGGCTGGACGGTGAGGCCAGCGCCGACCGGGCCGATCCCTTTGCCAACATGCGCGCGGGCCTGTACCAGATCCGCGCGATGTACCGGTCGGCTTCCGTGCTCTCGCCCTATGACGTGCTGCGCATGCATACGGTCGGCAGTGCTGAAGTGCTGCACCTGCAGGACCGGGTCGGCAGCCTGAGCGTCGGCAAATACGCCGACTTCCTGCTGCTGGATCCGCGCGAATTCACGCCGTACAAGGAGCCCTACGCGGCGCTGGTCTTCGCGGCGGGCGTCGAGCACATCCGCGCGGTGTACGTCGGCGGCCAGCTTGTCACGGCACCTTCGTCCCGGGCCGATATGCTGCTGCAGGCGCGTGGCCGCGTGGCCTGCTGAATGCGCGCGGACGCGTGCACCGGCGTTCGCCGCGAGACACTGACTTTTACGCAGGAGAAGACTTCCGGATGGGCGCATCCCTCAAAGACTGTGGTGCCTCGACGTGGCGGACTGTCGGACGCGGGCTGCTGGTGCTGATTGCCGGGCTGGCGGTGCTCGCCGCCGGCCTTGCATTCAATACGTGGCGCCAGGGTTCGCGCCAGCTCGACGTGCCGCCCATTGCGCCGCTGGCGGTCGACGGGGCCGCCGCCGCCGCGCGTCTGGGCGAGGCCATCCGCACGCGCACGATCGCCAGCCCGACCGATGCACAGCAGAACGCCGATCAGTTCCGCCAGTTGCATGCGCTGCTGGCCGAGCGTTATCCCAAGGCGCACGCGGCCATGCAGCGCGAGCAGGTGGGTGATTTCAGCCTGCTCTACACGTGGAAGGGCTCCGACCCGTCGCTCAAGCCGATCCTGCTGATGGCGCACCAGGACGTCGTGCCGGTCGCGCCGGGCACGGAGGGTGATTGGACCGAGCCGCCGTTCGCCGGCGTGGTGAAGGACGGCATGGTCCGGGGCCGCGGCGCGTGGGACGACAAGGGCAACCTGATCGCCCAGATGGAAGCCGCCGAACTGCTGGCGGCGAGCGGCTTCCGGCCCCGCCGCACCATCCACTTCGCCTTCGGCGCCGACGAGGAGATCGGCGGCGAGCGCGGCGCCGCGCAGATCGCCGCGCTGCTGAAATCGCGCGGCGAGCAGTTGGCCTTTGTGATCGACGAGGGGCTGCTGATCACCGAGGGCGTGGTGCCGGGGCTGGCCAAGCCGGCCGCGCTGATCGGCGTCACCGAGAAGGGGTACCTGTCGGTGGCGCTGAAGCTGTCGGCGACGCCCGGCCATTCGTCGATGCCGCCGGCGCCGGGCGAGAGCGCGATCGCCATGATGAGCGCCGCGCTCAAGCACCTGGACGACCAGCAGTTGCCCGCCGGCATCCGCGGCGTGACCCGCGAGATGTTCGAGACGCTGGCGCCGGAGATGCACGGCTTCAACCGCGTCGCGCTGTCCAACCTGTGGTTGCTCGAGCCGCTGGTGCGCAAGCAACTGCAGACCTCGCCCAGTTCCAACGCTATGCTGCAGACCACCACCGCGCTGACCATCGCGCAGGCCGGCAACAAGGACAACGTCCTGCCCGGCCGCGCCGAGGCCACGGTCAACTTCCGCCTGCTGCCCGGCGACAGCGTGTCGTCCGTGATCGCGCACGTCGACCATGCGGTGCGGTCCGCTGTGCCCGAGGGGCATGTCGAGCTCGCCGTGCTGCCCGGCGTGAGCGAGCCGGCACCCGTCTCGCCGACGCAATCGGCGTCCTATCAGCTCATCAACCGGACGGTGCGCGAGGTGTTCTCTGGAACCGTGGTGGCACCGGGGCTCATGGTGGGCGCGACCGACTCGCGGCACATGACCGGCATCAGCGACCAGGTGTTCCGCTTTTCGCCGGTGCGAGCCGGGCTGGAAGACTTGGCGCGCTTCCATGGCACCAACGAGCGTATCTCGCAGGCGAACCTGGTGGAGCTGATTCGCTTTTACCACCGGCTGATCCACCAGGCGGCGGGCACCGAGGCTTGAGGCCGGCCAGCGCGGCGCGCGGGCTGGCACCGCATGGGAACGACCGGCCCGCGCATTGCCGGTCGAAGCGGATGTACCCGGCCGGCCCCGGCCCCGGCTACGCGGGAAAGAGCAGCCGGAATTCGGTGGGCCCGCCCGGCGGGCTGCTGGCCTGCGCGGTGCCGCCGTGCAGGTCCATGATGGTGTGCACGATGGCCAGCCCCAGGCCGGCCGAGCGCTCGGAGTTGGCGCGCGCCGGGTCGCCGCGATAGAACCGATCGAACAGCAGCGGCAGGCTCGCCGCCGGGATGCCGGGCCCCGGATTGCGTACGGCGATGGACGTGCCGTGCGGCAGCGCCTGGACGGCGACGTCGATCCGCGCGCCGCCGGGCGTGTGCCGCAGGGCGTTGTCGAGCAGGTTGTTGATCGCGCGGCGCAGCAGCGTGAGATCGGCGCGCACGCGGCCATTGCCGGACACCTGGATGGCGATGTCGCGGTCGGCGGCTACCGCCTCGAAGTAGTCCACCAGTACCTGGATTTCGTGGCGCGCATCGAGCGGCGTGACCGACAGCGCCACGCGGGCGTGGTCTGCGCGGGCCAGGAACAGCATGTCTTCGATCATGCGCGACAGCCGCGCATATTCCTCCAGGCTGGATTCCAGCACCGCGCGGTATTCCTCGGCCGGGCGCGGATGCGCGAGCGTCACCTCGGTCTGGCCGACCAGGTTGGCCAGCGGCGTGCGGAAGTCGTGGGCCAGGTCGGCGGAAAACTGCGACAGCCGCGCGAAGCCGTCCTGCAGCCGCGTGAGCATGGCATTGAGCGCGGCCAGCAGGTCGGACAGTTCGCGCGGCGCGCCCTCCAGCGTCAGGCGCGTATCCAGTTGGCTGGGGACCACGGACGCCGCCTGCCGCCCGATGCGCGCCAGCCCCTTCAGGGTGCTGCGCACCAGCCACAGGCTCAGCAGCGCCACGGCCGCCACGCCCGCGATGACTGCCAGGAAGATATGCCGCCGGTAGCTCGCCATCAGTGCGGCGCGGCTGTCGCCGTCCTGGGCCACCAGCACCGTCACCGTCTCGTGGTGATTGCCGAGCCTGGCCTGCGCGGCAATCGCGCGCGAGGCAATGCCGGTCCGCGACCACCACGTATGCAGGGCTGAGTCCGATGCCATGACGTCGGGCGGCACCGCTGCCGGCGCGGCGACCGGCTCGCCCTCGGGGTTGGCTTCCACCAGCGTGCGGCCGTCGGGCGCGATGACGCGCAGGATCAGGCCGTCGTGGCCCGACACCACTTCGGTGTAGCGATGCGCGTCGCGCACGATGTCGTCGATGGACCGCGCGTCTCGGGCGCAGTGGCGCAGTTGCACGATCTTGCCGAGCAGCATGGCGTCGTCGGTGGCGCGCAGCTGGGCGTTGAGCGCGTAGTACAGATAGGTGCCGGCACCGGTCAACATGACGCCGGCGACCAGCACGAAGGCCAGCACCAGCCGGGCGGCGAGGGAGGCAGGCCAGCGCATCATCGGGCGACCGTGTCCAGCACGTAGCCCATGCCGCGCAGCGTGTGGATCAGCTTGTGCTCGAACGGGTCGTCCACCTTGGCGCGCAGGCGGCGGATGGCCACGTCGACCACGTTGGTGTTGCTGTCGAAGTTCACGTCCCACACCTGCGAAGAGATCAGCGAGCGCGACAGCACCTCGCCCGCGCGGCGCGCCAGCAGGTGCAGCAGCGCGTATTCCTTGGCGGTCAGGTCGATCCGCTGGCCTGCGCGCGTGACGCGGCGCTTGATGGTGTCGATGCTCAGGTCGGCGATGTCGAGGATCTCGCTCTCGCGCATCGGCCCGCGCCGCAGGATGGTGCGCACGCGCGCCACCAGCTCGGCGAAGGCGAAGGGTTTGACGAGGTAATCGTCGGCGCCCAGCTCCAGGCCCTTCAGGCGGTCGGACAGCTCGTCGCGGGCGGTGAGGAACAGCACCGGTGTGGCCTTGCGGCGGCGCAGCTCGCGGATCACTTGCCAGCCGTCCATGCCGGGCAGCATGACGTCGAGCACGATCAGGTCGTAGTCGTGCTCCATGGCCTGGTAGAGGCCGTCGGGGCCGGAGCGGGCGAGGTCGGCCACGAAGCCGGATTCCGTCAGGCCCTTGAGGAGATAGTCGCCCGCCTTGGGCTCGTCTTCGACGATGAGCAGTCGCATGATGAAAACGGGGCCGTGCCCCCGGATATGGCCGTCAATGGTGCCACGATGGGGCGCAGCGTGGTTCAACATGACGGGATTGTCATCTTCCCGCCAGCCACGGCATGGGGCCGGCAGTGTTAGACTGCGCGCCATGTCCGGGATGTATCGTTTCCTCCGTCTGCTGTTGCTCGCCGTGCTGGCGCTGGCCGTGCCCATGCAGGGCGCCGTCGCCGCATCGATGCCGGCGTGTGCCGACGCGCACCCGCCGGTGCACGTGATGCCGGCGGCACCGATGCATGACCACGCCGTCATGCATCACGCCGATACGCGGGATCATCACGTCGATACGCAGGCCGGCCACGGCCATGATGCGGCCAAGGCATCCCAGCCGCTGCCATCGTCGTGCAGCGTCTGCGCGGCATGCTCGGTCGGCCACGGCCTCGTGGTCTCCGATGCAGGCCTCGTGCCGGCGCTGATGGTGCTGAGGACGGCACCGCGGCTGCCGGACACCGAGTTTGACAGCGCCATCCCCGAAGTCCCCGAGCGACCACCCTCCGCCTGACCTCCCGGCGGCCCGTCCGTGCCGCCGTTCCAACGCTTGCTCCGTCCGTCGGCGGCGCCCGCTTGCGCGGTGCGTGCGCACGTGACGGCTATCCACCGTCTGGAGGTCTCCATGCTGTTCCCGATCGTCCTGAGACGAGGCGTGCCTGTGCTGGCAGCGGCCTCGCTTGTAACGGCCGCCGCCCTGGCGCATGCGGCCGAGTCTGTTCCGGCCGACCCCGCCGATCCCCATGCCGCGGTGCCGGAAGCGCCCGCGGCCCCCGGCCTGGCCGGCTACCAGCGCTATCAGCCCGCCGTGCCGGCTGCATGGCGGCAGGCCGATGCCCCCGCTGCCCCGCAGGGCGCGGCGCCGGCAATGCCGCACCACAACCACCACCCCGATGGCGCAACGCCCACCGCCGTGCAAGCGTCGGCAGACCCATCGGGCCATGCCCATGCGAACGGTCCGACGAAACAGGCCGGGCATGCCAGCCACGACAGCCACATGGACCACGCCGCATCCGCCCGGCATGCCGCTCACGCGGGGCACATGGCCGACATGGCCGACATGGCCGATATGCCCGGCATGCAGCACTGAAGGGGCCACCATGTCATCCTCCAACCCTTCCCGCGCGCCGCGTCCGGGGCGATGGGCGGCGGCCTTGCCGCTGCTTGCCGCGCTGGCCGGCTGCGCCTCGTTCTCGCCGGACGGCGGCTTCGGGCCCGCGCAGCAGGCCGCCAGGACTCGCCTGGACAAGGACGCCGTCTGGGTCCGCTCCGACGCCGACCGCGCGCTGGTGCAGACACGCACGCGCGAACTGCTGGCCCATCCGTTGTCGATGGAAGACGCGGTGCAGGTCGCCCTGCTGAACAACCCGGGCCTGCAGGCGCGCTACGCGGACCTGGGCATCGCCGAGGCGGACCTGGTGCAGGCCGGCCGCCTGCCCAATCCCGGCTTCACCTTCTCGCGCGTGCATTCGGCCAACGATCTGCAGATCACCCGCCTGTTCTCGCTCGACGTGCTGCAACTGCTGGTCATGCCGTTCGCCACGCAGGTCGAGCAGCGCCGCTTCGCCCAGGCTCGCCTGGCCGCCGCCGATGACACGCTGCGGCTGGCCGCGGAGGCCCGCCGCGCTTATGTCAACGCGGTCGCCGCGCAACAGCTGGCGGTCTACGCCGACCAGGTGAACGACGCCGCCCAGGCCGGCGCGGAACTGGCCGCGCGCATGGCCCGCGCCGGCAACTTCAGCAAGCTGGACCACCTGCGCGAACAAGCCTTCTACGCCGATGCCACCGCTGGCCAGGCCCGCACCCGCAACGAGGCGCGGTCCGCGCGCGAGCGGCTGACCCGCGTGCTCGGCCTGTGGGGCGGCGACGCGGGCTACACGCTGCCCGAGCGCTTGCCAGACCTGCCGGCCGAGCGCACCGATCTGCACGGCCTGGAGCAGGCGGCCATGCAGAGCCGCTTCGATGTGCAGGCCGCGCGCCAACAGACCGAGGCTGTTGCCGCCGGCCTGGGGCTCACGCGGGCGACCCGCGTCGTCAACGTGCTGGAAGCCGGCTTCGCCCACAACTACGAGACCGACAAGGGCCGCGAGAACGGCTGGGAGGTACGCCTGGAGATTCCGCTGTTCGATTGGGGCGGTGCCCGCGTCGCGCGCGCCGAGGCGCAGTACCTGCAGGCCGCGCAGCGCCTGCGCGAGACCGCCATCGATGCGCGCTCGGAGGTCCGCACGGCCTACGCCGATTACCGGACGCAGTACGACCTGGCGCGCCACTACCGCGACGAGGTCGTGCCGCTGCGCAAGCGCGTCTCCGACGAAACCCTGCTGCGCTACAACGGCATGCTGGCCAGCGTGTTCGAACTGCTGGCCGATGCCCGCGAGCAGGTGGGCGCGGTGCAGGGCGCCATCGGCGCGCTGCGCGACTACTGGCTGGCCGATGCCGATCTGCGCTCGGCGCTGGGCGGCCGCCTGCCGGCGCCGGCAGCCGATGCGCCGCCGTCTTCCACCGACTCCCATGAGCACTGACATGCTGACCCGCCGACAATTCATGCAAGGCACCGGCGCCGTGGCGCTGGGCGCGAGCCTGGTCTCCCGCGCCGCCGCGGCCTCGCTGCCCGAGGCGCCCACGCGCGCTGACGCCGCCACGCAGCCCCCCCAGCCGCCCAGGAGCGGCCGTCCCTACAACCCCGTCGTCACGCTCAACGGCTGGACGCTGCCCTGGCGCATGCGCAACGGCTGGAAGGAGTTCCACCTCGTCGCCGAACCGGTGGTGCGCGAGATCGCCCCCGGCATGCAGGCGCACCTGTGGGGCTACAACGGCCAGTCGCCCGGGCCCACGCTGGAAGGCGTGGAGGGCGACCGCGTGCGCATCTTCGTCACCAACAAACTGCCCGAGCCCACCACGGCGCACTGGCACGGCATGCGCGTGCCGTCCGGCATGGACGGCGTGGGCGGCCTGACCCAGCCGCACATCCCGCCCGGCAAGACCTTCGTCTACGAGTTCGAGCTGCGCCGCGCCGGCACCTTCATGTACCACCCGCACAGCGACGAGATGGTGCAGATCGCGATGGGCATGATGGGCCTGTTCATCGTTCACCCGAAAGATCCGGCGCAGATGCCGGTCGACCGCGACTTCGCCTTCCTGATGGCCGCGTACGCGATCGATCCGGGGTCGTACACGCCGCGCGTCAACGAGATGACGGACTTCAACCTGTGGACGTGGAACTCGCGTGTGTTCCCGGGCATCGATCCGCTGCCGGTGCGCACCGGCGACCGCGTGCGCATCCGCTTCGGCAACCTCACCATGACCAACCACCCGATCCACCTGCACGGCGTGCCGTTCGAGGTGGCCGGCACCGACGGCGGATGGATTCCGCCGGCGGCGCGCTGGCCCGAGGTGACGGTGGACGTGGGCGTGGGGCAGATGCGCGCCATCGAGCTCGTCGCCGAGGACGCGGGCGACTGGGCCTTCCACTGCCACAAGGCGCACCACACCATGAACGCGATGGGCCACCAGGTGCCGACCATGATCGGCGTGGACCAGCGCGGCGTGGCCGAGAAGATCAACCGCCTGATCCCCGATTACATGCCGATGGGCCAGACCGGCGGCACCATGGGCGACATGGAGATGCCGCTGCCCGAAAACACGCTGCCGATGATGAGCGGCAACGGCCCCTTCGGCCCGATCGAGATGGGCGGCATGTTCACGGTGATGAAGGTGCGCGACAACCTCGGCCGCAACGATTACCGCGACCCCGGCTGGTACCGCCATCCCAAGGGCACCATGGCGCGCGAGGTGCCCGGCCGAGGATGACAACTTTGTCATGTTGAGGTCATGCTGACGTGGCGGGCTGCTCCCTAGACTGCACGCACCGACACACAAGTGTCGTGCTTTCAAAGGAGATCGACATGTCTGTTCGACGCAATTGCCTGTTGCCGCTGGCTGCCGCCGCGGCGTTCCTCGCATGCGGTGCCGCCATGGCCGCTTCGGCCGATTCGGCTCCGGCACAAGCGCTGTCTTCGATGCAGCCGCAGGCGCACGGCGCGCGCGACCCCTTCACCGATGGTGCCCGCGATCCCTATATGGATGGCGCCGCGCAGGTCGAGGCCATGCTGCAAGCGCGTGCGCGTGACCCCTATACCGATGGCGGCCTGGGCCGTGCCAACGGGCCGCGCGATCGCGATCCGTACACCGATGGTGCGCAATCCGCCTGAGGTGAGTGGTGATGCATCCATGCATCCGGGCCGTGGTCGCCCTGTCATGCGTGCTGCTGGCCCGAGCCGGGCTGGCAGCCGCTCCCGCCGGGGAGGCTGCCACGGCCTCCGATATGGCCGCGCCGGCTGCGCAATCTGCGCCGGCGTCGGTGCCCCGAGCCGCGCATGAGCGCGTGACGCTGCAGCAGGCTGTCGACCGTGCGCTGGCGACGCATCCCGCGCTGGCTGCCGCAGGCTACGCGGTGAGCGCCAGTGAAGGCGCCGTCGACCAGGCGCGCCGGCTGCGCAATCCCGAGGCCGCGTTCCTCACCGAGGACGTGCGCCGCGACCGCGCCACCATGACGGCGCAACTGAACATTCCACTTGAGCTTGGCGGCAAGCGTGCCGCCCGCACGCGCGCGGCGGAACTGGCGCGCGACGCTGCGGGCCAGGATGCCGCCGTGCTCGCCGGCGAACTGCGCGCTGATGTCACGCGCGCCTTTTTCGATCTGTCCATTGCCCAAGAGCGCCTGCGGCTTGCGCAGGCCTCCGACGCGCTGGCCGCGCAGGCCGAGGCTGCGGCCGCGCGGCGTGTGCAGGCCGGCAAGGTGTCGCCGGTCGAGCAGACCAAGGCGGCGGTGGCGCGTGCCGGTGCCGCCATTGAATGGCGCGATGCGCGCGCCGAGCTGCTGGTGGCCCAGCGGGCGCTGTCGGCCTTCTGGGGCACCGCCGCAGTGGTGCCCGAGGCCGACGGCAGCGCGGAGACCCTGCCCGCCATACCGCCCGAGGCGCACAGCGTGCTGGCCGCGGCCATGGCTGCGGAGCCTGCGGCACTGGTGTCCACGCCGCGCGCACTGCGCGCACGCCTGGAGGTCGAACACCGGCAGGCCCTGGCCAACGTGGAGCGCAGCAAGCGCGTGCCGGACATCACGCTCAGCGTCGGCGCCAAGCGCGACAGCGGCGCGAACGCCAACATGGCTGTGCTCGGCATCGCCGTGCCGCTACCGCTGTTCGACCGCAACCAGGGCAACCTGCTGGAGGCCCAGCGCCTGGCCGACAAGGCGGCCGAAGACTATCGCGCGCTGCGGCTGGAGCAGGCGGCCGCGCTGTCGCAGGACATCGCCCGGCTGGACGCCGCGCGGCAGGCGGTCCAGGCACTGCGGCAGGACGTGCTGCCCGGGGCCGGGCGTGCCTATGACGCGGCGCGCATCGGCTTCGAAGCCGGCAAGTTCAATTTCCTCGATGTGCTGGACGCCCAGCGCACGCTGTTCCAGGCGCGTGCGCAGTACTTGGCGGCACTGTCGCGCGCGCATCAGGCGGCGGCGGGCATCGATCGCATTCTTGGCCGGTAGTCCGGCGCCTTTCTTTTTTTCGACATGACACTTCCTCGACAACAACGGCGCGCGATCGTGCTGATCGTCGCGTTGGGCGCGCTGGTGGGCGCGGCACTGTGGTGGGGTATGGGCGCGCGCCAGGCGGCCCATGCCGAAAGCGAGGCCGCGCCGGCGGCCGAGCACGCCGGACACACGGAGGTGGATGCCCCGCACGCCGAACCGGCAGAAGCGCCGCATGCCGAGACCATCGCCATGACCGCCGAGGCCGTCACCAACGCGGCCATCGGCGTGGAGGTGGCAGGGGCGGCGGAATTGCGTACGGAGGTTGTCCTGCCCGGTGAGATCCGCCTGAACGAAGACCGCACGGCCCATGTGGTGCCGCGCGTGGCGGGCGTGGCCGAGCAGGTGGCGGTGGAGCTTGGGCAGCCGGTCACGCGTGGGCAACTGCTGGCGGTGCTGTCGAGCCCGGCCCTGTCGGACCAGCGCAGCGAACTGCAGGCCGCGCAGCAGCGCCTGGCGCTCGCGCAGGAGACGCACGCGCGCGAGAAGCGCCTGTGGGAGCAGGGCATCGCCGCCGAGCAGGATTACCAGCAGGCGCGCACGGCGTTGCAGGAAGCGCGCATCGCCGTGGACAACGCACGCCAGAAGCTGACCGCCATCGGCGCGGTACCGGCCGGGACGGCACTCAACCGCTTCGAGCTGCGCGCGCCGTTCGATGGTGTGGTGGTCGCCCGGCATCTGTCGCAGGGCGAGGCGGTGCAGGCGGAAACGGCGGTCTTCACCATTGCCGATCTGCGCACCGTGTGGGCCGACTTTTCCGTGACGGCCAAGGACCTGGAAGCGGTGACCACCCGCGCTACCGCCACGGTGCGCGCCACTGCTACCGGCACGGCCGTGCAGGGCAAGGTCTCGTACGTCGGCGCGCTGCTGGGCGAGCAGACGCGCAGCGCGCCCGCGCGCGTCACGCTCGACAACCCCAAGCGTGCCTGGCGCCCGGGCATGTTCGTCAACGTGGCGGTGGAGTCGGGCCGGGTGCCGGTGCCGGTGGCCGTGCGCGCCGATGCCGTGCAGACGGTGGACGAGAAGCCCTCGGTGTTCGTGCCCGTGCCCGCCGGCTTTGAAGTGCGGCCCGTCAAGATCGGCTGCTCCGACGGCACGTGGACGGAAATCCTCGATGGCCTGCCCGCCGGCACCCGCTATGCCGCGGCCAACAGCTACGTGCTGAAGGCCGAGGCCGGCAAGTCCGCCGACCACGGCCACTGACGGAGGCATCATGTTCGAACGTCTGTTGCGCGCTGTGATCGCCCAGCGCTGGCTGGTGCTGCTGGCCGTGCTGGGCGCCGCGGCGTACGGCGCGTACAGCTACACGCGCTTGTCCATCGATGCGGTGCCCGACATCACCAATGTGCAGGTCCAGATCAACACACCGGCGCCGGGCTACTCGCCGCTGGAGACCGAGCAGCGCATCACCTATCCGCTCGAGACGGCGATGGCGGGCCTGCCGAAGCTGGAGCAGACGCGCTCGCTGTCGCGCTACGGCCTGTCGCAGGTGACGGTGATCTTCAAGGAGGGCACCGATATCTACTTCGCCCGCCAACTGGTGAGCGAACGCCTGCAGGCCGCCAAGGAGCAGTTGCCCGACGGCGTGTCGCCGGGCATGGGGCCGGTCGCCACCGGCCTGGGCGAAATCTATCTGTGGACCGTCGAGGCGGACGCCGGCGCCCGCAAGCCCGACGGCACCGCCTACACCCCGGCGGATCTGCGCGAACTGCAGGACTGGGTGATCCGCCCGCAGATCCGCAACGTGCCGGGCGTGACGGAGGTGAACACCATCGGCGGCTTCGCCAAGGAATACCTGGTCGCGACCAGCCCGGAGCGGCTGGCCTCGTACAAGCTGACGCTGGCCGATATCGTGGCCGCGCTCGAACGCAACAATGCGAACGTCGGTGCGGGCTACATCGAGCGCAGGGGCGAGCAGTACCTCGTGCGCGCCCCTGGGCAACTGCGCGATGCGGCCGACATCGGCAACGTGGTCATCGCCAGCCCCAACGGCACGCCGGTGCGCCTGCGCGACGTGGCCACCATCGAAAGCGGCAGCGAGCTGCGCACCGGCGCGGCCACCAGCAACGGCCGCGAAGCGGTGCTCGGCACGGCCGTGCTGCTGATGGGGGAGAACAGCCGCACGGTCGCGCAGGCGGTGGACAAGCGCATCCAGGACATCCGTCGCACGCTGCCGGCCGGCGTGCGCGTGGAAACGGTCTATGACCGCACCGTGCTGGTCGACAAGGCCATTGCCACCGTCAAGAAGAACCTGCTGGAGGGCGCCATCCTGGTGATGGCGGTGCTGTTCCTCTTCCTCGGCAACCTGCGCGCGGCGGTGCTGACGGCGCTGGTGATTCCGCTGTCGATGCTGATGACCTTCAGCGGCATGGTGTCGGCCAAGGTCAGCGCCAACCTGATGAGCCTGGGCGCGCTGGACTTCGGCATCATCGTCGACGGCGCGGTGGTGATCGTCGAGAACTGCGTGCGCCGGCTGGCGCATGCGCAGCACGGGCTCGGCCGGCCGCTCACGCGCGCCGAGCGTTTCGAAGAAGTCTTCCAGGCGGCCCGCGAGGCGCGCCGGCCGCTGCTGTACGGCCAACTCATCATCATGGTGGTCTACCTGCCGATCTTTGCGCTGTCGGGCGTGGAAGGCAAGATGTTCCACCCGATGGCGATCACGGTGGTGCTGG
This sequence comes from Ralstonia solanacearum K60, assembly GCF_002251695.1. NCBI lineage: Bacteria > Pseudomonadati > Pseudomonadota > Betaproteobacteria > Burkholderiales > Burkholderiaceae > Ralstonia > Ralstonia solanacearum. The sequence continues at coordinate 496,132 of NZ_NCTK01000002.1, forward strand.
CACTGGCCGCAGCCATGGTGCTGTCCGTCACCTTCGTGCCCGCGGCGGCGGCGCTGGGCATGGGCGAGCGCGTGGCGGAGAAGGAGAACCGCCTGATGGGCTGGGCGCGCCGGATGTATGCGCCGCTGCTGGAGCGCGCGCTGGCCGCGCCCGCCGTGGTGCTGACTTTTGCCGCGGTGGCGGTGAGCGTGTCGCTGGTCGCCGCTTTGCGCCTGGGGGCCGAGTTCGTGCCCAACCTGAACGAAGGCGATCTTTCCATCCAGGCCATGCGCGTGCCCGGCACCGGCCTGGCGCAATCGCTGGAGATGCAGATGCAGATCGAGCGCACGCTCAAGGCGAAGTTTCCCGAGATCGCGCGCGTCTTCGCCCGCACCGGCACCGCCGAGATCGCCACCGACGTGATGCCGCCCAGCATCTCTGACGGCTACATCATGCTGCGCCCCGAGCGGGACTGGCCGACCGGCCCGGACGGCCGGCGGCGCGATCGCGACCAGTTGCTGGCCGAGATCCGCGCCACGGTGGAGGCGCTGCCCGGCAATGCCTACGAGTTCTCGCAGCCGATCCAGCTGCGCTTCAACGAGCTGATCTCCGGCGTGCGCAGCGACGTGGCCGTCAAGCTGTTCGGCGACGACATGGCCGTGCTGGAGAAGCAGGCCCAGGTCGTTGCCGCCCAGCTCAACCGGCTTGCGGGCGCGGCCGAGGTGAAGATCGAGCAGACCGGCGGCCTGCCGTTCCTCAACATCGACATCGACCGCGAGAAGGCGGCGCGCTATGGGCTGGCCATCGGCGTTATCCAGGATACGGTTTCGGCTGCCATCGGCGGCAAGGATGCTGGCACGGTGTTCCAGGGCGACCGGCGCTTTGGCATCGTCGTGCGCCTGCCGGAGGCGGCGCGCAGCGATCCGGCCGCGCTGGGCCGCCTGCCGCTGGCGCTGCCCAACGGGCAGGGCTATGTGCCGCTGTCGGAAGTCGGCGCGCCGCACGAGGCGACCGGCCCGAACCAAGTCAGCCGCGAGGACGGCAAGCGCCGCATCGTGGTCAGCGCCAATGTGCGCGGGCGCGATATCGCCTCGTTCGTGCAGGAAGCACAGGGCGCGCTCGACGCGCAGATCCGCCTGCCGGCCGGCTACTGGATGGCGTGGGGCGGCCAGTTCGAGCAACTGCAGTCGGCCACCGAGCGGCTGCGGGTGGTGGTGCCGCTGGCGCTCGCGCTGGTGTTCGTGCTGCTGTTCATGATGTTCGGCAATCTGAAAGACGGCCTGCTGGTGTTCTCGGGTATTCCGTTCGCGTTGAGCGGCGGCATCGTGGCGCTGGCCCTGCGCGGCATTCCGCTGTCGATCTCGGCGGCGGTGGGCTTCATCGCGCTGTCGGGCGTGGCGGTGCTCAATGGGCTGGTGATGCTGAGCTTTATCCGCAGCCTGCGCGAAGGCGGCAAGCCGGTCGACGAAGCGGTCAGGGAAGGGGCGCTGACGCGCCTGCGCCCGGTGCTGATGACGGCGCTGGTCGCCTCGCTCGGTTTCGTGCCGATGGCGCTGGCCACCGGGACGGGTGCCGAGGTGCAGCGTCCGCTGGCGACGGTGGTGATCGGCGGGATCCTGTCGTCGACGGCGCTGACGCTGCTGGTGCTGCCGGTGCTGTACCGGCTGGCGTATCGACGTGACCGCCGCGACAGTCGCGATGGTGCGGCGGTGCCGGCGGACGTGGCTGCGGCGCCCGCTGTGCGATCGGGTGCGTGACGTGACTGACCGTGACCGTTACTCGGCCCGCAGCGCCGCGATGATCTGCTCGGCCTGGGCCTTGAGCTTGTCGGTGTCGGCCTGGACACGGGCGTGCGGTTGCAGCGGCGTGTCGGTATAGCGCGGCAGCACATGGAAGTGCACGTGCGGCACGGTCTGCCCGGCGGCGCTGCCGTTGAGTTGGAACACGGCGATGCCGGGCGGGGTGAAGGCGCGGCGCACGGCGCGGGCCAGCTTGCGCGTGGTGCGGATGGCGGCGGCGGCGGCATCGTCGGACAGGTCGAACAGCTCGGCCGCGCCTTCCTTGGGCAGCACCAGCACATGGCCGTCGGCCTGCGGCATGATGTCCATGAACGCCAGCGTGTGCTCGTCTTCATAGACCTTGATGCAAGGCGCCTCGCCGCGCAGGATCTTGGCGAAGATGTTCTGGTTGTCGTACGTCGGGTCGGGCATGGAGGTCTCCGGCAAACAGGAAAAACAGCGCTGCAGTATATGCGACACGCCTCCTGCGCCATCGGGGCGCGGATGGCGAATTCGATCACGGCCGTGCGGTGCGCGCTGCGGCCGCGGAATGGCAGCGTGAGCAGATCGTGCACCAGGCTCTGCGCGGACACATTCCACCGCTCCAGCTTGGGACCGATGCGGGTGCGTTCGTTCCAGTCCTGCAGGACCTGGCGTAGCAGGTCGTCGTGGTGCTCGACGTGCCACTAGAAGCTAAGTTGCCGCGCGTGACGCCGAGCCCACCGGCGAGCACGTCTACGCGCACGTCATCGATGCTCTTGGTGAGGCGCGCATTGATGGCCGCGCGGATCCAGTCGTCGGGCGTGAGTTGCGCGCGCACTGTCGGTGCGGTGGTGGTGCCGGCATCGTCGGGCACGGTGTCGGGATAGTCGATCGGCGGAGAAAGCATGCGCATCTCCGGCCGCGTGGCGACGAAGCGGCCGACCAGACGTGCGAGGCCCCGGCCCGCACCGGCCCGGCTCAGACCGGTGACACCACCGCCTCTCCCGCGAGGTGAAGGCGGGCGTTCTCCAGGAAGCGGTCCACCGTCGCCTCGATCGACTCCGGCGACCAGCCGGCGATGTGCGGCGTCAGCACGACCTGCTCCAGGTCCAGCAGTCCGGCCGGCGGCGCGGGCTCGCTCTCGTACACGTCGAGCCCCGCGCCGCCCAGCCTGCCGGCGCGGATGGCGGCCTCCAGCGCCGCCGTATCCACCACGCTGCCGCGCGCGATGTTGACCACGTAGCCGGTCGGCCCCAGCGCTTCCAGCACGCCCCGGTTCACCAGGTGGCGCGTCTGCGCGCCGCCCGGCGTGGCGACGATCAGGAAATCCGCCCACTCGGCCATCGTCCCGAGCGCATCGAAGTAGCGGTAGGGCACGCCCTCGCGCGGTTTGCGGTTGTGGTAGCCGATCTGCATGTCGAAGCCGGCGGCGCGGCGCGCGATCTGCAGGCCGATGGTGCCCAGGCCGACGATGCCCAGCCGCTTGCCCCAGACGCCCGGCTGCAGCGGGATGTCATCGCGCCAGACGCCGTTGCGCGTGGCGCGATCGAGCTTGGGGATGCCGCGCACGGTGGCGAGCAGCAGCCCGATCGCGTGGTCGGCCACGCAGGCGTCGTTGGTGCCGGCGCCGTTGGCCACCACCACGCCGCGCGCGCGGGCGGCCTGCACGTCGATGTTTTCGTAGCCGGCGCCCAGCGCGCAGGCCAGCTCCAGTGCCGGCATGGCGGCGATCTCCGACGCGCTCAGGCCGGTCGCGCCGTTGGTCAGCACCACGCGCACGGCGTGGCCGTTGCGCACGATGGCCGCGTCGCGCTCGGCGCGGGGGGGTGCGTAGACGACATGGAAGTGTTGGCCGATGCGCGCCAGGTTGTCGGCGGCCATGGCAATCAGGATCAGCAGCGTGGGTGGCATGGTGAGGAGGGGCAGGAACGTACCGCGTCTTGCGGATGCCGCGCGGGGTCCAGCGATCATAGCGCGGCGGTCTGTGGCCATGCCGATCGCCTTGCCGTGCGTGCGGTTACACGCCGTTACCGATGAGCGGGTTTGGTTGCACGGCGGCACCGGAGCGCGGCATAGACTTTGCGGCAAGAGGCAGCCCGGCCGCGGACCGCTCGGCGGTCCGGCCCGCACGGCTGCCTCGCCACAATGACGGGATCAATCATGCAAGCGACAGACAAGCCGGCGCGCAACAGCCGGGCAGGCCGGGCAGGCCGGGTGGGCCGATGGACGGCGGTGGCCGTGATGGCGGCGGCGGCCGGACTCGCCGGCTGCGTGACCGCGCCCTATCCGGCCTATCCGGGATACGGCACGGGGTATGGCGCAGGCTACGCGGCGGGCAGCGGCACCGCCTACGGCGGCGGCTATGGCGGCACCACCGTCAGCGGCCAGCCTTACAGCAGCGGGTACGACAGCAACTACAACACGGGCTACAACAGCGGCTACGGCAATCCGGGCACGCCCGCTACGCCCGTCACGCCGCAGCCGTATCCGGCCTATTCCGCGCCGAGCTATTCCCCGTATCCGGGCAACAGCGCTGGCTACAACGGTGCCCCGGCCTACCAGGCGCCGGCGGACAACCGCTACGGCGTGGTGGACCGCATCGAGGCGGTGCCGGTGCACGGTTCGCCGACCGGGGTGGGCGCGGTGCTGGGCGGCGTGGTCGGCGGGCTGGTCGGCCACCAGATCGGCGGCGGGCGCGGCAATACCGTGGCGACCATCGGGGGGGCCGTGGCGGGCGCGCTGGCCGGCAACGTCATCGAAGGCAATACGGTGGCCGGACAGGCGTACCGCGTGGTGCTGCGCCTGAATGACAATTCCGTGACAACGCTCACGCAAAACAACCCCAACGGCCTGCGGGTTGGCGACCGGGCCCGCATCGAAAACGGCATGGCGGTGCCGTACTAAGCACTTCAAGCCTCTCCGGGCCGATGCAAGGCGGGTGGCGACCGCCGACTTGCTTCAGAAAGCGGATCGGCCCGCCGATATAGTCGGAGCGACAACCCGCTCCGACTGCCATGCTGAACCGACTCTCTATCCGCTTCCGACTCAACGCCGCCCTTGTGCTGCTCGGCGCACTGCTTGCCATCATCGGCACCATCGGTGTGATCGGCATGCGTGCCTCCGACGAGAACATCCGCGACATCTATACCAACCAGCTCGCCTCGACCTCGCTGGTCTCCAAGGCGCATTTGAGCACCGCCGTGATCCGGACCACGCTGGACCGCGCGGTCTTGCATCCCGAGGCGGCCGACGTACCGTCCCTGATCGAGAGGGCCGGCACGTATCGCACCAAGTCCGAGGAAGCCTGGAAAAAGTACAAGGCACTGCCGATGAGCGCAGAGGAAGCACGCCTGGCCGCCGATGTCGACGCCAAGCGCGCCGCATTCTTCCGCGACGGCGTCGAGCCGCTGATCGCCGCGCTGCGCGCCCGCGATGCCGCTGCCATCGACAAGGTGGTGATGACCGCGGTTCCGCCGATGTTCGTGTCGCTGTCGGCCGCAGTGGATGCACTGGACCGCAACCAGGCCGAACAGGCCAAGACGGCCTACGAGGGCGCTGTGGCGCGTTCGCAGAACTTCCTGTGGCTGATCATCGGTGCCATCGTGGTGGGGATTCTCTCGGCGGTGGCCTGCGCGTTCGGTCTGGACCGGGCGATCTCGGTGCCGCTGAACCGCATGCTCGGCACTTTCGGCGAGATCTCGCGCGGCAACCTCACCGAGCCGATCACCGTCACCAGCCAGGACGAGATGGGTGCGCTCACGCGCGGCCTGCAGGACATGCAGCGCGGGCTGATCCGCACCATCGAGACGATGCGCGGCGGCAGCGATTCGATTGCCAGCGCCACCAAGCAGATCGCCGCCGGCAACATGGACCTGTCGCAGCGCACGGAAGAGCAGGCCAGCTCGCTGGAGGAAACCGCTTCCAGCATGGAAGAGCTGACCTCGATCGTGAAGCAGAACGCCGACAACGCCCGCCAGGCGAGCACGCTGGCCGTCAATGCGTCGGACATCGCGGTCAAGGGCGGTGAGGTGGTCGGCCGGGTGGTCGAGACCATGGCCGGCATCAACGACAGCAGCAAGAAGATCGCCGACATCATCGGCGTGATCGAGGGCATCGCCTTCCAGACCAACATCCTGGCGCTGAACGCGGCGGTGGAAGCCGCGCGTGCCGGCGAGCAGGGCCGCGGCTTTGCGGTCGTCGCGGGCGAAGTCCGCAGCCTGGCGCAGCGCTCGGCGGGCGCGGCCAAGGAGATCAAAGAGCTGATCTCGGACTCGGTCGGCCGGGTGGAGAACGGCACCACGCTGGTGGCCGAAGCCGGCACGGTGATCGACGAAGTGGTGGTGGCGGTCAAGCGCGTGACTGACATCATGGGCGAGATCAGCGCCGCGTCGGAAGAGCAAAGCTCGGGCATCGAGCAGGTCAACCAGGCCGTGAACCAGATGGACGAGGTGACGCAGCAGAACGCGGCCCTGGTGGAAGAAGCCGCGGCGGCCGCCCAATCGCTGGAGGAGCAGGCGCGCCTGCTGCGCGAGACGGTGGCGTCGTTCCGCCTGCCGCAAGGCGGCGAGGCGCGCGTTGCCGCGGCACCGGCCATGCGTTCCGTGGCCAAGCCCACCGCTGCGGTGTCCGCCGCCAAGCCGGCGGTCCGCAAGCCGGCCGTGGCGGTGCGTGCGCGTGCCCCGCGCAAGCCCGCTGCCAAGGCACCGGCTGCCAAGGCGGCACCGGCAGTGGCCGCGGTGGCGGCAGAGCCGAGCGGTGGCAAGCTCGCCCTGTCGGCGGCCGCGGCGGGAGCCGATCAGGATGACTGGACGCAGTTCTGACGGCACAGTCTCCAACTGTGCGGTGCCTCCTGATGGGGCATTAAGCCAGCGTCACCGGCACCGCACTGTTTCAGTGCTGCAACCGGTTCGACTTGAGGGGCGGAGCGTGGTTGCAGCCGTGGCAGGTTTTTTGATCCGGCGAGGTTCGCGTGCGAGCCTCGCCGGTTTGCTTTTCGGCGGGTTCTGCATTGCGCCTGCCGCGAGGCCTTGCCCTGCAAGGCGGCTCTGCGGAGCCGACGCCAACGTGCTGCCGGCACCTTCAACGTGCCGGTTTTCCCAGCCTTCGCCTCTCCTCCGAATACCCTGCGCGTAACGCCGAAATGCCTCCGCCGTTCGTAGGGCGGGTTTGTCCGCGGCCGGGGTGAGCCGACCGCCGTCGCGGCAACATGGCCCCGCGTTGCCTCGCGCCCCGGCAGTGCCGCAGCGTTCAGCCTTGCAACAAACCCGCGCGTCCCTCGCCCGCGAACGGCGTCCCGTCGCGCTTTGCCCCGCATAGCCATGCGGTCTCCGGGCGCTTGGTACGGTCCTCGCGTTGCTTGTTCCGGAAACGAGCCGCAGAACACGCATCGTCAGCGATCGCCCCTGTAGGCGTTCCGATGCCGTGGCGCAGCGCGCGCCACGTATGCATACAACGGGGGAAGTTCAGCCATGAGCGCCACAGCGCTGATCGGGAGAAAGCACGCGTACCGTTCGAGCGCCGGTAGGGGGGAGGCGTCATGAGTTACGCGGCGTGGGAGGCCTACTTGGCGCTGCTCAACACGATGACCGTGGCGACGGCGCTCGTCATTCTCATCAGCACCGCCGACGACTTCTTCCTGGATGCCTTCTACTGGGTGCGCGAGCTGTGGCTGTGGCGCAGCGAGGACCGCCTGCCCGCCACGATTTCGGCGCAGACGCTGCGCGAGCGCGAGGAACGCTACCTCGCCATCATGGTGCCGGCCTGGAAGGAATACGACGTCATCGCCAAGATGGTGGAGAACACCCTGGCGACGATGGAGTACACCCGCTACGTCATCTTCGCCGGCGCCTACCGCAACGATGCCGAGACCACCACCGAAGTCGATCGCATGGTGCGCCGCTATCCCGGCCGGGTGGTGCGCGCCACCGTCACGCACGACGGCCCGACCTGCAAGGCGGATTGCCTGAACACCATCATCCAGACCATCGTGCGCTACGAGGCGGGGCACGGCATCCGCTTTGCGGGCTTGATCATGCACGACTGCGAGGACGTGATCCACCCGCTGGAGCTGAAGTACTTCAACTACTTCATCGGCGACCAGGACCTGGTGCAGTTGCCCGTGCTGTCGCTGGAGCGCAAGTGGTATGAGTGGGTGGCCGGCACCTACATGGACGACTTCAGCGAGACCCACCAGAAAGACCTGGTGGTGCGCGAGGCGCTGACCGGCACCGTGCCCGGCGCGGGCGTGGCGCTGTGCTACAGCCGGCGCGCCATCGAGGCCGTGATGAAGGCGCGCGGCGACGCGCCGTTCAACACCGGCACGCTCACGGAGGACTACGATTTCAGCTTCCGCCTGCACGATCTGGGCATGCGCGAGGCGTTCGTGCGCTTTCCGATCTGCGAGACCGCGGAGCCGGCCACCGATGCGAGCGGCAAGCCGCGCACACGGTGGCGCCTGGGGCGCCGGCGCGGCGTGCGGCCGCAACTGCTGGCCACCCGCGAATATTTTCCGAGCACCTTCCGCACCGCCTACCGGCAGCGCGCGCGCTGGATCCTGGGCATTGCCTTCCAGGGCTGGCTGCAGATGGGATGGGATGGTGACCTGATCGCCCGCTACTTTTTCTTCCGCGATCGCAAGGGCGTGGTGACGGCGCTGTTCTCCATCGTTGCGTACGGGCTGTCGTTGAACTACCTGATGCTTGCCTGGGCCTGGCGCGCCGGGTGGCTGCACCTGGACGGCGCGCAGTTCGTCGTGGCGTCGTCGTGGATGCAGGCGATGCTGGCCGCCAATGCCGCGCTACTGTTCAACCGCCTGGCCCAGCGGGTGTATTTCGTCGGGCGGCTGAACGGGCCGCTGCAGGGCGGGCTGTGCCTGCCCCGGCTGGTGGTCAACAACTTCATCAACTTCTTCTCGGTGTGCCGGGCGTGGAAGATCTTCCTGATCTACTGCATGACCGGCAAGCCGATCGCCTGGGACAAGACCCAACACACCTACCTGTCCAACGACGCGCTCGGACGCGTGCGCTGCCGCCTGGGCGAGACACTGATTCGGTGGGAGGCGCTGACGCCTGCGCAGCTCGACCAGGCCCTGGCGATGCAGCAGCAGACCGGCAAGCGGCTCGGCCAGATCCTGCTGCAGGAGGGCATGGTGACGCCCGAAACGCTGGCCGATGCGCTGGCCGAGCAGGCCGACCTGCCGCGCGTGAGCCTGACCAACGTCGTGCTCGGTGCGCTGGTCGATTGCCTGCCGCGCGACCTGGCGGTGCGCCATCACGTCGTGCCGTTTTCCATCGGCGAGGACGGCTCGCTCAACGTCGCGGTGTCGGAACTGCCCGACGGCGAGGTGCTGGAGGAACTGGCGCGGGCGGCCGGGCGCAAGGTCGCCTGCTTCATGGCGTGCGATCACGAGATGTTGGTCGAACTGGCATTGATGGCCGATCCGAACCGGCGCGCCACGGTGGTGTTCGGCCCATCGGCCTATGCGGCCACGCTGGCGGTGGAATCGCTGGCCGGCGCGGCCCAGGGCGCGGGCAGTCCGGAGCCGGTGGCGGCCGATGCGGAATCCTCGCCGGGAGGGCGGCCTTCCTCGGAGCCGTCGCATCCCAATCCCAATGTTGCCGGAGGTGTCGCATGAATTCCGCTCGACACACGCGCCGCGCCCTGCCGGCGCGGTTGCGCTGGCCGATCGCGGTGGCGGTCTGGGCGCTTTGCCACGGCGCGCTGGCCGAGTCGGCGGCGGTGCAGCCGCTGTCGCCCGACGCATATCGCTATGCCGACCGCGCCTACCAGTCCATCGCCGCCAACCAGCTGGACGCGGCTGAGCAAGCGGTGCGCGCGGCGCTGGGGGTGCAGCCCGACAGTCTCCAGCTCAACCTGCTGCTGCTCGACGTGCTGACCCGCAAGGGGCAACTGGAGGCGGCGCGCGCGCAGGCCGATGCCTTGCTGGCGCGCTTTCCGGACCAGCCACGGGTCTACGCGCAGCATGGCTTCCTGGCGCAGCGCGCCCAGCAGCCGGAGGTGGCGGAGCGCGATTTCGCGCGGGCGCTGGAGGGCACGGACTGGACCCCGCAGGAGCAGCGCAACCTGCGCCTGGCGTGGTCGGACAGCGCCTATGCCGCGAAGCATCCCGACGCCGCGTTGCAGGCGCTCGCACCGCTGCAGGATCAGCCCGCTCCCGACATCCAGATCCGGCTCGCGCAGGCACGCCTGCAGGCCGGCGACCGCGAGGGCGCGGCGCATGCGGCCGCGCTGGCCGGTGCCCAGGCAGACGATCCGGTGCGCCAGCGCTACGCCCGGGCACTGTTTGCCCAGGCCACCAATGCCGGGGCAGAGCAGGACGCCGCCGCACTGCCCGCCAACGATCCGCGCGTGATCGGTCAGCGCGCGCTCAACGAGGCCTACGCCCATTTGCGCGCGCACGATGACCGCGCCGCGCTCGAAGCCTTCCAGCGCGGCTTCGCCACCGGCGAGGGCAACTGGAGCCACTATGCCGATGCCGCCTACGCGGCCAAGCGGCTGGGCGACAACCCGACGGCCATCTCGCTGTTCCGCGCCAGCCTCGACCGTGCGGACCGCCCCGATGCCGCGGCCGGCGGCGACGATCCGAACGGCAGCCAGCCGCTCCCGGCCGACCGCCGCTTCGGCTACCGGCGCGAGGTGGAACAGTTGCAGCGCACCTGGGGCGCCGTGCTGTCTTCCGCCTACCAGGCCTCGGCGTTCGGCCTGCCCACCAACCGCAGCATCCTGCAGGGCGGCGCGGAGGTGTATTGGCAGCCCCCCGGCATCGGCTACCAGGACGGCCGCATCGTGCAATTCTTCGCGCGCGGCTACGACAACCTGCACGACGGCTCCGGTGCGCCATCCGGCATGCCGACCGCGCAGGGCTCCGTCGGCGCGCGCTACAAGCCCATCAAGGACGCCAATCTCGTGTTCACCGCGGAGCGGCTGATCAAGATCGGCAACCAGTCCGTCAACGACACGCTGCTGCGCATCGGCTACTCCAGCGACGAGGGCATCGACCTGCAGGTCACCCGGCCGCGCTGGCAGACCTGGCAGGTGTATGCCGAGGGCGCGTACTTCGTCAACGCCGGCCGTCTCATCGTGAGCGGCGAGGCGCGCTACGGCCATACTTGGCGCCTCGACGCCATCAGCGACCGGTTGACCGTGTATCCGCACATCGTGCTGGCGGGCGATCACGACAACAAGGCCGACCGGCAGATGGCGGCGGGCATCGGGCCGGGCGTGAACTTCCGCTACTGGTTCCGCGAATCGAAGTACGCCGCGCCGGCCAGCTGGCTCGACCTGACGGTGCAGTTCCGCATGCCGCTCACGCATGCGGACCGGGCCAAGGGCGTGGTGGCGCGCGCCATCCTGTGGTTCTGAGGCGGCGGGAGCGGCGTCGAGCGGAGTCCGTGTCATGGATGAAACGGTTTCGATGGCGCGGCAAGGCCGGCCGGCAAAGCGTGTCGCGGCATCTGTCCGGCGAAGGCGTCGCGACGCCATGGCGCGTCGGCCGGGCGGACGTGGCACGGCCCTCGCTCTCTAGCGAGGTCGGCATCCGGCATGGGCGGCGCACGTCGCAGATCGCCCCGACATCAAACTGGGCAGGCAGAAGGGGGGGGGGAATCGACAATGCGAAAGATCTTGACCGTGTTCGGCACACGTCCGGAGGCCATCAAGATGGCGCCGCTGGTGCAGGCACTGCAGGCCGAGGAAGGCATCGTCTCGTCGGTGTGCGTGAGCGCCCAGCATCGCGAGATGCTCGACCAGGTGTTGCAGCTGTTTGACATCGCGCCCGAGTTCGACCTGAACGTGATGCGGGCCGGGCAGACGCTGTCCGATGTCACCTCGGCGGTGCTGGCCGGTATCAACGGTGTGCTCGATGCCTATGCGCCGGATGCCGTGCTCGTGCACGGCGACACCACCACCACGCTCGCCGCCAGCCTGGCGGCGTTCTACCGGCGCATTCCGGTGGGGCACGTGGAGGCGGGGCTGCGCACCGGCAACGTCTGGTCGCCGTGGCCGGAGGAACTGAACCGGCGCGTGACCGACGCCATTGCCGCGTGGCACTTCGCGCCCACCGCCGAGTCCCGCCAGAACCTGCTGGACGAAGGCATCGAGCCGGAGCGCGTCACGCTGACCGGCAATACCGTCATCGACGCGCTGCTCGCCGTCAAATACCGGCTCGACTCGGATCCGGCGCTCACCGCCGAGATCGCCGCGGCCTATCCGTTCCTGCATCCCGGTCGCAGGATGATCCTGGTGACGGGGCACCGGCGCGAGAACTTCGGCGAGCCGTTCGAGCGCTTCTGCGTGGCGCTGCGGCTGCTGGCGGCGCGCCATCCGGACGTGCAGATCGTTTATCCGGTGCACCTGAATCCGAACGTGCAGCAGCCGGTGCGCGCCATCCTGAGCGGGCATGACAACGTCCACCTGATCGGTCCGCAGGACTACCTGCCGTTCGTCTACCTGATGGACCGCGCCTACCTGATCGTGACGGATTCGGGCGGCATCCAGGAGGAGGCGCCCGCGCTCGGCAAGCCTGTGCTGGTCACGCGCGACACCACCGAGCGGCCCGAGGCCATCGCCTCCGGCACCGCGCGCCTGGTGGGAACGGACACGGCCTGCATCGTGCGCGAAGCCGAGACGCTGCTCGGCGACAGCGCGGCCTATCTGCGCATGGCGCACGCTCACAACCCTTACGGCGATGGGCAAGCCTGCCGGCGCATCGTCGAAACGCTGAAGACGGCGCTGTCCGCGCCGGCGCAGGACGTGCTGCGCGGTCCGCGGCTGGTCCATCTCGATGGAGCGGGGGCGGATGCGCAGGTGATCAATCTGGAAGCGGCACGCGCCTCGGCGCCAGGGCCGTCGATACAACGCTGGAACGGCTAGGAGGCTCCGATGAAAACAAATCGATTCGCCGGCGGATGGCTGATCGCTGCCGTCTTGACCGCAGGCTGGATGCTGCCTGCGCCCGTCCATGCAGCCGGCAGCGGCGGCAAGGGCAACGTACAGAACAACGGCAAGGGCCCGAAGAAGCCCGGCCCGGGGGTGATGGGCGCCGATGGCCGGGTCATGCCGCCGCCGTTGCCGGGCGTGGTCACCCACGTCCATCCCGGTATGCCGGACGAGGACCTCAGGGAGGCCGACCATGAACGGGGGGGCGGCCACTTCAGTGCCGGGCAGTTCCGCAAGGCGGACGGCTCGGTGCATCGGGATTGATCGAGCCGGAGGGCAATCATGAAGACATTTCTGCGCAAGTTTGCCGTGGCGCTGACGCTGGGGGCGGGCCTGTTCTGCGCCTCGCTGTCGCTGACCACGCCGGTCCGGGCCCAGACCCAGGGCTGCACCGTGCAACTCGGATCGGTCTGCGTGTCGGTTGGCGTGGGCACGCCTGCCCAGGCTCAGGCGACCCCGGCCAAGATCCTGGTCATGTACGACGCGCCGCCCAACGACCAGTACACCAACCTGGGCTTCTCGTACGCGATCATGCTGTACAACCTGCTCGGCCACTTCAACACGCAGGTCACGCTGCTGCCGGTGCAGAACTACACCGCCGGCATGACCGAGTCGTACACCGCCACGTTCTACATGGGGAGCTACTACAACAACCCGATTCCCGCCGCGTTCCTGAGCGACGTGACGACCACGCAGAAGACCATCGTGTGGTTCAAGTACAACCTGTGGGAACTGGCCTGGAACACGGCCTATCCGTTCACCTCGCGCTATGGCATCAACTTCGTCAACCTGCGCGGCATGAACGCGGCGCCGTCGTCGAGCAATCCCAGTCCGGGCTTCTTCGACACGGTCACCTACAAGAGCCTGTCGATGGCGAAGTACTACGCCTTCAATGCCACCACCGGCGTCGTTAGTGCCGACCCGGACATCGGCGTGACCTCGGTGGCCGACGCGACCAAGGCCAGCAGCCTGGTGACGATCACCAATACGGCGACCAAGGAAACCGCGCCGTACGTGATTCGCTCGGGCAATTTCTGGTACTTCGCCGACATGCCGTTCTCGTACATCGGGCCACGCGACCGCTACCTCGTCATCTGCGACATGCTGCACGACATCCTGGGCACCAACGCCCCCACGCTGCACCGCGCGCTGATCCGCCTGGAGGACGTGGATGCACTGGTCTCGGTATCGACCATGACGACGCTGACCGACTACATGTACGGCAAGAAGATTCCGTTCTCGGTGGCGGCGATCCCGCTCTACATGGACCCGAACGGCGTCTACAACGGCGGCGTGGCGCAGACCATCCACCTGGTCAACGCCACCGGGCTCAAGCAGTCGCTCAACTACGCCAGCGCGCGCGGCGGCAAGGTGCTGATGCACGGGTACACGCACCAGTACAGCAACATCCCGAACCTCATCAACGCGGTCAGCGCCAACGACTTCGAGTTCTGGCTCGCCACGCAGAACCGCCCGGTGAACGAGGATTCGACCCAGTGGGCGGCGCAGCGGCTGTCGTCCGGCCTGCTTGAGTTCGAGCTCAACGGCTATGTGCCGTTCGCGTTCGAGGCGCCGCACTACCAGTCGTCGCCGCTGTCGATGCGGGCCGTGCCGCAGTACTTCAAATCGGTGTACCAGCGGGTGGTGTACTACACGTCCGACAACCCGCAGACGCTGAACTCGACGGCGGCCGGGCATGATTTCTCGGTCGGGCAGTTTTTCCCGTACATCATCAGCAAGGACTACTACGGGCAGCGCGTCATCCCCGAGAACCTGGGCAACATCGAGTACAACATCTGCAGCATCGATCCGTCGTCATGCCTGACCTACACCGCGCAGGACATCCTGACCAACGCGCAGTACGCCGTGGCCGTGCGGGACGGCTTTGCCTCATGGTTCTTCCACCCGTTCTGGCTGGAGCCGGACCTGAACGAGCCGGGCTTCACCGACTTCCAGGCCGTGATGAACGGCATCTCGGCACTGGGATTCACCTGGGTGGACGCCGCCACGGCGCAGTAGCGATGAAGCGGACACGCGCGATGCTGGCGATGGCGGCGCTGGTGTGGAGCGTGTCCGGCCAGGCCGCGGGACCGGTCGGCGCCATGCCGGCCGGCGCGGCGCCGCTGTTCGGCGTCACGGTGGATGCGGTGGACGACCTGAACGGCGTGGTCGACGCGCTGGCGCACCTGTCGCATACGCCCACCGCGCGCATCGTGTTCGACGAAGGCCTGGACGCCGCGCACTACGCCGCGCCGGTCGCCGCCATCCGCCGCGTGGCCTACGTGATGGGCGAACTGATCGATTCCTCCACGCTGCGCCTGTACTCGGTGCGGCAGGTCGGCGCCCGCGCTACCGACTACCTCGACGTGCTCGGCGACAGCGTTGACCTCTGGGAGATCGGCAACGAGATCAACGGCGAGTGGACCGGCCGCACCCGCGACGTCGTCGACAAGACCCTGGCTGCTTACGACGCCGTCAAGCAGCGCGGCGCCCGCACCGCGCTCACGCTGTACTACAACGAAGGCTGCGCCGAGCAGCCCTCCCGCGCGATGTTCGACTGGGCCGGGCGCAACCTGCCGGCGCGCCTGCGCAACGGTGTCGACTACGTGTTCATCAGCTACTACGAAGACGACTGCCCGATCGCGCCGCCCGACTGGACCGCCGTGTTCGCGCGGCTGGGCGAGCTGTTCCCGCACGCGGCGCTCGGCTTCGGCGAAGTCGGCACGCGGCACGCGCAGCGCAAGCCCGCGCTGATCGCCCACTACTACGGGCTGACGGTCGATCACCCGCGCTATGTCGGCGGCTATTTCTGGTGGTATTTCCGCCAGGACATGGTGCCGCGCTCGCGGCCGCTGTGGCGCCACATCGACGCTGCTTTCCAGTTGATGCAGGCGAGGACGCCCGCGCCGCTCACGCGTTAGCGCGGGGCGCCATGCTGCTGCTCCGTCCTCCGGGGTCGCGGCGCAGGGCGGGGCCGGGCAGGTCGGCGTCGTCGCCGGCACGCTCGACGCGGATGGTGCGCGTCGGCAGGGCGAAGGCGATGCCCAGTTTCTCCAGCCCTTCCATGATCGCCAGGTTGATGCGCTGCTGGATGTCCATGTAGAGGTTGAAATCCGGGTCGGTGACGAAATACACCGTCTCGAAGGTCAGCGCGTTCTCGCCGAATTCCTTGAAGTGCGCGCGATCGAAGCGCGTGTTGCCGGCCATCTCCACCGCACGGCGGATGATGTCCGGGATCTGCCGCAACTGCGCCGCCTGCGCATCGTAGGTCACGCCGAAGGCGAAGACGATGCGTCTTTCCGACATCCGTTTGTAATTATGGATCGTGCTCTTGAGCAGCGCGGTGTTGGAGGTGACGATCTCCTCGCCCGAGAGGCTGCGGATGCGCGTCGTCTTCAGCCCGACGTGCTGCACCGTCCCCGCGATCGATTCGAAGACGATGAAATCGCCGATCTCGAACGGCTTGTCCAGCCCGATCGCCAGCGACGCAAACAGATCGCTCAGGATGCTCTGCACCGCCAGTGCCACCGCCACGCCGCCCACGCCCAGGCTGGCGACGAAGGCGGTGACATTGATCCCCACGTTGGCCAGGATCGCCAGCAGCAGCATCGACCACAGCGCGAAGCGCAGCACCCACGCCAGCATCGACGTGATGACCGGGTTGCGCGCGGCCTGGTCCTGCGCCGCCAGCTTCTCGCGCATCCACAGCTTGACGCCCCGGTTGAGCCACAGCGCCATCTGGAACCCGATGATGACGAACCAGACGTGATCGAGCTTGCCCGCGATGCGCGTCGGCAGGTCGATAAAGTAGGACCCGGCCAGCAGCGCCGCGAGCCCGACGAACAGCGGATGCGTGTCGCGCAGCACTGCCGCGGCCATGGCATCGAAGCGCATGTCGGTGCGCCGGGCGCGCGCCTCCAGCCGGTGCACGATCAGCCGTAGCAGGTTCCACAGCACCAGGTAGGCAACCACGACGGTCGCGGCCGACGCAGCCCAGTCGCGCGCAGGCACGCGCAGGAACGTGTGGGTGTTGAGCCACTCCATGAAGCTTTCCCCGGGTCATCATCACCGGGGCGGAAGCCGCACGAAACGTGCCCGGTGGGGGCCGGCCGGCGGGGGAGCAGGGGCGGCGGCCGGTTACGGCGTACCGGGCCGGTTGGTCGTGACGATCAGCACGGCACCGCTGCGAGCGTCAAGACCGCCCGGAATTCGGCGCGCTCGAAATCAGCGTCGCTCCGCACGACACCTTGTGCCCGTGGAAAGCGACCATGCGGTCTTCAATCCTCACGTTGGGGTCACCCTCCACGATCTTGCAATCCTGATGCCCTGGCATCGGGCAGGAGCACTTATCCCCGACGCGGGCCACGGGCTTGCCCATCACGCGAGAATGTTCCGCGCCCGTCAGAACCTGGCCGCCGTGACTTGTGCTGTCACCCACGCGGATTACGCCTCGCATCGCATGTCCTTCAACTCTAGCCGTGAAAATATGGGACAGAGCCAACGGCGATGATAAGTAATACCGCAATTCCCACCAAGCCCATCCCGGCGACAATCAACAAAGCCCCCTGTATCCATCTGCGTCCCACCAACGTTACGATGCCAGCCACGAAAGCGGATGGGCCACCCAGGGTCAGGGCCACCAGGGCAATTTCGAAACCCTGTTTACCCCTTTCTTGGAAGAGCCCCGACCAAGATATCGCCACTCCAGCCGCTACACTGCACCACCCGATCAGGGCGGCCGGTCCAGAATAAGGGCGGGTGGTTCCTGTGCCACCTCCAACTTGAGTGTCAGCATTGCTGGCGGTAGGGTTGGCACCATCAATTATTTGTTCAGTCATTGTCGTTCTCCATCCAAAGGTTGAACCCCACCGAAGGGGGCGGCCTTGCCGTGCTTTCGTACCCACTCTGCCTTGGTCGCTGCATCGGGCGGGCTGACCATGGTGATGGTCGCGGTGCCATTCGGCCGCCGGTTGATGGTCGCGGTGGCGCCGCCCTGCACGTAGCTTGCGATCAGGCCGAGACCGACTTGTACCAGCGGTGAGCTGATCCCGGTGTTACCGATGCGCTCGCCGATGTCGTAGCCTTCCTTCACGTCGCCGAGCTGGGGCGCGGACGGCCCAACCAGTGCAAAGGCTTGGGTCAGCGGAATCGCCCACAGCCTGTCTCCGGTGGTGTCATAGAACACGCGTGTAGGCGGCTTCTCCCCTTCGGGAAGTGTGGCGAGGGCCTGCTCCCATCCTGCCTTCAGCGCCTCGGCCTGGTCAGGGCCGCGTAGCGGCTTGCCGTGGCTGTCTGTGAGCTTGACATTGATCGGACGATGCCAATAGCCGAGCAGCGGCGCGTCGTCGAATGCCTTGACCTGCCACGTAGTCCAGCGCACAGGAATGTAGGGCGAAGGCGTGAACTGCCCCGGTCCCTTGTTGCCGATGTCGCGCCACAGATCGGGGAGATGCTTGATCCACCAGTCCGACGACACGGCGGATATCCGCGGATATGGATTACCGGTTTCCTCCTGCTGTTGCTGCTCGTAGTACGCGGCAAAGCTCTCTGGCCCACGCCCGTCAGTCGTTTTCCAGTAGAAGTTCCAGAGCTTGGTGATGTCGTACTCGGTGGTGTCCTTGTTGATGTTGGCGGTCTGCTCGACCGCGAAGGGCCGGATCAGACGGTCGACGCGATCTGAGCGGGACACCAGGATTGCCGCCATGCTGTCTGGCATGTCGGGAATGCGGTAGCGGTCCGAGGGCTTGCCGCTGCCGGGCGCGCCCATCAACTGGCGGGTCAGCGTACCGTCCATGCTGAAAACCAGGGCGGAGGGCACGTCCGGATGCGTGTCGAAGAAGTCGAACAGCTTCTGCACCATTGCTGTACCGTCGTCGGTGTTGGCATCGGCTTCCCATAGGAACAGGGTCACGCCCAAGCTAGCTTCCTGGCGGGCGCCCATGATATGGCTGGCCGCACGGGAAACATTCCTCCTGTCCTTGGGTGGTCCCCACACAATCACCGGCACCGGCCAGTATTCGACGGCTCTGCGGGCGGCTTCTTCAAAGGCTACCCCTTTGGCTACCCTGAGGTCATCTAACTGAATATCCGGACTCTCCGGGTAATCGTTTGGATCGGTGGAACGGTACGAGACGTAGTTGTTAGCCTTGGCCTCGATCGCCTTCCAGATTTCGATATTGGTGTCCCGCGCAGCCGCCACGCCTACGCCGCGTACTTCCAGCACGAAGCGCTGCCCAGTCTGCGCGAGCATCGCCGTGCGCGCATCGTTGTGTGTGACGGTCGTGGCGGCAGGCGTGACGGCCTGTGCTGTACCGCTTTCCGCTGCACGCAGCGCGCCGCGGTGCATCCACGCGAAGCCCGCGCCGTAGAGGGCGACGGCAACGCCCGCTGCCGCCAAGATGCCGTTCCTGATGTCGATTCCCATATCCGGTGCCTGTATTCCAGTCGCCTGCCAATGTTCGTAATACCCCGCCATCACGAGCAGGGTCCACAGAAGGGCCGCCAATGCGAACGCGGTCGCATACGGCCAGAGTTTCGGTGTCTTTCTTACCATCGCATGTTTGAGAATTTGCTCCAATCGACGCTGTTCTGGTATTGCCGAGCCTCGGCCGCTGCACGTTCTTGCTGTTGCCGATCGAGTTCCTTCTGCACGGCCGGCTTCAGTTCGCTGGTCACCAGCGGCGGCAGCTCCAGCGGCACGATGCTGTGGTTCGGAAAAACGCCGTACTGGTAATACTTCATACATGCCGTCAGCAATTTCTGTGTCTCAGGACTTAGCCGATGATAGTTCGCATTTTTTTGTAATCCATCTGCTGCGCTCTTATCCAGCTTCCAATCCGCCATCCGAATCAGCAGGTCACGCCACACCGGATCGTCCATGGTGAGGGCCTGTCCAATTGCCACATCCATCGCCGTGACCCAGCGGTGGTTCTCGGTATGGGCCAGCACCGCAGAGTGATAGTTGCTCTCCTCGCGAGCGGCCGGGTCGCTCGCCATGCGCGCGCGGGCCTCGTTGGGCGTTTCCTCGCGCTCGATCAGGTAGTAGCTGGTTCGTGGATCGTTCGAACTGCGCCAGTTGTGCGCCTGGCTGTTGATATCGTCCTTGGCCTTCTCATTGAATTCGCGCTTGTATTTCTCGACATCGGCAAAGCCGAAGCCACTGGCGACCTTGATCCATTTAAAGGATGCGTACTGATTGCCAAGCGCCACGCTTTGCGACACGTCATCTGGCGCCACTTCGCCCGCCACGTCGGCATGCCCTGGCCGTGGGCCACCGCGCACGACTTCTCCACCATACAGCTCGGGATCACACGGCGGTTTCAATTCCTCACCGTTGATGAAGCGCATGTCGTCGCGAGCGAAATTCGCCTGCAGCAGGGCATTCTTCGCTTTCGCGGCAGCGCTTCCCATCATCGAGCGGCCTCTCTCTGGCCCCGGCGTCAGGCGCTCATCCTGCATGCGCACCGGAACATGGGCGGGCGCGGTGCCCACCAGCACCCGGTCCGGCCGGCCGTCGCCGTTGCGATCGCGCTCCATGCGGGTCCACATCCGCTGAAAGAAGCGTTTGCCCTTCAAAGCATCCATCGCGGGCATCGCCGCTGGCTTCTTGTTCTTGTCGGTCACATCGCCGGGCACGGTGTCCGGCACGCCGAAGGTGCCGATGCCGCGGATATCCTTGAGGCCGACCACGGTGTCCTCGGGGCAGAAGTACAGATACACCTTGCCGCGGTTGTCCCGCTCGTCGAACGTGATCCAGTTCTTGCCGCTCTTGTCCCGGCGCTTGCCCTGCTTGGGTGTCCAGCCGGAGCCGGTGCGGCCGCCATACTTCTCATGGCCGACCAGCAGCTCCGCCAGCTCGGGGATGGTGTAGGGCGCTTTGGTGACTTCGTTGACGATATCCACCAGCGTCTTGAGCTTGGCGTGCGCGGTCTGCGAACAGCCATCCGTGTCGTAGAGGCTGTAGGGCGTATCGACCAGGATGAAGCAGTCGATGCACCGCTTGCCCTGCTGCACAAGGATGGCCTGGGCCAGCAGCGTAATGATGGTGCCCTGACTGTGACCGAGGACCGTGATGGTCTCGTGCTTGGGGTTGAGGCCATGGCTCTCGGCAGCGGCGGTGGGCGTGATGTCGCGGATGGTCGAAATCAGGTTGGCCAGCCGGTGTGCCGCAAGGACGAAGTATCGTCGGTCCGGCGCGTCGCCCGGATAGGTGTAGTTACCGGCCCACGCATGCTCAGCTATCACGCGGGCGTCAGGGCCCGCATGGAAGCCTGCGCCGTACATGTCGGGGATGTTGTTGGTCGCGTTCGCAAAGAACCCGCCGGCCTTCGCAAAGTGCGCATCCAGCCGGTTGCCTTTCTTGTCCTGGTACTGACCGCGCGTCATCAGGTTGCCGTTCGCGTCGGCCACGGTGCTCTTGACGATGCCGGCATCGTTGACCTTCGCAATTTCGTCGCTGGCCGCGCGATAGCCCCAATAGAACGGGATGAAGCCGCTGCGGGTGACGCCAGCCACTTCACCGCGCCGATACAGATGCATGTCGGGGTCGTACAGAATCTTGGCGTCCTGCAGCGATTGTCGCCCCCTGGGCATTTTCTTCACGGCCTTGTAGCGGGCGCCATACTCCCCTTTGTTCAGGTCGGTACGAGACAACCGCTCATTGAGCCCTTGGTTCAACCCCGTCTCGACGGTCTCGTACACCGCGCCCGGATCGTTCACGCCGTGGATGAAGATGACGATGCCGGGCAGGTCGCGCGGAATCTCGACAAGGCGGTCCCCTGCGCGGTTGGAGTGCAGGATGCCCGATGCGCTGGCGATGACGTGGTAATCCTCGTTGTCGTTCGGCATGGCTCCGTCCTTCAAAGTTTCAGTTTGAACATGTTGATGTTGGCAATGCGCATGGCGTTGTCCTTGAGGATGTCCGTCAGGCCACCGCCGTCGCTCTTGCCTTTGATCCGGCTGCCGTCGGGTAGCCGGATGTCATGCGGTTGGTTGGCGGCATAGGTGATCGGTGCTTCCGTATCCCCCGTGTAATGCGCGCGGAAGCGCTGGTCTGTCGGCGTCTTCGCAAAATTGGCGCGTGCCGCGCTGTCTGCGGCAGGCCCGCCCCAATCGTGCGCCCCGGCCAGCGCCTTGAACGCCCCGTTGGTGTGAAGCGTGATGCCGCCGTCGCCGATCGTGATGCTGCTGCCGTCTTCGGCGACGAAGCGCAGCGTCTTGCCGGTGATGACGACCTGCTCATTGGCGGCAAACTTGATGCCCTTCTGCGCAGTCGCCATCAGCGCATCGGCCTGCGCCTGCAACACCAGCGGCCCCTCGTTGGCAATGGCCTGAATGCCTTGCCCGCGCGCGAACAGATGCATGCCTTGCCCGGCGAACGCATTGAAGCGCTGACCGCTGGTGAGCTGCAGGTGTTGTTGCGCGACCTGGTCGATGTTCTGGCCCGCGTAGGTGACGTGGGTCTTGGGCGTGAGGTTGACCGAGCCTGCCGCCGCGCCAAACGCGAGAATCGCCTGCGCATCGTTCGCCGCGCCGCCGTTGGCGCCGGACGGGTCCCAGTTCTTGAGGATCGACGCGAGCTGGTCCTGCGCCGCGGTGTCGGCGGCGGCGCCGCCATGCTGGCCGGCGTAGTCGCCCAGGGCCTTGAACAGCTCCAGGCCTTCGGCGAGCAGTGTGTTCAGGTGGTCGCGGTCGAGCTGGTGGCCGGCGCTGAAGGCAAAGGTCGTCAGCATCAGGCCCCGGAGCGCCCGCACCACGGCAGCCGCGCGGGTGGCGAGTTCGGCCCCCTCGCCGCGGTCCTTGGCGTGTCCGTCCGTGCGAGGGTGGGTCAGGTAGCCGAGATTCAGTTCGGTGGCCGCGTGCGTGCTGGCAAGCTGGCTGCTGACCTTGCCGGACGTGTCGTCAAAGCGCAGTTGGCCGAAGCCGGTGCCGTCGATCTCCTGGGTCTTGATCCCCGTGATGTGCTTGTTGCCGGGCAGCGAACCCACGCCGCTGAAGGTGGCCGGCCTGTTGGGGCCACCGTGGACGGTTCCGAGAACGATCATCTTGTCCGGGTCGCCGCCGAGATGGCCGATCAGCACTTCCATGCCTGCGCGCGGCAGCATGTCCACGCCGTAGTTCGGTCCGGCCCATGGGGTAACCCACCGCACCCAGGCGCTGTCGCGCTCGGTCCCGCTGGTGCCGGTGCCCTGTGCGTGCGCGTGGTCGTCGGGGTGCAGGCCGGGGATCCGGACCTTGATGCGGCCGTATTCGTCGCAGTGGACCGACTCGCCTTGCCCGGCGACGACCCAGGCGGAAAACGGCTCGACCGGTGGGAAGTCGATGCGCGGATCGAAAGCGGGCGTGAGCGGCACGCCCCGGCGTACGCAGACAAACGTGTTTTCGTAGCGCGACTGCCCATCCTCGCCGAGCGGCAGCGGGTCGAATTGCCAGCGACTGGCCGCGAACAGGGCCTGCGCCTGCTCGCCGAGCGCCTTGGGGAAGTTGTTGATGGCGCGGTGGCGCAGGT
This sequence comes from Ralstonia solanacearum K60, assembly GCF_002251695.1. Classification (NCBI taxonomy): domain Bacteria; kingdom Pseudomonadati; phylum Pseudomonadota; class Betaproteobacteria; order Burkholderiales; family Burkholderiaceae; genus Ralstonia; species Ralstonia solanacearum. The sequence continues at coordinate 519,334 of NZ_NCTK01000002.1, forward strand.
TGACGACGATGTGCTGGCGCTCTTCCGGCTTGCGGTTGTCTATCTCCCTGTGGCCGGACGGGGTGAACCACGTGCCGGGCGGCAGGTTGCGCACGTCGCTGGCGCCGTGCACGCATTCGGCCCGGTGCTCATGGGCCAGGATGCGGGCCTTGGCCAGCCGCGTGTGGTCGTCGCGCGAATCGCCCGCGTGCGGCGGGTCGATGACCCAATCCGTGAGCAGTGTCGCCAGGCCGTTGCCGGCCTCGCCCTGGTCGATGATCGTGTCGAACTCAGCCACGTCCATCTTGCCGGTCTTGTAGTCGCCGCTGGCGCGCCGCACGCCGCCGGGCACCAGCGAGCGCGCCGCCGCCAGCAGCGTGATCGAATCGCTGTCCTTGACGGCGGCGCCGTGGTGATAGGGCACCGTGCCGGTTAGCGATTGTGTGCCGGCGGGTGATTGCGGCAGGAGCATCGGGTTATCGCAGAACACCAGCGTATGCACGGGCGTGTCGCTATCGGTGCCGTCCCGCTTGCCGGCCCGGATGAACCAGAAGAGGCCGGCGAAGCGGCACAGGCGCCGGATGAATGCCGCGTCCGACTCGCCGGCCTGGCGGATCTGCTGGCGCGCCGGGTATCGGGCGTGGTCGATCAGCAGTTCGAAATCGAAAGCCCGCGCCAGGGTGGGGCTGCGCCCGCGCCATTCGCGGATCAGCGTTTCCAGGATGTCCGGCAGGCTCATGCGCCGAAATATCCGGTTGTTGGTGCGCTGCTCAAGGATGGTCAGCGCATCGCGCACCGTCAGTTGCAAGCACGTCAGGGCGCCGTCCGAGTGGCCCATGCGGGCGTGGGTCACGATGCCATTGATCGGGTGCAGCTTGCCCCGATCGGTGACCAGTTGGAGCGACACGGGCCGGCCCAGGAAGGTCTCCGGGGGCAGGTCAGGGCGCGTCGACAAGCACGTTACGGTGCCTTCGATGCCCGTACACAACCCTTCGGTGATGTCGATGTACTGCGGTACCAGCACATTCGCCAGTGTGCTCTGGCGGCGTCCCCAATCCAGGCGGACCGGGCGTTTGCTCTGGTCGAGTGCGTGGATAGCGGCGCGGCGGATTTCGGTCGGATTCACGTCAGCATTCATCGATGGAAAAGAATGCGGTTTTGCAGGCAAACCGCAATCAGGCCACTCAATAGGCGAAACAGGATCGAATCAGAAAATCGAGGGATGACCGCTCGGAAACCGTCAACAAACCGGATCGCGAAGATTCGAGCGATGGAATGGATGCGCCGCTGCCATGCCGTTCCGGATGGGCGCGTGCATGGATCATCGGGGCGGTCTCGTTTTCGGCTGTCGAGTATAGTCAGCGATTCAACCGGGAACAAGGGCACTTTCGTGCCGATTTCAGAGGTGGATGCTCTGATCGGAAGGGGCTCGCGCTTTTTGTTTTGATATTTCCAATTCATAACAAAAGCGCGGCGCATGCGCGCACAGATCACGGGGAATCCATGACCCATTTGCCGTCTGTATCGGAAATTCGGAAATCAGAACAGATGTCGGACTGGCAGCCCGCCCCCGGCGTGCCGGCAGTGCCGCAGTGGTCAACCGACAGAAGCGAATGCTCCCACCACGCCACGACCGTCGTTCACGCTGCCCGACGATACACAGACGCGATTGCGCCCCCGCCGCTTGGCTTCGATCAATGCCAGGTCGGCATCGGCCAACAGGTGCGCGAGCTCCTGCTTCGGGCGCAACGGTGCGGCGCCCACGCTGACGGTCAGCCGGCCCATGGGGTGCCGGTGCGCGGCCACCGCGGTCTTGAGCCGCTCGACCACGGCCAGGGCCGCCGCCAGATTGCAGCCCGGCAGCAGCACGGCGAATTCGTCGCCGCCCAGTCGCCCGAACAAGTCGTGCGGACGCAGCACGCCGGCCAGCTCGTCGGACAGTGCTACCAGCGCCTCGTCGCCGGCCGCATGGCCCCAGGCGTCGTTGATGGACTTGAAGTGGTCGACATCGAGATACAGCGCGCACAGCGGCTCGCCGTGATGCCGGGCGCGTTCCACTGCAAAGGCGCCGAGCTCGAAGAAGCGCTGGCGTGCCAGGCGCCCGGTCAGGTGGTCGGTGTTGGCGCGGTCGGCCAGTTGGGCTTCGGCGGCAAAGTGGCGCGCCATCGCGCGCAGCAGATAACGGTGGATGACCGCGGCGGTGGCAATGCAGATCGGCAGATACAGCGCGAGCCCCAGCCACGCATGCCGGACCACGGACGCTTGTTCGTTGGATATGAGCAGCGCCGCCATCGGCCCGGCTGCGCACAGCGACATGGCGATCACGAAATCGCGGCGCGTCAGCCACGCCGGGCTGGTCGCCAGCGGCATCAGATAGAAGGCCGGCAACACCCAATGCAGCCCGGCCTGGTGACCGAACACGAGCACGGCGGCTTCCTGCACCAGCAGATGCGCCAGTGCGAGCCGCTCCCACGCGCCGGTACGCCGGCGGTGGTGCGCCATGGCGGCAATCGTCGCCAGCAGCGCAAGCGATGCCACCGGCAGCACGAGCGTATGCAACAGGCCGGTGGCCCAGCCCAGCACCACGGCAAACCCGTACGCCAGCACGCCGCATTTGCTCAGCGCGAGGATCAGCGGCACGAAGTGGCGCGCCTGGTGGTCGCGCGTGGGCGTGCGCGCATCAGGCAGGACGGGCGGGGGGGAGGATTCGCGCTCAAGACAGTGGTCAGTGATCAACCAGCATCCTGGCGCGGACAGATGATTCGGGCGCCGGGGCGTTGGCCGGGTTAGTGCGCTAACGAAGGGCGCATTCTAACGGCGGTGTGCTGCGGCGTGAGTGCTTTTTTGAGCTTTCCCCCCCACTGAGGGAGCCTCGGCGATGTGCGTGGCGCGGGCGTCCGGAAGCGCGTCAGCCCGCCAGCACCTGCCACACCAGCCACAGGTTCGCCACGCTGATGATCGCAAACAGGCACCACGCCAGCACCGATGTCAGCCGACCGTTGGCGAACGTGCCCATCAGCGTGCGGTCGTCCGTCATGCGGATCAGCGGAAACATCGCGAACGGCAACTGGAAGCCCAGCACCACCTGGCTGATCACCAGCAGCTTGCCGATGGCATGGTCGCCCAGCATCGCCACGCCGATGAACGCAGGGATCAGCGCCAGCGCTCGCGTGACGAGCCGCCGCTGCCAGCAGGGGATGCGCAGATCGAGGAAGCCCTCCATCAGGATCTGGCCCGCGATGGTGCCGGTGAAGGTGGAACTCTGCCCGGCCGCCAGCAGCGCGATGCCGAACAGCGCGCCCGCCACCGCCGTGCCGACGATGGGTTCGAGCAGGCGATGCGCGTCCTGGATGTCGGCCACGTCCTGGTGACCGTTGGCATGGAAGGCCGCCGCCGCCAGGACCAGGATGGCCCCGTTGACCAGCAGTGCCAGCGACAGCGACGCGATGGTGTCGAGCCGTGACAGGCCGACCGCCTCGCGCCGCGCGGCCTCCGTCTCCGAGACCACGCGCGTCTGCACCACGGAGGAGTGCAGATAGAGATTGTGCGGCATCACCGTCGCGCCCAGGATGCCGATGGCCAGGTACAGCGGCTCCCGCCCGCTCACGGCCTGCCACGACGGCATCAGCCCACCGGCCACCGAAGGCCAGTGCGGCTTGATCAGAACCAGTTCGACGAAGTAGCACAGCCCGATGGTGAGGATCAGCCCGAGCACGATGGCTTCGAGCTGCCGGAAATTCTTGCCCTTCAGGCCCAGCACGATCAGCGTGTCCAGCGCGGTCAGCGCCACGCCGCCCAGGATCGGCACGCCCAGCAGCAGGTGGAAGGCCAGCGCGCAGCCCAGCACCTCGGCCAGATCGCAGGCCACGATGGACAGCTCCGCCAGCAGCCACTGCACGCGCACCGCGCCGGGCCGGTAGCGCTCGCGCGACAGCCGCGCGAGGTCCTTGCCCGTGACGATGCCCAGCCGCGCCGACAGGCACTGCAGCATCATCGCCGCCAGGCTGGACAGCACCACCACGAACAGCAGCGCGTAGCCGTGGCGGGAGCCGGCCTCGATGTCGGTCGCCCAGTTGCCCGGGTCCATGTAGCCGACCGACACCAGCAGCCCGGGCCCGGCAAAGCGCAGCAGTTTCTTCCACAGCGGCAGGCCGGGCGGAATGGCGACGGAGCCGCGTACCTCGGATGGGCAGAACGGTGCGGTGGGGATGCGGGGCAGGGCAGGCAGGCGGAACATGGATGGAGCCGGCAGGCGCGCTTGGGCGCAATCAGGATCGCCCAATGATAGCCAAGCGCCGCGCTGCCCGTGGCAATTCGGCGACGCCCCCCACTTCGTGGCATGCCCGCCGCGGCCGGCTTTCGGTAAGCTGCGCGGCATGCCCGGCCGCTGCGTGCGGCTGCTTTTGTTTCCGTTTCTTCATCTGAATATCGTGATCGTCGGTATCGACCTCGGCACCACCAACAGTCTGATTGCCGTGTGGCAGGACGGCGCGGCGCGCATCGTGCCCAACGCGCTCGGCCATGCGCTCACGCCATCGTGCGTCGGCTTCCTGGACGACGGCTCGCTCGTCGTCGGCGAGGCCGCGCGCGAGCGCCTGCAGACGCATCCGCACCTGAGCGCCGCCCTGTTCAAGCGCTACATGGGCACCGACCGCAAGATCCGGCTCGGCACGCAGACCTTCCGGCCGGAGGAGCTGTCCTCCTTCGTGCTGCGCGCGCTCAAGGCCGATGCCGAAGCGCTGCTGGGCGAGCCCGTCACCGAGGCCATTGTCACCGTGCCGGCCTATTTCAGCGATGCGCAGCGCAAAGCCACGCGCGTGGCGGGCGAACTGGCGGGCCTGAAGGTGGAGCGCCTGCTCAACGAGCCGACCGCCGCCGCGCTCGCCTACGGCCTGCAGACGCGGGAGGAGAGCAAGTTCCTGGTGTTTGACCTCGGCGGCGGCACTTTCGATGTGTCGATCCTGGAGCTGTTCGAGGGCGTGATGGAAGTGCGTGCCAGCGCCGGCGACAACTTCCTCGGCGGCGAGGATTTCGCCACGCTGCTGATGCAGTCCTTCCTGCAGAAGACGCCGCTGGGCGAGCGCGCCGGCACCAGCATCGAGCGGCTGCCGGCCGCCGTGGCCGAGCGTCTGCGCGCCGCCGCCGAGCGCGCCAAGCGCACGCTGACGGAGGCCACCGCCGCCACGCTGCGTGTCGATCACGAGGGCGAGACGTACACCTGGGAGGTCATCGCCGACGCCTTCGTCGGCCTGGCCGAGCCTTTGCTGGAGCGCCTGCGCGCGCCCGTCGAGCGGGCCCTGCGCGATGCGCGCATCCGGCCGGCTGAGCTCGACAGCATCGTGCTGGCCGGCGGCGCCACCCGCATGCCGATGGTGCGCCGGCTGGTCAGCCGCATGTTCGGCCGCTTTCCCGTGGTGGACCTGAACCCCGACGAGGTGGTCGCGCTCGGCGCGGCCGTCCAGGCCGGCCTGAAGATGCGCGACGCCGCGCTCGACGAAGTGGTGATGACCGACGTCTCGCCCTATTCGATGGGCGTGGAGATCGTGCAGCACCTGTCGGCGCAGCGCTTCAGCGAGGGGCACTTCATGCCCATCATCGAACGCAACAGCGTGGTGCCGGTGAGCCGGGTGGAGCGGCTGCACACGGTCTCCGACAACCAGGCCGCGATCAACCTGCGCGTTTTCCAGGGCGAATCGCCGCGCGTGGCCGACAACGTGTTCCTGGGCGAGCTGCGCATTCCCGTGCAGCCCAGGCCGGCAGGACAGGTGCAGTTGGACGTGCGCTTCACCTACGACGTCAACGGCATCCTCGAGGCCGAGGGCACGGTGGTCGAGACCGGCGAGACACACGTGCTCGTCATCGAGGAGAACCCCGGCGTGATGACGTCCGACGAGGTGCGCGAGCGGCTGTCGGCGCTCGCCGCCATCAAGATCCATCCGCGCGACCAGACCGAGAACCGCGCCGTGATGGCCCGCGCCGAGCGGGTCTTCGAGCAGTTGCTCGGGCCGCAGCGCGGCGCCGTCGGCAACGCCATCGCAGTGTTCCAGGGCGCGCTGGACGGGCAGGAGATCGAGCGCATTCGCGAGGTGCGCACCGCCGTCAAGCGCCTGCTGGACCAGGTCGAGACCGGCGCCATGTTCGATTGACGGGCCGCGCATGACTGCTCCATTGCAGGGCCCGTGGGCGGTGCTGGCCATCGCGCCCACGCAGGACGCCCGCCAGATCAAGCGCGCCTATGCCGCCCGCCTCAAGGTGGTCCGCCCCGACGAGGATGCGGCCGGCTTCCAGGCGCTGCGCGAGGCCTACGAGTGGGCGCTGTCGCAATGCGAGGCCGCGCCGGCGCGGCCGGTGGTGTACTTGGAGGTTGCTCCGGTCGCCCCGTTGCCCTCGCCGCAGGCCGAAGCCGAGTCGCAGACTGAGGCCAAGCAGCGGGCCGAAATCGAGCAGCAGACTGAAGCCGGGAAGCCCGCCGGGAACGGAGAGGACGACGCGGAGGCCAAGCCCGCTCCCGACTACTCGCCGCGCCGCGCGCAGGCGCCGCACATCGTCTACCGGCACACGCCGTCGGCTGCGGAGGAGGTACCGCCGTCCGTGCGCGGCGCGGAGCTCTGGCGCGCCTTCCGCGCCGCGCTGCCGCCGCAGGATGGCGACGATGTCTCGGACGACAGCGCGGCACGAATCGAAGCGCAGTTGCGCGAGACCCTGCGGCATCCCGATCTGGTGAACTTCGAAGCCCGCGACGCCTTCGAACAGGCCGCGCTGCACGTCTGCGCCAGCGAGCGTGCCGTCGGCGCGCTGCGCCTCGCCTGCGACAACGCGTTCGGCTGGACCCGGGCACCGATGCCCCTGCGTCCGCACGAGCGCCAGCGCTGGCTCGCAGCCACGGGCCAGGCGGCCGGCGACAGGCAGTACCAGGACGTGCAGCGCCTGGCCAGGCACTCGGCCGCGGTGCGGCACATGCTGGAGTCCGGGCCGCCGAAGATCTCGCTGTTGCGCTTCTTTGTCCCGAGCTACCTGGCGGACGTCCGTCGATTCCTGGCGCAGTTGCAGTCGAAGTGGCCCCAAGTCCTGCAATACCGGCTGGACGGCGCATCCCTGCGGGTCTGGAGCGAGGCTGCGCATCGCGGATGGCCGACGTTCAGCGGGCTGATCGGCATGCTGGCGCTGGGCGCGTTCGGCGCGCTGCTGTTCTGGTCCAACGGCAAGCGCTTGGACGTTCCCGAGTGGTATCGCGGCCTCGACCCCGCCGTGGCGGGGAGCGTGACGGCAGTCATCGCTCTGCTGCCCGTGGTGCTGCGGATGATGTATCCGCTCTGGTCGCCGGCTGCGTTACAGCGCTGGCAGGCCTGTTTCGGCGATCGCCCCTACGATGTGCTGATCTGGTACGGCGTACGGGTCGCCATGCCGGTGCTGGCCTTCTTCGCGGCCGTCTTGCCGCCCTGGTACGCCGATGCCGTGACCGTGGCGCTCGTGCTGACCGCGCTGATGCAGGCGATCCTGCTGTTGCTGTTCGAACGCGGCCGGATCCTGATGGTGTTCCCGCTGGCCGGCCTGTTCTATGGCGCGCTGATGTGGGAGGCGTTCAAGCCGTTCTATGCCTACGGCTTCCTCGTTCTCCTGCTGACGGACACCGTGTTCTTCGGCCTGCGGGACATCCTGCACCGGGTCTACCGGCGCGACTGGCAGCACACGCGTGCCCGGCTGATCCTGCTGGCCTCCGGTGCCGCCGTGGTGCCGGCGCAACTGCTGCTGGCGCGCGATCTTCCGGTGCTGGCGGCCGTGTTCGGCTGGGCCTGGTTCCTCGCCGGATGCGCCGTGGTCGACATGTTCGGCTCAGCCTTGGCGCGCAGCAAGACCTTCGGCATGAGCTATATCTGGCTGATCGGGATGGGGTTGCTGCTGGTGTATGCGCGCCTGGTCGCGCATGGACTGGCAGGCCCCGACAGCCCCGTCGCTGGCATCCTGGCGCTGCAGGCGGTTGTCGCCGTGCTGGCGGTGCTTGCCCTGGCAGGCACAGGCTGGCAGGCCGGGACGGCACGCTTGCGGACGGCACGGCAACGGGCCTGATGCGCCTTATATGTTTATCGGTGCATAAATTTCTTTCGTAACCCTTAGGGCGACGCTCGGATTGTTACGGTAAATTAAAATGTTTGCCGGCGCGCGTCGCCGGCGCTTTTGTTGCCTGGGGTTGTCGCGCATGAATGCCATCCTGCTGATCGAAGACGACCTGCCTCTCGGAACCGCCCTCGCGCGGGCCCTGCGGCAGGCGGGTTACAACACGACCTGGGTGCGCCGCCTGATGGACGCGCAGAAGTGGATGACCTCCAACACCTTCGACGCCATCGTGCTGGACCTCGGCCTGCCCGACGGCGAAGGCCATGTCTTTCTCGAAGAGCTGCGGGCGGCCCAGAGCGATGTCCCCGTCATCATCGCGAGCGCCCGCGATGCGCTGTCCGAGCGCCTCAAGGGCCTGGACGAGGGCGCGGACGATTTCCTCGTCAAGCCGTTCCCCGTGGATGAGCTGGTCGCCCGCTTGCGCGCCGTGCTGCGTCGCCATGCCGGCCAGAGCACCAACCGCTGGAGCGTCGGCTCGCTGGTGGTGGAGCCGTCGCAGAAGCGCGTCACGCAAGACGGCAACGTCGTCGAACTCACGCCGCGCGAATACCAACTGCTGTTCGAGCTGGTGCGCCGTGCCCATCGCTGGGTCACGCGCGAGACGCTGATGGATGCGCTCTACCGCGAGGGCAACCGCGTCAGCGCGAACGCGCTCGAGGTGGTCATCCACCACCTGCGCGGCAAGCTGGGCGAAGGCGTCATCCAGACCATCCGCGGCGTCGGCTACATGATCGGGGGCAACCGGTGAAGTGTTCGGTGCCCGCCATCCTGCGGGTCCGCTCGCTGTCGTTTCGCCTTTATGTCCTGATCCTGCTGGCGCTGGTGCTGATGCTGCTCGTGCAGCTCGCCATCGCCTATCTCGAAATCTCCCGCTCCAACAGCCGCCAGGTGGTCAGCGACCTGCGCATGTCGGCCCAGGCCTATGCCGACCTGACCGCGCTGAGCATGGACGACGAGCCGCGCCGCGAGGAGTTCCTGCGGCGGCTGACCGACATCCGGCTGGGGCTTTCGCAGCCCGACCTGCTGCCCGGCGAATTCCGCTACGTGCTGTGCGATCTCGATAAGCGGGTCATCGCGGCGCTGCCCGGCGCGCCCGCCATGCCTTGCGGCACGGCGCACGGCAAGGTGGTCGAGATCCTGCTCGAAGGCGTGCCCTGGCGCGCCTATACCGTCGACAGCATCGACGGCACGCTGACCGCCACCGTCGCGCAGCCGATGTCGGCCTATGATCGCGCCATCCGCGACCTGTACCGCGAGGTGGCCCTGACCATCGCCTTCCTGGCGGCGGTGCTGATGGTGATGGTGGGCTGGGCCGCGAATCAGGGACTCAAGCCGCTGCGCACGCTGACCGGTCAGGTCGAGGCGCGCGACACGGCCGACCTGGAACCCGTGCGGAGCGTCGAGCACGCCGAGCTCAAGCCGCTGGTGCAGGCGCTCAACGGCCTGTTCGAGCGGGTGCGGCGCAGTATCGACGCCGACCGCCGCTTCTTCGCCGATGCCGCGCACGAATTGCGCACGCCGCTGGCGGCCATCCAGGCGCAGGCCTATGTGGTCTCGCATTCCGACAGCGAGGATGACCGCTCGACCGCGCTGCGTGAATTCGATCGCGGCATCTCGCGCGCCACGCAGTCGCTGTCCAAGCTGCTGGCGCTGGCGCGGCTGGACGCGCGCCGGGTCGAGGCGCAATTGGCGCAGGGGGCCTTGTCCGACCTGGCGGGTTGCGCCCGCAGCGGCGTGATCCAGCAGGCTTCGCGCGCGGAGCGGCGCAACGTCATCCTGTCGTACGACGGGGCCAGCCAGGCGTGGGTGCCGGTGTCGCACGAGGATGCCGCCACGCTGGTGGAGAACCTCCTCGACAACGCCGTGCGCGAGACACCGGACGGCGGTGAAGTCCATGTCGATGTGCAACGGCTCGAGATCGGCGGCAGGCCGATGATCGAACTGCGCATCGAGGACACCGGTCCCGGTATTCCGCCCGAGGAGCGTGAGCGCGTGTTCGAGCGCTTCTATCGGCCGCGCGACAGCCAGTCGCAGGGCAGCGGGCTCGGGCTGGCCATCGTGCGGCGCATCGTGGAGCTGGGCAAGGGCTCGGTTGCCATCGAAGACGGGCGTGGCGCCAAGGGTTGCGCGGTCGTGATCCGTCTGCCTGCGCTGACCAGCACGCCGGAGCCGCTCGACCCGCAGGACGAGCCGCCCGGCACAGCGGACATATCTCACGGCTAGCGCAGAGGGGCACCGGGATCGCACAGGGTGATCCGGGACGGTGCCCGCAATGGCGTCACGCGTTTTTCAACGGGCGTCGGGACGAGGCCGGCCTTCAAGACCGGCTTGCGCGAGCCGACCGGCCCCGCGCCGCCCACCCATCGATCCATCAATAGGCGACCGTGAAGCGCTGGCGCGAATGCGCCGGGCGCTCGGTCTCGTCGAGGAAGGCGATGGCGTAGTCTTCCATCGAGATCCAGCTCTTGCCGGCGGCATCCGCCAGCAGCGTGTCTTTGCCCAGCCGGAAGTGGCCGGTGCGCTCGCCTGGCTCGAAGAAGGCGGCCGGCGAGACGAAGGTCCAGTCCAGCGCGCTTTCCCTGCGCAGCGCATTCAGGAAGTCGCGGCCGGCCGAAGCTTCGTCGAAGTATTCCTTCGGGAACTGCGGCGTGTCGATCAGGGCCACGCCCGGTGCCACCTCGAGGCTGCCCGCGCCGCCCACCACCAGCAGGCGCGGCACACCGGCCTTCTTGACGGCGCCGACGATCTGGTCAGCGCTCGTCTGCAGGAAGCGCACGGTGCTGAAGACCACGTCGTGGCCTGCCAGCGCGGCAACCAGCGCGGCCTGGTCGGCCACGTCCGCGTCTTTGGCGGTCAGGCCGGCGCGGGCCGGCAGCTTGGACGCCGTGCGCGCGATGGCGGTGACCTGGTGGCCGCGGCGCAGCGCTTCGTCGATCAGGCGGGTGCCTACGCGCCCGGTGGCGCCGATGATTGCGATCTTCATGTTCAACTCCTATTGAACGGTCTACGAGAGGGATGGCGCCGGTATCTCCGGCACCGCGTTTTCCGAATATGTAATTAAGATAGTTACATATAAGGGCAAAAAAAGAGCGCTCGCGCGCTATGCCCGCCGCCGCTGGGCACGTCCCACTTCCGCCAGCATGCCGGCGATGGTTTGCGCGGCCAGCTCGGCTTCCATCGCGGACTGTGCCCGCGCCGTCACGCGCTCCAGCACGCCGGTGATCTCACGCCCTACTTCGCAGGCCGGGTTGGGCTGGCTGTGCGGCAGCGCGATCAGCACCGGCGACTCCACCGTGCGGAACACATCGAGCAGCGTGATGCGATTCGCCGGCCGCGCCAGCGTCGAGCCGCCCGAGGCGCCCATCTGCGAGGTGACGAAGCCGGCATCCGCCAGCAGTGCCACCAGTCGCCGGATCAGCGCCGGGTTGGTGCCCACGCTGCCTGCAATCAGCGACGACGGCACGGGCTCCTCGGCGCTGGCGAGCAGCGTCAGGATGTGCACGGCGACGGCGAAGCGGCTGCTGGTGGACATGGCGGTCGGTCAATATGTAACCAGTATGGATACAGATTCGGGATGCGTCAAGCACCGTGCATCGTGTCGGCGACATCGAAGCGGTTCGGCCCAGTGCACGGGCGTTCGTAAGGTGGGGCTTGTGTGTGCGCAGCATGATCCTGTTAGTATCCGGCCCATGTCCGCCCCCATCCTGTCTCCGTCGTTGTTGCCGGAGCGCGCGTTTGCGCGCGGCAAGCGCCTGCGCGGTGTGCGGTGGATCATGCTGGTCTGGTGCCTGCTGTTCACGGTGTCCGTGTTCTCCGCCACGCATTTCCCCGATGGGCAGGCCGCAGACGATGTGCTGGTCGCCATGGAGTCTGTCGTTGACGACGTGCTGGGCGACGGCACACCGCAGCAGCCGGCGGTGTCCAAGACAGCGTCCGAGCGCACGCTCGCCGGCACCATGGGCAAGCTGGTGAAGCTGCCCGGCCAATGCGTCGACACGCATCCCTGGCCGGAGAAGGCGCAGGCCGCGCCGGACGCCCCCTCCAGCAACGCAGTGACCTCCGATTCGCCGAGCGACGCGCCGGAACTCTGGCTGCCGCCGCCCGCTTTGCCGCTTGCGCCCGCGTTGCGCGTGGCGCGTGCCCGTCCCGCATTTCCTCCCTTCCAGCCCGGTCCCGCACCGGCGCCCATGCTGCGCCCGCCTGCGCACGCCTGACCTCCGGCCCGCGCCGGAGCCCTCCCGTTTGATCGCCTAGTACTGCATCGACCCGCGGGTCGAGCTGCGGGCGCTTGGCTGTTCCCTTTTCTTTTCAGGATGGTTCGGATGTTGTCTTTTCAGGAGGCGGCCTCGCCGTGCCCAGTGGCACGCGTGCGAGTGTCGCAACGTTTCTTGCTGGCGGCCATGCTCGCCTGGATGGCGCTGCCGGCGACGGCCGCGCTGCGTGCTGGCGTGGATGCCGCTCCCCCGGCGGCACGGACGGTCGCGCCCCGCGACGAAGCGGTGCCGCTGCCGCGCTACTCGCTGCCGCAATTGCTCGAACTGGCGCGTGCCAGCCACCCGGCGCTGGCGGCTTCACGCGCGCAGGTGCGGGCCGCGCAGGCCGGCATGACCACGGCCCGTGCATGGCCGAATCCCGAGGTCGAAGCGATGACCGGCCGGCAACGGGCGCGCATGCCGGGTGCGGCGGAGGGCCGCACCAACAGCGTGTCGATCACGCAGAAGCTCGACCTGCCATGGCAGCGCGCGGCGCGCATGCAGGCGGCCGATGCCGCGTTCGACGGTTCGCAGGCGCAGGCGCGTTCATCCGCGCGCGATCTGGACGCACAACTGAAGCTGCGCTTCTACGATGTGCTGCGCCGCGAGGCCGAGCAGCGCAACGCCCGCGAAGACGTGACGCTGGTCGAGCAGATCCGCCGCCGCGTCGCCGTGCGCGTGGAGACGGGCGAGGCCCCGCGCTATGAGCTGATCCGCGGCGATGCCGAACTGCTCAATGCCCAGCGGACCGAACAGGCCGCCACGCTGCGGGTGCAGCAGGCGCTGGCCGACCTGCGCCGCGCCGTGGGCGCGGAGCTGCCTGCCGCATTCGATGTGGATGCCGGCCCTGGCGCGGAGTCCGTCGCCGTGCACAACCTGCCGCCGCTGGCCGATCTGGTCGGCAACGTGCTGGCCACGCATCCGGACCTGGAGGCCGACCGCGCCGCCGTGCGCGAAGCCGAGGCGCGCCTCGCGCACGAGCGCGCTCAACGCTGGCCGTCGCTGGCGCTGCGCGGCTCGGTGGACCGCCAGCCCGATCTGCAGGACAGCCGCGTCGGCCTGGTGATGTCGGTCCCGCTGTTCGACCGGCGCGACGGCCCGGTGGGCGAGGCGGTGGCCGCGCTGGAGCGCACCCGCGCCGTGCTGCGCGACCGCGAACTGCAGATGCGGCAGGCGGTGGAATCGGCGTACCGCCAGTACGAGATCGCGCAGTCGCAGGTCAGCGCGCTGGAGTCCGGCGTGGTGAAGCAGGCCGAATCGGCCCTGCGCGTGGCCGAGGCCGCATACCGCCACGGCGAGCGCGGCATTCTCGACTACCTCGATGCCCAGCGCGTATTCCGCCAGGCCCGCAATGACCTGATCGCCGCCCGCGCCGACCTGCGCACGGCCGCCGTCGAACTCGACCGCCTGCGCGCGGAGGCGCTGTGAGCCGCCCCATGTTTTCCCGCATTCCTGAATCTGGCTTGACCATGACACATCGTTCCTCTTCTTTCTCTTCCCTGTGGCTGCTGGCGGGTGTAGCCGCGGCTGCGGCGCTGCTGTTCGGCGCCTGCGGCAAGGACGGCACCGAGACCGCCAAGGCCGCGCAGCAGGCGACCGACCCGAGCGTGGTCGTCGCTCCGCCCACGCTGACGGCGCGCCTGAAGGTGGCACCCGTGGGGCAGCAGGCGGTGTCCGAACGCCTGCGCGTGCCGGGGCAGATCGATTTCGACGATCAGCGCGTTGCCCGCATCGGCGCCAGCGTGACGGGCCGCGTGACCGAACTGCTGGCGGTTCCGGGCCAGCAGGTCAAGGCCGGCGATATCCTCGCGCAACTGCACAGCACCGAACTCGGCACCGCGCAACTCGCGTATCAAAAGGCGGTCGCGCAGCGCGACCTGCAGGCCCGGGCGCTGGAGCGTGCCAGGGCCCTGCTGGCCGCGGACGTGATCGGCTCGGCCGAACTGCAGAAACGCCAGAGCGAGCTGGCCATGGCACAAGCCGAGGTGCAGGCCGCGGTGGACCAACTGCGCGTGATGGGCGTGTCGCCCGCCACGCTCGCCAAGATGCGCACCGGCGGCATGTCGTCGATCTCGCCGGTGGTGGCGAGCCTGAGCGGCACGGTGGTCGAGCGCAAGGTGACGCGCGGCCAAGTGGTGCAGCCGGCCGATGCGCTCTTCACCGTGGCGGACCTGTCGCGCGTGTGGGTGGTGGGGCAGGTGCCCGAGAACGCCGCACCGCTGGTGCGTGCCGGGCAAGCCGTGGAGATCGAGACCGGCGCGCCGGGCGGGCGCATCGTCGGCAAGCTGATCTGGGTGTCGGATATCGTCGATCCGCAGACGCGCACGGTGACGGTCCGCACCGAGGTCGACAACGCCGAGCGCACGCTCAAGCCATCGATGCTGGCGACGCTGCTGATCGAATCGCGCCCCGAACAGAGGCTGGTGGTGCCGACCTCCGCTGTGGTGCGCGAGGACAACCGCGACTACGTGTTCGTGCAGGCCAGCCAGACCGATTATCGGCTGGTGCCGGTGAAGCTGGGCGATGAGTCCAACGGCGTGCGGCCGGTGGCCTCGGGCCTGCAGGCAGGGCAGCCCATCGTCGTCGAGGGCGGTTTCCACCTCAACAATGAGCGCAAGCGCGCCGAGATGGAGGGCGCATGATCGACGCATTGGTACGCGGCGCGCTCAAGCAGCGGCTGGTGGTGGCCGTGGTGGCTGCCGTGCTGCTGTTCTTCGGCGTCGATGCCGCCCGCAAGCTGTCGCTGGATGCGTTTCCGGACGTGACCAACGTACAGGTGCAGATCGCCACCGAGGCCCCGGGCCGCTCGCCCGAGGAGGTCGAGCGCTTCGTCACCGTGCCGGTGGAGATGGCGATGACCGGCCTGCCGGCGCTGACCGAGATGCGCTCACTGAACAAGCCGGGCCTGTCGCTGATCACGCTGGTGTTTACCGACGAGACCGATGTGTACTTCGCGCGCCAGTTGGTGATGGAGCGCATCATGGAAGTGCAGTCGCGCATGCCGACGGGCGTGACGCCGGTGCTGGGGCCGGTGTCCACGGGCCTGGGCGAGGTCTACCAGTACACGCTGGACCGTCCGGACGACGGCGGCAAGGAGCTGTCGGTCGAAGAGCTGACGCGCCGCCGGATCGCCCAGGACTGGGTGGTGCGGCCGTTGCTGCGCTCCATCCCGGGCGTGGCGGAGATCAACTCGCAGGGCGGCTACGAAAAGCAGTACCAGGTGCTGGTCAACCCCGAGCGGCTGCGCCACCACAACGTGACGGTGCAGCAGGTGTTCGAGGCGCTGGCCGCCAACAACGCCAACTCGGGCGGCGGCGTGCTGCCGCAATTCGCCGAGCAGTACCTGATCCGCGGCGTGGGCCTGGTGCGCGACCTCAACGACATCGGCGCCATCGTGCTCAAGGAGGTGGGCGGCACGCCGCTGACCGTGCGCGACGTGGCCGAGGTGAAGATCGGCACGGCGGTGCGCGCCGGCGCGGTGGTCAAGAACGGTGTGACCGAATCGGTGGGCGGCGTGGTCATGATGATGCGCGGCGGCAATGCCAAAGAGGTCGTCGCGCGCATCCAGCAGCGGGTGAAGGCCGTCAACGACAACGGCATGCTGCCCGACGGCCTGAAGATCGTGCCGTACTACGAGCGCTCCGAGCTGGTCGATTCGGCGCTCAACACGGTGATCAAGGTGCTGCTCGAAGGCGTGGTGCTGGTGGTGCTGGTGCTGCTGCTGTTCCTGGGCGACATCCGCTCTTCGCTGATCGTGGTCGGCACGCTGGTGCTCACGCCGCTGCTGACCTTCGTGGCGATGAACCGGCTGGGCATCTCGGCCAACCTGATGTCGCTGGGCGGGCTGGCGATCGCCATCGGCCTGATGGTGGACGGCTCGGTGGTGGTGGTCGAGAACGCGTTCGCCCACCTGGCCAAGCCGCGCGACCCGAACGAGAGCCGCGTGCGCATCATCCTGCATGCGGTGACGGAAGTGGCCACGCCCGTGATCTTCGGGGTGGGCATCATCATCCTGGTGTTCCTGCCGCTGATGACGCTGCAGGGCATGGAGGGCAAGATGTTCGCGCCGCTGGCGTTCACCATCGCGATTGCGCTGTTCATCTCGCTGGTGCTGTCGCTGACGCTGACACCGGTGCTGTCGTCGTACCTGCTCAAGCCCAAGGCGTCGAAACACGCCGGGGGCGATCACGGAGATGATGCGCATGCGCAGCACGACGGGCACGACACGTGGCTGATCCGCAAGCTCAAGAAGCCCTATCTGCGCCTGCTGGAGCTGAGCCTGAACAACGGCCGCAAGACCGTGGTGGTGGCCGTGGCGGTGTTCTTCGCCACCGGCGCGCTGATGCCATTCCTGGGCACGGCGTTCATCCCCGAGATGAAGGAGGGCTCGATCGTGCCGGGCATCAACCGCGCGCCCAATATCTCGCTGGAAGAATCGATCCGCATGGAGATGGAGGCGATGCGCCTGGTGATGCAGGTGCCGGGCGTGCGGTCGGCGGTGTCGGGCGTGGGCCGGGGCGAGTCGCCGGCCGACCCGCAGGGCCAGAACGAATCGACGCCGATCGTCTCGCTCAAGCCGCGCGACCAGTGGCCGAAGGGCTGGACCCAGGACGACATCGCCGAGGGCATGCGCCGCGCCCTGCAGGCGCTGCCCGGCGTGCAGATCGTGATGGCCCAGCCGATCTCCGACCGGGTCGACGAGATGGTCACCGGCGTGCGCTCGGACGTCGCCATCAAGGTTTTCGGCGACGACCTCGCCGTGCTGCGCGAGAAGGCCGAGGCCATCGCGCGCGTGGCGCAGGGCATCCAGGGCGCGCAGGACATGCGGGTCGAACGCATCACCGGCCAGCAGTACCTGCAGATCGTCATCGACCGGCAGGCCATCGCGCGCCACGGCCTGAACGCGTCCGACGTGCACAACGTGATCGAGACCGCCATTGGCGGCAAAGAGGCCACGGAAGTCTTCGAGGGCGAGCGCCGCTTCGGCGCGGTGGTGCGCCTGCCCGAGGCCTACCGCGGCAGCGTGGAGGCGATCCGCAACCTGATCGTCGCCGCGCCCAACGGTGCGCAGGTGCCGCTGGAGAGCATCGCGCGCATTGACGTGACCGACGGCCCCGCGCAGATCAGCCGCGAGCTGGGCAAGCGCCGCGTGGTGGTGGGCGTGAACGTGCGCGACCGCGACCTGGGCGGCTTCGTCGCCGAGCTGCAGGCCGCCGTGGCGCAGAAGGTCAAGCTGCCGGAAGGCTATTACCTGGAGTGGGGCGGCCAGTTCCAGAACATGGAACGCGCGATGGGCCACCTGAAGGTGATCGTGCCGATCACGGTGGCGGCGATCTTCTTCCTGCTGTTCCTGCTGTTCAACTCGGTGCGCTACGCCACGCTGATCATCCTGGTGCTACCGTTCGCCTCGGTGGGCGGGATCATCGGGCTGTTCGTCACGGGCGAGTACCTGTCGGTGCCGGCCTCGGTGGGCTTCGTGGCGCTGTGGGGCATCGCGGTGCTCAACGGCGTGGTGCTGGTCAGCACGATCCGCAACCTGCGCGAGCAGGGCATGTCGATCGATGAATCCGTGCGGCTGGGCGCGCGCCTGCGCTTTCGCCCGGTGATGATGACGGCCACCGTCGCCATGCTGGGCCTGATCCCGTTCCTGTTCGCCACCGGCCCGGGCTCCGAGGTGCAGCGCCCGCTGGCCATCGTCGTCATCGGCGGTCTGCTGACCTGTACGCTGCTGACGCTGGTGATGCTGCCCACGCTCTACAAATGGTTCGATGAGGAGGCCAGATCGTGAAGGAAATCCGCATTGTGGTGCGCCCGCAATTGCTCGAGCGCATGCATGAGGCATTGCGCGGCTGTGCCGGGTTTCCCGGCATGACCGTGGGCGAGGTGAACGGCTATCCGCCGACGGCGTCGCTGTCGGGCAAGCACTCCATCAAGGAAGACCTGACGGAGTTCGTGCCGCGCGTGCGCATCGAGATCGTGGTGTCCGATGTGCTGGCGGGCCATTTGTTCGACGCCGCGGTGAAGGTGCTGGAGCACGGCCAGACCGGCGACAGTGCCATCTGGATGACGGAGGTGGTGCAGGCCACCTTCCTGCACCGTACCGGCTGACGCAGAAAGTCAAAACGGCGGACACGGTCCGCCGCCACCGCCATGAAAACGGGCCGCCCCGGAAGGCGCGGCCCGTTTGCATTGGGCGTGCTTTATTGCTTGAGGTCGCTCAGATGCTTCATCAGACCCTGGTACTTGAAGCTGTGGACCGGGGTTTCGAGCGCCGCCGCCTGCGCGCTGATGCCCACGCCCACCGATTGCGTCCGCAGCGTCTGCAGTGCCGGCTGGAAGGTCCGGATGCCGGTGATCTGGCTGTACAGGGCCTGGCCCATCAGCCCGGCGTTGTACAGCTGCGTCGCGTCCCCTGCGATGTTGGCGGCGGTGGCCTTGTCGGTGATCGCACCGGCCTGGGCCATCAGATCGCTCCACAGCGCCGGACTGTAGTTGGTGACGTAGTAGTCCAGGCCGGTCGGGTTGGCCAGTACCGCCGAGCAGGTCGGCAGCGAAATCTGCGTGCCGGCCTGGTCGAACATCAGGGTCTGGGTTTGCGAGAAGTTCTCGCCGTACTTCAGCACCAGCGGAATATTCCACCGATAGCCGGGGTACATGTTCTTGCTGGGGAAGGCGCGCTGCGAGATGGTCACCACGTTCTGGTTGGTGACCGGGTTGCAGCGCGCATCGATGGTGACCAGCGGCACGCCGGTCTGGCGCACGAAGCTGTCGCCCACCTTGCCCACCGGCTTGCCGCTGGCCGCTTCCAGTTCCGCCCACAGGCGCGCCGGCGTGCCGTTGCCGAACTTGTACTTGCCGAGGTAGGACTGCAAGCCGCGGCGCATCGCATCGTGCCCGATGTAGTTCTCGAGCATTTGCAGCACGTGGCCGCCCTTGTGGTAAGCGAACCGGTCGAGGAAGTCGTTCGAGCCCGTGTCGCTCAGGTTGTGCTGCACGGGGACCGCGGTCACTGCCAGGTCGAGCGTGTAGGTGCGCTGCTTGGCCGCTGCGTAGCCGTCCCACGAGTTGCCCGTGAATTCCGGATGCAGCTGGATCTTGGTAACGTTCTCGAACCAGTTGGCGAAGGATTCGTTGAGCCAGATGTTGTCCCACCAGTCCAGCGTGACGAGGTCGCCGAACCACTGGTGCGCGATTTCGTGCGAGACCGCCACGAATGAGCGGGCGTTGCCCTGGGAGTGGAGCGAGGTCTGCGCGCCCTCGGGCGGCACCAGCACCTGGTCGGCGAATTCGAAGATCGCGCCCCAGTTCTCCATGCCGCCGAAGCCGGCGTTCTTGTTGTTGTAGCTGTCGTTTGCGGCGACGGTGTCGATCTTGTCGAGTGGCAGCGGGATCTGGAAGTAGTTGTAGTAGTAGTTCAGTGCTTCCTTGGTGTACTGCATGCCGGCGACCGCCGAATGGGCTTCGCCGGACGGCACCCACCAGCGCAGGGGCAGGCTGCTGTTGTCCAGCGGGCTGGTGAACTGGTCTTCCAGCACGTCGAACTTGCCGCCGCCGAAGAACATCAGGTACGACGGCATCGACGGTGTCTTGGCGAACGCCACGCGCTGGTAGCCGTCCGGCAACTGGGTCGCGCTGTTCTGCTTGCCGTTGGAGATGGCTTTCCAGTTGCCTGGCACTTCCGCCGTCAGCTCGAAGGTGTGGCGGAAGGCGGGCTCGTCCCAGCCGGGGAACCATTGACGCGACAGGTTGGCTGCGCCCTGGGTGATGAGGGCATCCGACTTTTCGCCGTTCGCCGCCGGCAGGCCCAGCTTGAAGAGGCCTTCGGCCTTGGTGAAGTTGACCGTGCCGGTCCACTCCATGTGCAGCATGTAGGTGCCGGGCTTGATGTCGCCGGTCGGGAGGCGCAGGTCATAGAAGTCGCCCTGGGACTGCGGCACCGGCACCAGCATCTGCGTGGTGTTGCTGCCGGTGGCCGTGAGCGTGACCCGGGCCGGATCGAAGCGCAGGTTGTGCGCGGCCAGGGTGATCTCGCCGGTCTGCTTGGTGACCTTGATCTCCACGTCGGCGCGGCCGGAGAAGCCGGTCAGGTCGGCATTCGGGCGGAACCACAACTTGTAGTTGACCGGTTTGATGTAGGCCGGCAGTTCGACCGGGGGAACGGACGCATCGACGGCCGAGGTTGTGGCGGTCGTGGTAGTCGTCGTAGTGGTTGTGGTCGAGCCGGTTCCGGTGGCAGGGGCGCCGGCATTGGCCTGCTGCTGCGAGCTATCTGTGCCCAACGGGCTGCTGGACGAGGTGGCGGTGCCATCTTCGCCGCCGCCGCCGCCGCAGGCCGCCAGCAGCATGACCACCGCCGCTTGTGCGAGCAACGCCAGCCGCCATGGGTGTCGGCTGCCAGCGTCTGCGCGCCGTGCGATGGCCGTAGGGCGGATGGGTGTCGAATACCGCATTGCATTTCTCCCGAGATGGAAACGAGTCGTCGGCCCCCAAAACCGGAATGGTTTGGGGACGGCTGACGAATCAGGACAAGGAATGGATCAGTGATTGCGCGGTCCGAAGCAATGCGCCGCGCATGAGGAGCACGGATTCTGGATGAAAAGTCCACAATGTGGAGTTGAAATTTTTTAAATCAGGATGAGAGGTTGACGGGGGCGAAATTGCGCTTCCTCGTCTGATTCTTGTCTCGTGGCATCGTTGTTTGTAGGAAATATCGTGTTTTTCGACGGTGTTTGAAAAAATTACGTGAATATGAGGTGTCACTTCGTCAATCTCGGGATGTGCCGTGTGAAATTTTTTCAAATACACGTAATAAGCAAAATTGAATACGAGCGACTGTATTTGTTAAAAATATTGGTAAGCGGAAAGAGGTGGGGGAGAGGTTGGATGTCGCTGGGTAATCGTTTGATTTAAAGCTGGGTAGTTATTTTGGTGGGATTGCCCACCCACGCGGGTGTGTCGCGTGAGTCCGGT
Organism: Ralstonia solanacearum K60; assembly: GCF_002251695.1. Classification (NCBI taxonomy): domain Bacteria; kingdom Pseudomonadati; phylum Pseudomonadota; class Betaproteobacteria; order Burkholderiales; family Burkholderiaceae; genus Ralstonia; species Ralstonia solanacearum. Next base: position 540,651 of record NZ_NCTK01000002.1, read on the forward strand.
CCAATCGTTGATGTTCATCGCAGCACCGCCACAAGGGGGGGGGCACATCGAGTTCGCGTTGGTCATCGCGGCTCCAATTCCCGTGAATCCGAGGTGCGCATCCGATGTTGAATGCGAGAACGGCGAGCGATTGGTTGCGTGCCTGCCGGAGAGCTGTTCCGTGTTCACCGTCTCAAAAACCGGATGCCTTTGGGTTCACGCGGCTGCCTTTCGAGAAATGAACGGTGATCGCCAAGGGGCGGCTGATATCAGTCTGATTAAACCAGCCGGCAATGATGCGAGATTCGATCCGGTCAGCATCATGTTGACGACTTTGTCGTGCAAGGCGGCCATTCCGATAGTCTCGTGGTCTCGAGCGATGCCTTGATTTCTGGATCCAATGGGATGATGCCTTTGCGGCCTATGTATTCAATGTGATTTAAGGGAAGTGAGGTTGTATTCCGTGGAAATAGATATGGAAATGGATATGAGCACAGCGGGTGTGAACAAGAAGATCGTGGTGGCACAGATCACGGATCTGCATCTGTTGGCCGATCGCGCATCCGAGTTGATGGGCTACTGCACGTATTCGATGCTATCGGATACGGTCGATGCAATTCTCGAGCACGACAACAGGCCGGACGTGTGCTTGCTGACTGGAGACATCTCGCAGGACGAGTCGGTGGAGTCCTATGAACTGGCGCGGTTTGAGCTGGAGCGGCTGGGCATTCCGGTCTTCTGGATGCCCGGCAATCATGACCAGCGTGGCGGAGCTGAAAACGTTTTCGGCGCATCGGAGAACATCCGTCGGTTGACGAAGCTTGTGACGGCCGACAGGCAATTCACTGATTCCGGGTAACGCATTAATCACAGTGTCGCCGGGCGAGGGGCGGCAACTGGCCATCCGATGGCACGCCTTGTGATCGAGCCGACCCAGCCCGATGAGGCTGTGCGCAATACATTGCGTGACGTATGCTAACGAGGCGAGCACGCTGCTGCGGATCGGTCGGATCGTGCGACTGAGTTCGCCACCATCGCTGCCGCCAACGACAACTGGCGCGGCTGCAGCGCCGGATATTTCCCGTCCGAAAGAAGAAAAGGGGCCGCCATGAGTACCGTCTCGATTCTGCTGAGTGCCTTCGTGCTCTCGGTCGTTGCGCTGACCGTGTTCATCTGGAGCATGCAGCGGGGGTTCTTCGATACCTCGCCCACTGCGGCGGCGGTCATTTTCGATACGGAAGCGCACGCGCCGGAGGATCCGTCCGCCGCCGCCGATCCGGCCCAGCCGCAGCACGACCGTTCGCGTGACATGGCGGACGAGTCTTCCGCGCCGGTGGTCTTTCTCTTTTTATGCTGCGCCATGGTGTGGCTGCTGGTGGCGTCGTTGGCGGGGCTCACGGCCTCGGTCAAGCTGCATGAGCCGGACTTGCTGGCTACGGTGCCGTGGCTTTCGTTCGGGCGCATCCGCACCATTCACCTGAACGCGGTGGCCTACGGGTGGGCGCCGATGGCCGGGCTGGCCATCGCCATGTTTCTGTTGCCGAGGCTGCTGAAGGCGCCGCTGGTGGGCGCGCGCTACGCCATCGTCGGCGCTGTGCTCTGGAACGCGGGGATCATCGCCGGGCTGGGCGCGATCTCGGTCGGCATCTCCCAGGGGCTGGAGTGGCTGGAGATCCCGTGGCAGGTCGACATCCTGCTGGTGCTGGGCGGCGCGCTGGTGGCGATGCCGCTGGTGCTCACGCTGGTCAACCGGCGCGTCGAGCATCTCTACGTGTCGGTCTGGTACATGGGCTGCGCGCTGTTCTGGTTTCCGGTGCTCTTCCTGGTGGCGAACATCCCGGGGCTGCACTTCGGTGTCGAGCAGGCGACCATGAACTGGTGGTTCGGGCACAACGTGCTGGGGCTGTTCTATACGCCGCTGGCGCTGGCCTCGGTCTACTACTTCCTGCCCAAGATCATCGGGCGGCCGGTGCAGTCGTATGGGCTGTCGCTGCTGGGGTTCTGGGCGCTGGCATTCTTCTACGGGCAGGTGGGCGGCCACCACCTGGTCGGTGGGCCGGTGCCCGGCTGGCTCATCACGCTGTCGATCGTGCAGAGCATGATGATGCTGGTGCCGGTGATCGCCTTCTCGATCAACCAGCACCAGACGCTGCGGGGCCATTTTCGCCGGTTGATCGATTCGCCCACGCTGCGCTTTGTCACGCTGGGCGGGATGATGTACACGCTCAGCTCCATCCAGGGCTCGTTCGAGGCGCTGCGCTCGGTGAACGTGGTGACGCACTTCACGCATTTCACGGTGGCGCATGCGCATCTGGGGCTTTACGGTTTCGTGAGCCTGGTCTTCTTCGGATCGATCTACTTCATCGTGCCGCGCGTGGTCGGGCGCGAGTGGCCATACCGCTGGATGATCTATGGGCACTTCTGGCTGGCCACGATCGGCATCGGCATCTACTTCGTGGCCCTGACCATCGGCGGCACGCTGCAGGGGCTGGCGATGCTCGATGCCGGCAGGCCGTTCATGGATTCGGTGGCGACGACGATCCCCTACCTGAAGGCCCGCTCGGTGGGCGGTGCGCTGATGGTGACCTCGCACCTGCTGTTTATCGCCAACTTCATTTGCGTGGTGCTGGGCCTGGGCCCGACGCGCGACAAGCCGGCGATGTTTCACCAAGACCGCACGCCCATCGCCGGAGCCTGACCATGCAGAACGAAACCGCCCTGCTGGCCGGCGGCATGACCATGCTGGCGCTGGCAACCAGCGCGCTCGTCGTCTTGCCCTACTTGCAGTTGAAAGACGCCAAACCGACGCAGGGGCTCAAGCCCTACACCTCGGCGCAGTTGCGCGGGCGCGAAGTCTACATCGCCAATGGCTGCGTGTATTGCCATTCACAGCAGCCGCGCGACGCATCGTTTGCGCCCGATGCCAAGCGCGGCTGGGGGCGCGTGGCGGTGGCGGGCGATTACTACTACGATCACCCGCATCTGCTGGGCACCATGCGTACGGGGCCCGACCTGATGAACATCGGCGTGCGCCAGCCGAGTGCCGATTGGCACCTCGGCCACCTGTTCCAGCCGCGCGCCTATGTGCCGGGCAGCATCATGCCGAGCTACCCCTACCTGTTCGACGTGAAGGACGCGCCCGACCCCGGCGAGAAACCGATCACGCTGCCCGAGGGCTACAAACCGCCAGGCAAGGTGGTGGTGCCCACGCCGGCGGCGCTGGACCTGGTTGCCTATCTGCAATCGTTGAACCGCACCGGCCCGGTGTTGCCGGCTCCGCCCAAGCCGGCAGGCGCATCCAAGTCGAAATAAGGGAGGCGATATGGAGCCGCACCACGACGTTGACAAGCGCCATGCCGCCACCGCACGCGAGCGCGAACATGAAGACCCGCACGAGGGGCGCAATCCGATCCCGCTGCTGATGCTGGTGTTCGCGTTCGGGCTGGCGGCCTGGGGGGCGTGGTACATCGCCACCGCGCCCATCGACCAGCCCGCGTCCCTGGGGGACCGCCGCACCATCGCCGATCTGACAGCCAAGGCCGGCGGCGCGGATGGCGCGAGCATCTTTCAGGCGCGCTGCGTGGCATGCCACCAGGCCACGGGGATGGGGGTGCCCGGCGCCTTCCCGCCGCTGGCCGGCTCCGAGTGGGCCAACGGTGACGCGCACACCGTGGCCTCGATCGTGCTGCGGGGTGTCACCGGTCCGATCACGGTCAAGGGCGCGCAGTTCAACGGTGCCATGCCGCCGTTTGCCGAGCAGTTGAACGACGCGGAGATCGCCGCCGTGCTGACCCATGTGCGCAGCCAGTGGGGCAACGCCGCGCCGCCCATCACCGCTGACGTGGTGGCCGAGGTGCGCACCAAGACGGCCGGCATGACGGGCCCGTTCGCGGGCGGCGCCGCGCTCGGCAAGCCGGGTGGCTAAGGCAAGCGCCATGCCCGGCGCGTCGCGCAAATGGGGGCCGCCCGCTGCGCTGGCGGTGGTCGTGTTGCTGGGTGGGGCCGGGTTCGCACGGCTGACGCAGGGTTTTGCGGTCTGGACCTTGGACGATCGCCGCGCCGAGCGCGTCATCGAGCGCAGGCTGCAATTTCCCCCGGTGGCCGTGCGCGACGCGCAGGGCAAGGCGGTCACGCTCTTCGCACCCGGTCGCGCCGAACCCGCCCGCGTGCAGCTTGTGACCTTCATCTATACGCACTGCATGACCGTGTGCCGTGCGCTGGGCGCCGAGTTCACGCAACTGCAGCAGCGTATCGCCGCCGACGGGCTGGCGGGCCATGTCGGCTTGCTATCGGTCTCCATCGACCCCGAGCGCGATGATTCCCGCAGCCTGCGCGCCTATGCCATCGACCAGCGCGCGCACTCTTCCCTCTGGCGCATCGTTGCGCCGGCCTCCACGGCAACGCTGCGGCACCTGTTGCGCACGCTCGACGTGGTGGCCATTCCGGACGGGCTGGGCGGCTTCGAGCACAACGGCGGCATCCATGTGGTCGATGCGCGCGGTCGCGTGCTGGCGATCTACGACCTGGATCGGTTCGAACAGGCCTACACTTTCGCACAGGATGCGGCGCGATGAACGACTGCCGCGCGCTGACCGCCTTTCGCCTGCGCGTCGACTTGCGCTATGCGATCCGCATCGGCACGCTGCTGGCGGCGGCCATACTGGCCGTGCCGACACTGCGCGAGCTGGCCGAGGCATCGATGGCGCTGCAGATGCTGGTCTTGCTGCCGCTCATGTTGGCGTGCGGCTGGGGGCTGCCCGCCTGGTTGAGCGCCGCACGAGAGGCACGCCTCATCATGGCGACCCGGGCTTACGGGCTGGCGCTGCAGACCTTCGCCGCGTTCGCCGCCAGCGTATGGATGGTGCCGCTGGCGCTGGATCTGAGCCGCATCGACGGCCGCATCAACCTCGCCAAATGCGCGCTCGTGCTCGCTGCCGGTACCGCCGCGCGGTTTGGCTGCCGGGGCGGCTCGTGGCCGGTCACGCTGTTCTTTGGCGGCAACTTCGCGTGGATGATGGTGACGGCCGGCGGGCTCTACCTGGAGGCCGAGCGCCGCCTGTGCGGCAACTTCTTGCTGCGCGACCAGCAGATCGCCGGGGCGGGGTTGATGGCATTCGGGTTGTTGCTGGGCGTGGCCATCTGCCTGTGGGCTGCGCGGCGCGCGGCCGAGCACTGACAGTTGTCGGTTGTCGGCCGCAAACGGGCTAGTACCGCTGCACAGAGGTTATGACAGTTTGGCTGGGTTGCAGGACAGGCAAGCAGTTGTGGTCAACGAGCAGTTCGATGCTGCGAGCGAAGCCTGCTTGCCGGCGGATCAATCCATTGCGTTCGAGGTTGAGCACCATCTGATGGACGGAAGGAGCCGTGACGGCGAAGAAGCGCTGCATGTCGCGTTCGGCCGGAGCACGGGCGTTTATCAAGCTGTAGGCCCAGATGAAGGCGAGATACTGACCTTGCTTGTCGGTGAAGCTCGGGCAGGCTGAGCGCTCGCCAGACAATGGAAGCGGCTTCTGATTCATTCGGAACCCCGGCAGTCGAAGGAGGCCTCCCCCAAAGGAAGCCATCCGGATGAATCTACGCTATCGAGTCGAACTCGACCAATCCGAGCGTGAGGTGCTTGCCGCCATGCTAAGCGGCGGCAAGCACGCGGCACGCAAGCTCAAGCGAGCGCAAATCCTGCTTGCAGCGCACGCTGGCCAGGATGACGCAAGCATTGCCGCCACCGTGGCGGTTGGCGAATCCACGGTGTACCGCACCAAGCGTCGCTTCGTGGAGACGGGTCTGGAAGCGGCGCTGAACGAACAGGCTCGGCCTGGGGCGCAGCGCAAGCTCAGCGGCAAGGAAGAGGCCCTGCTGATCGCCACCGCCTGCACCAACCCGCCACCGGGACGTGCGCGCTGGACGCTGGAATTGCTCGCCGACACGCTCGTCAAGCTCACCGAGCACGAAGCGCTATCGCGCGAGACGGTACGCCGGCGCCTGGCCGAGAACGATCTGAAGCCCTGGCGCAAGGACATGTGGTGCATTCCCAAGATCGACGCGGAATACGTGGCACGCATGGAAGACGTGCTCGACCTGTATGCCGAAACTCCGGACCCGCGGCACCCGGTGGTGTGCTTCGATGAGAGTCCGACCCAACTCATCGGCGAGATACGACAACCGATCCCGGCCGAGCCGGGCAAGCCCTTGCGCTACGACTGCGAATACAAGCGCAACGGCACCGCCAATCTGTTCGTCTTCCTCGATGCACACTGCAACTGGCGTAAGGTGAAAGTCACCGAACGCAGAACGGCAGATGACTTCGCCCAGTGCATGCGCGATCTGGTCGACATCCACTACCCCCAGGCACCGCGCATCCGGGTCGTGCTGGACAATCTGTCGACCCACACGCCTGCTGCGCTCTACCAAGCCCTGCCACCCGTAGAAGCTCGCCGCATCCTGCAGCGGATCGAATTCCACTACACCCCCAAGCACGCCAGTTGGCTCAACATGGTCGAGATCGAAATCGGCGTGCTGCGAAGCCAGTGCCTGGATCGCCGCATCGACTGCCGCGATCGGCTGATCACCGAAGTCGCGGCTTGGGAGCAACTGCGAAACGCCAGCGGCGCTCGCATCAACTGGATGTTCTCTACCGAAACGGCCCGCAAGAAATTGGCCAAGGCCTACCCAGTACCGACCTCTGACAAACCGTCATAACCCCTGTGCAAAGGTACTAGCGAATCGGAAGCGCCGCAGCCGTTACGTAGCGTCGGCCCCGATCCGCGATCGAACCGACCACGGGCCGCATGCCTTCACCAGCCGCGCGCATATCGGTTCAACGCGCCAGCGATCGCGATCCCTCAAGGGAGGGCGGCTCTCAACGGGCGGTCGCTGATGCTCTTGCCCGGACGCGTGCTTGAGCGTGCCCACACGCCTTGAGAAACAGATGCCCTTGAATGGTGAGCTGCGCGTAGCTGTGGTTCGGCCCGCGGCGTTCCAGCGTCACCAACTGACGCTCGACCAATGTTTCGATATCTGCGCGATCCAGCTCGCAGGCTTCGGCGCTATCGTTGACCAAGAGCAAAACGGCAAATTCATGAGGGCTCAGCACAGTCATCTCCGGTTTGTCTGCTTTGGGTGTCACGCGACGATCGCCTGTGACGGCGGCTTTGCGCAATGGCGTCACCAAAGCCGTGGACTTGAGCGAGTCAGTGCGGCGTTACGGCTGCCGGGAAAAAAGAGTAGGCCCGCTCGAGCAGTTGTTCAAGCGGCGCATACATCGCCTAAGCGCCAATCATTGACAGGGTTTGGGGCCGTGCCCGACGGCACACGTTTGGGAAGCGCGGCCATTTCAAACCGGTAAGGTTTGCGCCGCGTCCAAGGCGTCCGCATAGTGATGCATAGTGATATTTCCCTATGGCGCCACTTTGACGTTTGCCTGGTGCGCTGAAGTCCGCATGACCGCCTCATCAGCGTCTTCGCGGACGACCGGTTGGCACTGATGCACAGGCAAGCCACACCGGAGTATGGACAGAGCGGCTGCAAGAGATGTGCGGTTCACTTCGTTTACCGTGTCGCCCGTTCGATCCCGGGCCGAGGTTCCGGCACGGGATGTCTCATCATGCGGCGTCCCCGTTTCGGGATTTCGCCGCAGCCAAAGTATGAATCACCTCAATATCAACATCCGCTTCGCCCAGAGTGGCGGAACCATTCGTGGTGCCGACGACAGCAATCACTTGAGCAACCCCGGAGAAACGCTCCGCGAGACGGAGGGCCTGCGCGGTTCTGCGGCCGGCCGTATGCCAGATGGGTGGCTGAGGGGGTTGTCGAGGTTGAATCACCAAGAGACATCCAGGGGCGCCAGCCATCCTGTCGGGGATCGGCGCGCGCCATTGCCATCGTTTCAATCACGGTCGGATAGGTCGAGCCATTCCGCCGGAGTCGAATTGCATTCGCCCACCGTGCCAACTGTCGAGTTGGCGAGCCGAGGATTGAATGAATTGCCCAGGGATATTGGCCCCCTGAACCGGATCGCCGACCTTGATCTTTCGGGGAACGAATTAAAGACGTTTCCGGTGGATCAGGTGCTCGGGATGGCGAGCCTTCAGAATCTCAAGCTTTCGATGGAGTCCACGACCGGAAAGCCGATGCGAAAATCGCACGCGGCGCTCGCAGACCAGGGTTGCCGGATGATGTTCGTTCACCAGGGTAATGCTTCGGCGAAAGTGGTCGACATTAAAAGGGCATCCAATACGGTTCTCTATACGACGGATCTCGACCCATGCCTTGCGTTGTCGATCATTCATGGCGACAAGGCATTGCTGATGCATGTGGATAGCTTCCGTGGACAGGGCGCAGGACGCCTATCCGTACGCGACGTGCTCATTCGGCACATCAACCCTAATGCACAGGACACCCGGGTCATGCTGGTCGGTGCGAATGCGCAAGGTTCGGCAGCAAATGTGCGAGGCGTCTTGTCGGTACTCAGGGAGCTTGGTCTGGAGCGATGCATTACGATGGCCAGTCTCGGAAACAATTATACTTCCGCCATGCTTCACGTCGGTTATGGGGAAGGGTATGTTGGCTTTGGCTAAAAGCCCGCTTTGAAACGCACGGATGAGCGATTCTGCGCAGCGGCAAGCCACGCGTGACGATATGACTCGTGGCGTCCACGACGGGGGAGGCAAACCATCTCGCAAAGTCCCGCAGCCCCAGGCGCTTCATCACGCGCTCGATCGTGCGGCGTGCGGCACGGATGCCCTCGCGGTTCATCTGCTTCCAGACCTTGTCGGCCTTGCACACCGGGCGGTTGGCATACCAGGCCCGCTCGCGGACCTCGGGTGAGAACGGGTTCGTTTTGTTCTTGGCCCCGTTTTCTCCAAGCGTTGGATCCTCCTCGAATCCCGGAGTGGTTCGGAGTGGTGGGCGATCCAATTTGACGGCGCTGGTTTGGCGCGGGGTGCTGGGCGGTTGGCGTCGCCATGGCGGCGGGGCGCCAACAAGCAAGCCTGGGTGGCGCGCAGCATGGGGCCAGCTTGCCGATCTTAAGAGTTAAGGGCACCTCGTTATACACATCTCAGATCACCCCTTATGAATCAAGGACTTACAAGGGGTCATCAGGCGGCATCGCACCGAGCCTTCTGCATGCCGATACCCCGGAAGCCCTTGCTGCAAGGGGCTCCGGGCGATGCGCCTAAAAATTAGGCAAAAGATGTGTATAACGACATGAGTTAAGGGTGCATAAGATCAGTTGTTTGGAGTATTCATCTCGATTTCGTCGAATTTCACGATTTCGAGGGATGTCCTTCACACGGTGATTCGCTATGATCCGCCCCAAGTCTAAATAGGGGTGCCTGCGGCCGGCAGACCGGCAGCCATGAAGCCACCCCGTACAACAAGACGTTCGGGGAGTTTCATCGATGCGCCAGCCGGTACCGGCCCGCGCACGCGCTGCGCTGGAGCAGCCGCGTGCCGTTGCACGACAACAAGAACAACACTGCGATCGCGCAGGTACCGCTGACACCGTCAGCCGCCATGACCGCGCCAGGCGCTCGTTCGTGGCGCGGTCGATTGCTGCCGCCGTTGCACTCATCAGCTGGCTCGGTCCGGTGCAGGTCTCCTGGCAGGCCGCCCGGCAGAGCGCCGCCACGATTGCACTGCACGGCGCCGCCGCCTCGGATGGTTACGATAGCCCGTTCACGTCGTGGCTCACCACCGGCCGCCTGCTGGTGCGCTGGGGGATGCGCGAGGCGCAGGCCGGCGCCATCACCGATCCCACCGCGCCGATCCGCTTCACGCCTACCCTCACGCAGACCACGGGGCAAGGCGGGGGCGTGCCGGTTGTGAACGTCACGACGCCGAACCCGAGCGGCCTGTCGTACAACCTGCTGCGCTCGCTGACGGTCGATGGAATTGGCCTGATCCTGAACAACAGCCTGGCCGGCGGCGGCACGCTGCTGGGTGGCAACGTCGGCGGCAACGCGAACCTGGCCGCGTCCGGCCCGGCCTCGACCATCCTGACGCAGGTCACGGGTACCGATCCGATCCGCCTCAACGGTACGGTGGAAGTGTTCGGGACACCGGCCAGTGTGATATTCGCCACGCCAGCGGGCATCTATACGCAGGGCGCGGGCTTCACAAATACCCCACGGGTGACCCTGTCCAGCGGCACGCCGCAGTTTCTGAACGGCAGCGGCGCAAACGTTCCATTCGACCAGGCCAGCACGGTCGGCTTCCTGGTCAATAGCGGACGGATCCAGATCGACCCGGCGGCGGGCTCCACGGCCGGTGCCGGGATCGAGGGCACGGTCGGGGCGATCAACCTGATCGGGCAGACGGTGGGCGTCAATGCGCCCTTGTTTGCGGGCAACCAGATCAACGTGATCGCGGGGAACCAGCAGGTCGCGCCGGTGGCGACGGGCACGGGCAGGGCGGGCTCCGATTGGCAGGTGAGCAGCACGGGCGCCAATGCGGTGACCAACAGCCCGAGCGCGCAGAACGGCCTGGCCATCGACGCGACGGCGTTCGGCGCGATGACGGCGGGGCAGATCAAGCTGATCTCGACGGCGCAGGGGCTGGGGGTGCGGGCCGCGGGGGATCTGGCGGCCAACACCGGCAACGTCAATATCGATGCCAACGGGGATGTCAGCGTCGGCAACGTGTATGGGCAGCAGGCGGTCGGCATTGCTGCAACGGGGGCCGTGACGGCAAGCGGCGCCGTGCGGGCGCAGCAGGACGTGACGATCGGGGCGGGCGGTGACCTGACGATCGGCGGTGCGGCGCAGGCGGGGAACAACCTGACGCTGAACGCGGGTGGCAATGTTGCGGGCGCGGGCAACCTGGCGGCGGCCAAGGCGCTGAACGTGAGCGCGGGCAAGAGTGTCAACCTGGGCGGCAGCCTGAATGCGGCCAGCACTGCTGTGATGGCGCAAGGTAAGGATGGTACGGGCGATCTCACGCTGGGCGGGAACGTATCGTCTCCGAACACCATCCAGTTGAACGCGGCGCGCGATGCTTCCATTGCCGGTCCGCTGACCACGGGCGGCGATCTGCGGTTGACGGCCGGTCGCGACATCGCGATCGGTGGTGCGGTGCAGAGCACGGGGGCATCGGTACTCGGTGCTGCCCGCGACATCCATGTCGCCGGTACCGGTTCTGTCACGACAGGCGCTACGACGACCGCGACGGCGGGCCGCAACCTGGGTGTGGACGGGACTGTTTCCTCTCGCGGCGATATCCGGCTCGATGCCTCGGACGGTCAGGTGGCCTCCACGGGGGCGCTCATATCCGGCGGCGGCATCACGGCTACGGCCGGCGGTGCCAATGGGGACATCGCCCTGGGCGGCAAGGTATCGGCGCCCGGCTCCGTGACGTTGGCTGCCGCGCGCAATGCGACGGTTGGCGGGCAGCTCGTGACCGGGACCGACCTGAAGATCGGGGCCGGGCAGGATGTTGCCGTCACGGGGGCGGTCCAGAGCGTGGGCGCTACGACACTGACCGGTGGCCGGGACATCGGCATCGCGAGCACCGGCGCCGTCACGGCGGGGACCACGACAACGGCGGCCGCCGGCCGTCATCTCCTCCTCTTGGGCAGTACGGCCTCGGGCGGCGACACCCAGCTGACCGCGACGGGGGTGCTGGCGACCGCGGGCACCGTGCTTGCAGGCGGCAACGTCAGTGCGAGCGGGCAGGGCGGCGTCGTTCTGGGTGGCATGGTGTATGCCACGCGGGGCGTGACGGCGCAATCGGGCGGCGGCGCCATTGGCGTTACCGGCAGTGTTATCGCTCACGGCGGTAGCGCCGTGTTGACCGGGACGGACGTGAGCGTCTCCGGCACGACGCAGTCCAGTGGGGATACGGCACTGACCGCGACCCAGGGAAGCGTGGCCGTCGACGGTCAATCCGCTGCGGTGGGCAACCTGAATATCTCGGCCGCGCAGGACATTGCCGGTCAAGGCACCACCACCAGCGTCGGCAACACAACCCTTGCGGCGGGCCGCGATATTGCCCGCACGGGTGGCAGCCAGGCGGCGGGCAATCTGACCGCTACCGCCGGGAACCGGCTTGCCATGGCGGCACTGCCTGTGGTCGGCGGCGATGCCACCCTGAGCGGGGCGAGCGTCGTGCTGGGGGCAACCGGCAAGAGCAGCCAGATCAAGGGCACGCTCACCGCGACCGGGGCGCAAGGTGTGGCGACGGCCGGCACCATCAACGCAGGGTCGGCGAAGCTGAGCGGCGGTGCGGTCAACAATATCGGCACCGTCACGGCGTCCAACACGTTGACCGTCACCGGTTCCACGATCACCAACAGCGGCACGCTGGGCGGTGCCACGACCAGCGTGCACGGTACGGAGGTGGCCAATGCCGGCCTGATCGGCGGCCAGACGGTCAGCGTCACGGCGGACAACACGCTCAGCAACCAGAACGGCACGCTGCTCGGCACACAGTCGCTGACCGTGGCTGCCAACACGCTGACGAGCAACCGCAACGGCGTGATGTTCGCCGGCAGCCCGTCCGGCACCACGCCCGGGCAAGGCGACCTGACCGCCACGGTGTCCGGCGGGAACGGCAGCTTCAACAACGCCGGTGGCCAGATCCTGGCCAGCAACAACGCCACGATCAACCTGCGGAACCAGTCCGTCGACGCAGCGAACCTCGGCACCATCAACGCCAATGGGGCACTGACCTACAACGTTGGCGCTGTCGCCAACACCGGCGCCTGGACCGTGGGCGGCAAGACCGCGACCATCAACGCCGCCAACGGCATCGCCAACACCGGCTCGATCCAGCACGCGGGCGATTTGACGCTGAGCACGCCCGGCGCGGTGGCCAACAGCGGACAGATCATCGCCGGCCACGATCTGGCGGTTTCGGGGGGCGGCATCAGCAACGCGGCTGGCGCGACGTTGCACGCCGATCACGACCTGTCCGTCACCGGTGCCACCACCAACCGGGGCACGGTCGAAGCGCTCAACGACGTCAAGATCGCCGGTGCGGGCTATGACAACGCCGGCGCGCTGACCCAGGCCAACCGCGACATCAACCTCAATGTGTCGGGCAGTGTGCTGAACCAAGGGGGCACGATCGGTGCGGGGCGCGATGTGAATCTGACCGCCGGCCAGATCGTCAATGATGCGACCGCATCGGGCGGTGCCAGCACGACCGTGGTGACGGGGCAGGAGGTCAATCCGACGTACTTGTCGAGGGTCGTGATCGGGCAGAAGGTGGTGCAGATCCAGGTCGGTGGTACGGCAGACGATGGTCCCCAATACAGCGGATTCAGCTTCCCGATCACGATCGGCGATCTGAAGCCTAGCGCCAGTGGCGTGATCTCGGCGTATCAGGGGATTGAGACCTACATACCCGTCTCCGGCGGAGGCGACAACGGTGCGTACGCCCAATCGATGGAGCTGTGGCATTTTGGCGAGCCGCCCGCCACGACGGCGCTTGCACCGGCCGTCAAGATGGTACCGCTCGTTACGCTGCCGACCGTCACCCGCACGGAAACGACCACGCAGGATGGGGTCTCCGGCGTCATTCAAGCCGGCCGAAACTTGGCGGTGACCGCCTCCACCCTGTCCAACAACGGCGGGCGGATCAGTGCGGCCGGCAATCTGAGCATGGCGGTCGGCACGCTGAACAACGGCACCTCGGCGGGTGCGACCAAGACCATCACGGAGTCGATCGATCAGGCGACGCTCAACGCCTTCATGCGGCAATTGGCGACCCAGCTCGGCTGGTACGCCTTCTACTCGGGGCCGCTGGGCGTGCTCAGTGAGGGATGTGGGTACGCCGATTGCAATCCGACCCAGGGACTGATTCAGCCGCATTGGATCTGGCTGAACTACACCCCCGACGGCACCGGCAGTGTGAACGGCTTCACCGCCACGCCGCCCGCCGCGCAGACGACTGTCCAGCAGGTCGCCGGCAAGCAAGGCGTGATTGCCGCCGGCGGCAACGTCGACCTGACGCAGGTCGGCACGCTCAACAATGGCGGGCAGATCGCCGCGGCCGGCAACGTCGCGCTGGGCGGTTTGGTCAACAATGTCGGCCAACAACTGGTCAATCGCACGACGTTGCCCGGCTGCGTGGGGAATCCTGCGACGTGTACCAACTCGGTCTCCCGCGGTTTCTTCGGCGCCGCCGCCGGGCCGTGGGACAGCCCGACGTACGACATCATCGACCCCAAGCAGCAGGTTGCCAGCATCGTGGCGGGCGGTACGCTGACCGCCAACCTTGCCCAACTGACCAATCAGACCGGCACCATCACCGCGGCCGGGAATGTCCTGATCACGGCGCCCACCGTCACCAACACGGGCGGGACGATCCAGTCGAAGGCCGGTTCGGTCACGATCAATGCGGCCAATAGCCTGGTCAACCAGGCCGCGCCGACGACCACGGTTCGCCAGAGCCGCGGCTCGGATGTCGCACCGTGCGGCAAGAGCGGCAGCGGCAATTGCGATACGGCCACGCAAACCGCCACCGGTGACGCCGGCATGATCCTCGCCGCGGGCGACCTGACCGTCAACGCCGGTGCGGTGCGCAACAACGGCGGCGCCATGGTGGCCGGCGGCAACAACACCATTACCACGGGCAGTTTCGACAACAGCTCGATCTTCCTGCGCCAGTACTACCACTGGATGTTCCTGGACCAGGACAGCAACCCGAGCGATCGCTGGGGCTGCGATTCGGCGGGCGACCTCTCCGGCTGCCAGCGGGCCTTTGGCGGCAACCTCCGCAACGGCACCAACGCCAACGCCGAGAACGCGCCCACCATCGGCGTGCTGAACTCGTACGTGAGCGGCGGCAACCTGACCATCCGCGCGGGCGGCGCCATCGTCAACAGCGGCAACATCGCAGGCACGGCGATTTCGCTGTCGGGCGCCACGATCACCAACGGCATCACCAACCCGTCGATCCAGACGCCGCCGTCCACCAGCGGACGGCAGGTGGTGAGCCTGGGCCCGGTCGGCATGCCCAACGCGCAATTGCCGGTGACGGGCACGCCGGACACCTTCAGCGGCCCGACCACCGTGCTGCAGCAGGGGGTACCGACTCCGTCCAACCCGGGCACCACGAATGGGCGGTGGCAGTTCAACCCCGTCGTCGTGACGACCCAGAGCGGCGGTGCGGTGGCATGGCATTTCAACACGCCGCCCGATGGCGCGGCGGTGACCGCGCCGACGGCCTCCGGCTCGACGGCCCAGTACCTGTCGAACAGCCCCGCCACAGCCGTGCTGGGCGGCATCGGCCCGCAGGCGCTGATCAACGCGCTGCCCGCTGCCCTGCGCCCCGGCAGCACGCCCTTCTACTACGACCCGCAGGCCGAGAACCAGCGGCTGGACCAGGCCGCGCTGGCCCAGACCGGCCGCACCAGCTTCATCAACGGCCTGACCTACGACAGCCAGACCCACCTGACAGTCGACGACCAGCAGAAGCTGATCCTGTACCAGAACGCGGCCGACTACGCGAAGGCGCACAACGTCCAGCTGGGCCAGGCTCTGACGCACGACCAGTTGGCCGCGCTGGACAAGCCGATGCTGTGGTACGTGACGCAGCAGGTGCCGGACCCGAACTGCCTGAGCAGCGCGTGCCCGATGGTGAGCGCGCTGGTGCCGCAGGTCTACCTGCCGCCGGGCTACAGCGGCATCGAGCCGGGCGGCAGCATCGTCGCGAGCAAGTCGCTTGAGCTGCTGGCGAACAACCCGATCCGCAACACCGGTACGCTGGGCTCGTACGGCACGCTGACCACCAACACCACGATCGTCAACGAGCAGCGCGCGGCGGAGATGACGGCGGCGTGGCAGCCGATCGAGGACGGCTGGGCGCGCACGACGGGGCAGCAGGGGCAGGCCAACAGCGGCTTCGTCTTCGCGGCCAACGCGGCGGACATTGCGGGGCAGATCCGGAACATCAACGGTGTCGTTGCGCAGTTGAACGCGGACGGCTCGATGAGCGCGGCGGAGGCTGCGCGGGTGGCGGCGGCCGTGCAGGCGGGTATGCAGGCGATGACGAGTACACATACCGATACCTACGTGCGGTCGGAGGGTTGGTTCGGGCAACTGTTCGCCGGCGTGGTGATGGTGGCCATCGGGATCATGACGGGCGGCGCGGCGATGGCCGCGTATGCCGGGGTGGGCGCGACCCTGACAGTGGGTCAAGCCATGGCCCAGGCGGCGGTTAGTTCGATGACCACCAATGCCATGCAGCAGGCGAGCAGCGGCATGAGCTTCAGCTTCGGCGCGCTGGTCAAGGCGGGCGCCACGTCGGCGCTGACGGCGGGGATTACACAGGGGATCACGCTCAATGCGGATGGCACGCTTGGGACGGTGGACAGCCTGAACTCGGTGGCATCCGATCGGAGCCTTGCGGCGTTGTCGGGTGCCAAGAACGTCGGCAACGGTCTGACGCAGGCGGCCGCTTCAACCGGCACGATGGGCGACCAATTGGCCGCGCTGACGTTGAGCATCGGCATCAAGGCCGTTGTGACCACGGCCATCAACGGCGGCAGCTTTGGCCGGGCATTGGCCAATGCCGCTGCCAGTGACATCGGGGCGGTCGCAGCCAATGTACTGGGCACGTTGAGTCCGGGCAT
Source organism: Ralstonia solanacearum K60 (assembly GCF_002251695.1). Taxonomy (NCBI): domain Bacteria; kingdom Pseudomonadati; phylum Pseudomonadota; class Betaproteobacteria; order Burkholderiales; family Burkholderiaceae; genus Ralstonia; species Ralstonia solanacearum. Next base: position 557,203 of record NZ_NCTK01000002.1, read on the forward strand.
CGGCGAAGTCAATGCCTCGCCGAACAGCGTCGTCGGCAACATCCTCGGGCACGTTGCAGTGGGCTGCGCCATCTCGTCGATGCAGGGGACGGGTTGCGCGGGCGGCGCTGCGGGCGGTTTGGCGGGATCGGTGGTGGCGCCGCTGGTGGGCATGGGCCTTTATGCGGGCACGTCGGGCACGAACAGCGCCATCGATGCGGCGACGGTGGCGATTGCCGCCATGGCGGGCGGGGCCATTGCGCACGCGATCGGCGGCGACACCACGGCCGGGGCATCGACGGCGCAGAACTCGGCCATGAACAACTGGCTGGATCACCGTCGGCCCAACCCGATGGTCTACTCGGAGCAGGAGCGTCGGGATAACGCGGCGGCGGCTTGCGCCAAGGACCCCCAGCAGTGCGATGTTGCCAACGGTTGGGATGCCAAGTCGAAGCAGCGCGATGCGGATTTGCAGGCCGCGTGCGCCAACCTGAGTTCCGACACCTGTCGCGGTGCGATAGCGGCGGCGAAGGCGGCGGGCAACTACATCGTCTTTGCTGGCGGCAAGGTGTACGCGTATGGCCCCGAGACGCCTGTCGCTCGTTCATTGGCCCCGAATCCTGTGGCGACCATGTTTGACAGGATGCTGGGGAGCACCTTTGCAGGGATATCTGCGGGGACGCAGTACCTGAAGCCGAATGCGGATCCTGCGGCTGGCTACAACGCAGCAGAGTATGGGATGGCGCTGGAAGGGATCGGCGCGGGCGTGCTGGGCCTGCCGATGGGGCCGTTGGCTGGGCCGGGGTGGCGGGCGACGTTGGAGTCGCCGAATACGTTCTATGTTGGGTCAGGGGCGGGGAGTGCCTTCCCGGCGTGGACCAATGTGGCGGGGCCGTATTCTGCTGTGGGGCAAGGCGGGGGGGCTGCTACGACGGTTCAGGCAGGGCCCGGATATTTATCTGGTGATGTCTTGCGGGGTGGGGGGGCAAATGGTTCGGCCACGCGCGCTCCTGCTGAACAATCAGCTACAAACAATGCGCCGCTCGGACTAGGATCGACGGGGCGAACGGTCCCAAATAGCCTGAACGAGCAACTGGCGATGCTGCAGACCATGTCGAATCCGGAGGCGGGGACGGTAGTTCCGTTGAGGAAAGGAATGACGGACTCACGATGGTTGTCATCGGACGGCTGGGTAAAAATGACACAGAACGTCAACGGTGTAGAGATTCACTACGTGCGCAACACTAAGACCGGTGCGGTGGATGACTTCAAATTCAAGTGAAAACCATGCGTGTAATTTGCAATAGCAATAGCGGACAGTCACTCCCAAGTCGCATGCTGAGCTTGGGCTACACACCGCAGTCGAGCTTCACTGTCTCAATTGGCAGGGAATACCATGTGTTCGCCATGGCTCTTTGGCAAGGCGCCATACTTCTCCTATTGGCAGACGACCATCATTTGCCAAATTGGTTTCCCATGGGCTTGTTTTCGGCGAATGACCCTCGTTTGCCAGACGAGTGGTCATTCTGGTCGGCCGAAAGTGATGAAGAGGGGTTGCAAGCGCTGTGGGGATACAAGCAATTGGTCGCCGATGCGACGCACTATGATGGTCTCCTGGAGCGAGAGCCAGAAGCGCTCCGCTACTTCTACGAAGAGGAAACACGACGTCTCAATCTTGATTGAATTGTTGAGCAATGACAAAGATGCTGCTTGGTTGAATTGATGTTTATGTCATGAGAAAAGAGTGATCGGTCTGTTTCTCATTCAGGTAAAGATGGATTATTTTTCCGAGGCGTTTGATGGCTTCCGGCCTGATCGTGATAGAGATGCGGCATTGAAGTTCAGTCTCTGCATGATAGCAATTGACAAAAGAGTAGAAGACTTACTCCAACTGATCGAGGTTGCTAACAACTTGGGAGGCGTTGAGGGCACCTCGTTATACAGAAGTCGTCCGAAGTTGACGGCCCCGGGGTTGTAAGCGATCGAGGATTCGCGTTTACTCACTGGATTTGGAGCCGAGATGGCCGGCGATTCTGGAGCGTGGGTGGACGAGGAATTCGAGAGTTTGTATCTGGGCGATCCACGCCGGGACCGGCGCGCCAAGGAGCTGCTCAAGCAGTTGTCGGCGCACCCCACGGCGAGCATCCCCGGGGCGTGTAATGGTTGGAGCGAGACGGTTGGGGCCTATCGCTTTCTGGGCAATACGGAGATCGATTGGCGCGACGTAATGCAGCCGCACTGGGAGCGCACAGCGCAGCGGGCTGGCGCGCATCCGGTGGTGCTATGCATCGCGGATACAACCGAGTTGGACTTCAATGGACAGGAGATCGAGGGGCTGGGGCCATTGAGCTATGAAGTGCAACGGGGGATGTATTTGCATCCGACCTATGCGGTGACACCCGATCGCGAGCCGCTGGGTGTGCTCGACGCGTGGATGTGGGCGCGAGAGCCCCGCGAGGCGGATGGTTCACGGGGCGGGCTCAAGGAGAGCGTACGCTGGATCGAAGGGTATGAGCGGGTGGCCGGGCAAGCTGCGCGGTTGCCCCACACCCGCCTGGTCTACGTGGTGGACCGCGAAGGGGATATCGGTGCGCTGATGGCACGTGCGCAGGCGCTGGGACACCCGGCTGACTGGCTGATTCGCTGCCGACATGACCGCAGTCTGGACGAGGCGGGCAAGCTGTGGGATCGCCTGCAGGCCAGTGCCAAGCTTGGGGAACTCACCTTCACGTTGCCGCGACGCGCAGGCAGCCCGGCGCGCCAGGTCACGCAAGCCTTGCGCGCACAACGGGTGAAGCTGGCCGGCCATGGTGGCGTGGAATTGACCTGCATTGAGGCACGGGAGATCGGAGCGCGGGCCGGCGTCAAGCCCGTGGTGTGGCGGCTGCTGACCAACCGCGAGGCGCTGGATGCGCAGGCCATCATCGAGCTGGTGGATTGGTACCGAGCGCGCTGGGAGATCGAGATGTTCTTCCACGTGCTCAAGACCGGGTGCAAGGTCGAGACCTTGCAGCTAGCGCAAATCGATCGAGTGGAGCGCGCGCTGGTGCTGTACATGATCGTGGCTTGGCGCATTGCCCGGCTGATGCGGCTGGGTCGGACGTGTCCGGACCTGGATGCCGCGCGGTTCTTCGATGCCGACGAAATACGAGGCGCCCATCTGCTGGCCAAGAAGACTGCGCCGAAAACGCCGGTCTCGCTCAACCAGATGATCCGCTTGGTGGCCTCGCTCGGCGGCTTCCTCGGACGCAAGAGCGATGGTGAGCCCGGCGCCAAGACCATCTGGATCGGCCTGCAGCGCACCATGGACGCCGCTTCTACGATTCAAGCGCTCAGAGGCAGTCCCTGACTTCTGTATAACGAGGTGCGTTGAGGGTGATCCAGGGTGGATCATCGAACGTCGCGAGAATGGGGAGACTATCGGGTATGAGAAATGGCCAAATAGTGCCCGCTTTAGGGCATACGTTGACACGGATGGCTATTCACTGCTTCATCCTGAGTTCTTTGCGAGCAGGCAGACTTTTTTTAGATACTAACATTTTGAAAAGTAATGTCATGTGAGACAATGTTTGCATGAAATGCAAACGAAACTCGGATGCTCGGTCGATCGAACACCAAACCTTGCAGGTAATGCGGCAGCAGGCAGTCAAGGCGATTCGCGAAGGCCAGACGGTAGAAAGCGTGGCTGCAGCCTTTGGTGTCAATGTGCGCAGCGTCTATCGCTGGCTGGCCGACTTTGCCAACGGCGGGCAGAAGGCGCTGCTGGCCAAACCGATACCTGGCCGCCCACCGAAGATCAGCGCCGAGGAGATGCGCTGGCTGGCCAAGGCAATCAGGGACAACACGCCGCTGCAGTACAAGTTCGAGTTCGGCCTCTGGACCCTGTCGCTGATCGCTGAGTTGATCCATCGCGAGTTTGGCAAGAAGCTGTCGCTGGCCTCGGTCAGCCGAATCATGAAGCTGCTGGGGTTTAGTGTGCAGAAGCTCCTCTATCAGGCTTGGCAGCAGGACGCTGCGCTGGTGCGACAGTGGGAATCGGAGACCTATCCGCAGATCCGGGCTGAGGCACGGGCCGTGGGGGCAACAATCTACTTTGCGGATGAGTCTGGGATTCGCTCGGACTACCACACTGGTACCACCTGGGCGCCGCGTGGCCAGACCCCCGTGGTTGGCGTGACCGGCCGGCGCTTCTCGCTGAACATGATCTCGGCAGTCAGCCCACGTGGCGAGTTTCGTTTCATGGTGCATGACGGCTCGGTCAACGCGACGGTGTTTGTCGAGTTTCTCAAACGATTGATGATTGGCGCGACCAAGCCTGTCTTTGTGGTGGTGGACGGGCATCCGGTGCACAAGAGCAAGCCGGTCAGAACGTACGTCGAAAGCCAGCAAGGCCGGCTCAAGCTGTTCTACCTGCCGCCGTATTCGCCGCACCTGAACCCGGACGAGCAGGTCTGGGCGCACGTGAAGCGGCATGTATCCAAACGTCTGGTGCAGGGAAAGAACGAAATGAAGAAATTGGCGCTGAGCGCGTTGCGCCGCATTCAACGACTGCCTGAGTTGGTCAAGTCGTTCTTTCGCCAGCCGGAGTGTCAATACGCTGCAGCATGACAATACTTTTTAAAAGATTGGTAATATTGAATACTCGTACCTCTGCTGCGTTGAGTGATGCCGGGATACCACAATCACAATGGTACGGTGTGAACCAAACTGGGGTCCAGGTACCAGGTATGCCGGCCGGGACTACCTTCGACGATTTGGCGACGGCACAATTGGCGCGAAACAAGCTGCCGCCAACTGGAACATCTAATTTGCCGACGGGATCAAAATGATGAAGGTGGGGCGCGGTATTGAGGTTCTCGACCCTTACGAATGGCTCCCGGGGCATGGCGAGAACGCGGTAAAAATGCGAACGGAAGGAACTGAACTGATAGTCATCGTGACGTACGACTGCGGTGCCGGGGTGTGTGAGCGAGAGTTGCGGTTCAGTTCAGTCTGCTCTTTTTACTCGCAGGCATTTCCGGGGCCGTCGATGCTGAAGGTCGAGGGAGTCGATGCGGCGCTGCTCTTGCGGGGCGTGCTGATCGAATACTCTGATTCAGAAGCTGCTATGGCTTGGAGCCAGCATTTTGGAAGTTCAAGAGCGATTCGGCACTACAGCATCGTGTTCTTGGCAGAAAATCTCCTATTGGTTGTACTGGCCGGTAGTGTCGCGCTGAATGAGTCAGCTAGTCGACTGCGCGGATGAACTCGGCTGGAACGGCATCAGTGAGCCAGACCTTGTTCTCTGCCAGAAAGAACTTAAATCCCTGCTGGTGCATTCTCAGCGCCTGAATTTCTAGAGCTACGGGTTTGCCATGCCGTTTCCCGACAGCGATTGCTGTCGGTATGTCGAGTGAAAGATGTACATGGTGGCGAGACCCAGCCTTCAGCCCCTGTTCACGAATAGACGCTAGGAAGCGTGTCGCTGTGCCGTGATAGAGAACTTCGGGCGGCACCCTCTCGGGATACGTGGGTTGTACCGTTGATATCGAATGCCCCTGTACAGCGCGGATTCGCTGATGGTCGTCGGAAATGGTAAATCGCTTCTTATTGTTGGTGGCGACCACGGCTTGGATCATTGCCTTGTCGATCACACGTCCCTGCTTGCTGGCACATGCAATCAAGGAGTCGATATCTGCCCAGCCCTCCGAATCGAGCTGCAAACCAATCGCATGGGGTTCGTGACGAAGTATGTAGCTGAGGTATTTGCTGACTTCGTCGAGTTGAGTAAGGTCTGTGGTCATGAAGGTAAGTGTGCAATCGAGCTTCGGGATTTAGCCCTAGCTACGCATTCGATTATTGCCTAGACCGCTTCGCGGAGACGAACCCGGCCGCGTGCCGGGTTTGTGTTTTATGGCGTCGGCGAGCGCGAGGGCGTAGGCGCTAGAAAATCCGTCCCGCAACCTCGCGGCGCACGTCTTTGTCGAGGTGCATTTGCCGGATTCCGTCGATCACGCGCCGCAGCCACGCATCGGCAATTACACGATGTTTGTCGTGTGGCTGGTCGGTCGGTGCGGGCGTCGAAATGCCCAATTGTTCGTCGCGTTTCCTTCTGAAAGTCCCCCTTGGATGACTACAGACATTACGCACGCAACAAAACGCGTGCAGATCGGTCTGCAAGCTTTGCTGGTATTGGGTTTGAGGCGTTACACGAAAAAGTGTAACAGGCCGGTGCCGGAAGCCGGTGAATTGCCGGAAGTCCATACGGGGCAAGGCTGTGCGGCGCGTTACAAAATGCACCATGCGGTGTTCAGCGTCAAGGCGCTGTCGGGTGTCACGCCGGCTTGCCCATCGTCGTGCTCGCGTCCAATTCGGCCGGCATGGGCGATGTGCCGCGCGAAGGTGCGCGCGTCATCCGCGTGCTGTTCCACGATCGAAGCCCCGCAATCGTCCCTGCGGGAGTCCACGGGATCGTCCACTATTACAAGTCCAATGCGGATCCGGCTGCTGGTTACTACTTCGCTCAGTATGGGATGGCGCTGGAAGGGATCGGCGCGGGCGTGCTGGGTCTGCCGACGGGGCCGTTGGCCGGGCCGGGGTGGCGGGCGACGTTGGAGTCGCCGAATACGTTCTATGCTGGTTCGGGGGCGGGTAGTGCGTTGCTCGGTCCGGCTGGGGGTAGTGCTTTGCCGACCTGGGCCAATGTGGCTGGGCCTTACTCTGTCATCGGACAAGGCGGAGGGGTGGCCACAACCGTTCGGGCTGGGCCGGGTTATGCGGCTGGCGATGTACTGCCTTCTCAGCCAACCTCAGCGACAACCATACCAAGGGGCTATGTTGCTAATGCTGATGGAACGTTCACAGGTCCTGGAGGCGGGGCGCTGACGCTCGCTGGTACGGCCGCAGATGGGGCGCCAGTGTTCCAGAGAACAGGCAGCAGTTCATACTTTACGGTGGATAGCACAACGGGAACTCAGGTGCCGGTTCTGCGCACGGATACAACTACCGGCGTGTCGTGGAGCAATCCGGTCGGGAACGGCTCGCAGATTACGCAAAACTGGACCAATGGCCGTGCTTTCCAAAATGCGTTGAATGCAGCTACTGGATTGCCGGAAAATACGACACCGGTTACGGTAACGTTACCAAATGGCGCGAGAGTAACTACCGTGCCAGACAACTTAGGGAGACCTGCGGGGATTGTTGAAGCAAAGAATGAGCTTAACCTTTCTATGAACGATCAATTTCGGGCGCAAATCCAGTTCGCTGCGCAAACCGGTACGCCATACACATTAGTGGTTAGCCCGGTAAATCGAGTCATATCGGAGCAGCTATGGAATGCAATCGCTGAGGTGGGGGGCACTGTCTACCGCTTCGATCCTGCGACACAAAATATGAATCGTATTGTGACAAGGCCACATTGATGGGAAAGCAAAGAATTCGCATCTCGCTCGTGACGAACATCGAGACGGTCGACTGGAGTTTCGGTCGGCAGGTATTGGAGGTGATCTGCGCTACAGATTCTAGACTAGTACCAGAGAATTTCGACAATGACGAGAAGATAACGACTGCGTTTGAGGGGATCGACGCATGTGAAAGGTTCTGGGCTCCAGAAATCATCATGGATGCTGGCTCATACGGTAGAGCGATCACTCGTTGGGATGCAATGTGGAAGCGCAAGGCCACGGTAAAGAGCCGAGGTCATATGTGTCACACCCTCGTGAATCAGAGGGGTGAGCGCAAACCAGGGAGACTGACCATTGATGCTGACAGCCACAGAAAAATTGATTGGTTGAGATTGTTCCGCCAACTGTGTGAGATATCAGATCCAATTTTTGGAACTTTACATCTCATAACCGAAGTGGAGGCTTCAGTTGGTGCATTCGGGCTGGACGAGAATGCATTGGTTGCGGCGGATCAATTTCTGAGTGGGCCGCCCGCCATTGTCCTTGATAGGGACGGCATCCCGAACCTGGCATGGGCGACTTTCTTTGGGGCGCAATACGCTTCGGAACTGGATGTTGCGAAACTGCGTGCGAATGGGTATAAAGTGGAGGAAATTGGGCGTGGTTATTTGACTGAATTGACATCTGATTTTTTTGATGTTGCTGACAATTTCTATGAATTTTCTGAACGAAGATCCGAATTCAAGAGGTTGGTACGGTCAGATTTATTCAGGATAAAAGTTGAGCCTCGCCGGTGAGGCTATGTATCTCCGGCTGAGGGATATTTGTCTACTAACGGTCGGCGATGCGCAAGCGCCTAGTTTAAAGAGTTTATTTGTTGTCCATCGGTGTCATGTAATTGGTTTCTGGATTTTTGGGTTTTTGATCGAATGTTTTGAGTGAATTTGTATTGAGATGGCGTATCGCCATTCTTGATAGCTCTTTAAAAATAAAGATTTTGGCTTATGGGGCGGCCGTTGATATTGACGGATGACACTTCATCAACGGCCTGACCTACGACAGCCAGACCCACCTGACAGTCGACGACCAGCAGAAGCTGATCCTGTACCAGAACGCGGCCGACTATGCGAAGGCGCACAACGTCCAGTTGGGCCAGGCCCTGACGCACGACCAGCTGGCCGCGCTGGACAAGCCGATGCTGTGGTACGTGACGCAGCAGGTGCCGGACCCGAACTGCCTGAGCAGCGCGTGCCCGATGGTGAGCGCGCTGGTGCCGCAGGTCTACCTGCCGCCGGGCTACAGCGGCATCGAGCCGGGCGGCAGCATCGTCGCGAGCAAGTCGCTGGAGCTGCTGGCGAACAACCCGATCCGCAACACCGGTACGCTGGGCTCGTACGGCACGCTGACCACCAACACCACGATCGTCAACGAGCAGCGCGCGGCGGAGATGACGGCGGCGTGGCAGCCGATCGAGGACGGCTGGGCGCGCACGACGGGGCAGCAGGGGCAGGCCAACAGCGGCTTCGTCTTCGCGGCCAACGCGGCGGACATCGCGGGGCAGATCCGGAACATCAACGGTGTCGTTGCGCAGTTGAATGCGGACGGCTCGATGAGCGCGGCGGAGGCTGCGCGGGTGGCGGCGGCCGTGCAGGCGGGTATGCAGGCGGTGACGAGTACGCATACCGATACCTACGTGCGGTCGGAGGGTTGGTTCGGGCAACTGTTCGCCGGCGTGGTGATGGTGGCCATCGGGATCATGACGGGCGGCGCGGCGATGGCCGCGTATGCCGGGGTGGGCGCGACCCTGACAGTGGGTCAAGCCATGGCCCAGGCGGCGGTTAGTTCGATGACCACCAATGCCATGCAGCAGGCGAGCAGCGGCATGAGCTTCAGCTTCGGCGCGCTGGTCAAGGCGGGCGCCACGTCGGCGCTGACGGCGGGGATTACACAGGGGATCACGCTCAATGCGGATGGCACGCTTGGGACGGTGGACAGCCTGAACTCGGTGGCATCCGATCGGAGCCTTGCGGCGTTGTCGGGTGCCAAGAACGTCGGCAACGGTCTGACGCAGGCGGCCGCTTCAAGCGGCACGCTGGGCGAGCAATTGGCCGCGCTGACGTTGAGCATCGGCATCAAGGCCGTTGTGACCACGGCCATCAACGGGGGCAGCTTTGGCCGGGCATTGACCAATGCCGCGGCCAGTGACATCGGGGCGGTCGCGGCCAACGTACTCGGCACGTTGAGTCCGGGCATCGGCGAAACCAACGCCTCGGCGAACAGTGTCGTCGGCAACATCCTGGGGCACGTTGCAGTGGGCTGCGCCATCTCGTCGATGCAGGGGACGGGGTGCGCGGGCGGCGCAGCGGGCGGTCTGGCGGGATCGGTAGTGGCGCCGCTGGTGGGCATGGGCCTTTATGCGGGCACGTCGGGCACGAACAGCGCCATCGATGCGGCGACGGTGGCGATTGCCGCCATGGCGGGCGGGGCCATTGCGCATGCGATCGGCGGCGACACCACGGCCGGGGCATCGACGGCGCAGAACTCGGCCATGAACAACTGGCTGGATCACCGTCGGCCCAATCCGATGGTCTACTCGGAGCAGGAGCGTCGGGATAACGCGGCGGCGGCTTGCGCCAAGGACCCCCAACAGTGCGATGTTGCCAACGGTTGGGATGCCAAGTCGAAGCAGCGGGATGCCGATTTGCAGGCCGCATGCGCCAACCAGAGTTCCGACACATGCCGTGGTGCGATAGCGGCGGCGAAGGCGGCGGGCAACTACATCGTCTTTGCTGGCGGCAAGGTCTACGCGTATGGCCCGGAGACGCCTGTCGCCCGTTCGTTGGACCCCAGTCCGGCAGCGAAGACCCTGGACACGATGGTGGGAAGTCCGCTGGCAGGGATATTTGGGGGCATTCCGTATTACAAGTCCAATGCGGATCCGGCTGCTGGTTACTACTTCGCTCAGTATGGGATGGCGCTGGAAGGGATCGGCGCGGGCGTGCTGGGCCTGCCGATGGGGCCGTTGGCCGGGCCGGGGTGGCGGGCGGCGTTGGAGTCGCCGAATACGTTCTATGTTGGTTCGGGGGCGGGTAGTGCGTTGCCGACTTGGACCAATGTGGCGGGATCGTACTCTGCTGTTGGCCAGGGTGGCGGGGCGGCTACAACGGTTCGGGCTGGGCCGGGTTTCTCAGCGGTGGACGTAGCGCCGGTTACAAATACGGCGGCCACAAGCAGCAAAGCGATCGGCACAGTATGGGATTCGATTACAGCGACGCAACCGACTTATCCAGGCTCTGTCATTCCGCAATCATTTACGATGACGCTACCGAATGGTCAAAGCGTGTGGGTGCACGGGAATGCGACCGAGCATCTGGCCGAATATGCCCAAATGGTCGCAAACAACAATCCACCGGAGGTTGTTCGGCTAACGACGCAGCAGCAGCTTGCGAGTTTGCAAGGCGCGGTAAACACGGCTACGCAGCAAGGCGTGCCATACAATCAGCTAATTAACGTCGGGGGGTGGGAGTTGAAATTTACGCCTCCGAGACAATCAGGGCAGCTTCCAGCTCTCATTCACGCACTTCCTACTGGAAAATAAGTTGGCATATGGAAATCTGCATCGAAAAACCATTTCGCTTGCGTCTTGATGTTGTCGAAACTGACGAGCACGTTCCATCAATGCGGATGCAGGCTGCGGTCGAAGTGCGGCAGTTTGGTCATATATTCGAGTATCACGGTAGCCTTTGGTTTGATTGTTCCATTTGGGATGTATTTGTAGCTGGTTTAAGTGGACTCGATACTGAAGAAGCCTGCCTCGTCGATATGGAGGGCTACTTTACTTTGCGACTCGGAGCTATTTCTGGAAAGCTCGAGATTTCATGGGAGATCAAGAAGGTGGCTGTAACAGGAGTTGTTGCTACTGCAGCCTTCCTATCGCCTATTGACGAAGATACGTTCTCACATATCAGGCGTCAGTTCGCACAGTTCGAGTCCTGGTGGGGTTGATCGGAATAGGGTATAAGCCATCGTCTTATACACATCTCGCCGCACCCCTTAAAAATCAATGACTTACTGGAGCCGGCTTGTGAGCGCCGAACCGCCATCATTCAGCGGTCGACAACCCGCAGCGCCTTATTTCAAGGGGTTCCAGGAGGGTGCGCTCAAAAATGAGGCAAGAGTTATGTATAAGACGATGCGTTCAGCGCCGCCCGATCATCCGCGCGCGGAAGACCGCCTTTGGTCGATGGTTTCACAACCGGTAGCAGCGGTTGCGGCGCCTTCCATAATTCATTGCTGATCTTTTGTCGTGCCATGTCACCTACAACGCCTGCGGCGCATGGCGCGATGACTTGGTTTTGTTGGCGACTCTTAATGTTGCCTCTGTCGAGAGTTTTGTTTATGATGCACCGGAGGCGTACTCGGAGTGCGGAATTGTTTTGAGTGACCTATCTGGGGTGGAATTGATCATTGCCGCTGGCGTTTCTCCAGGATCTGTTTCAATGAAGGCTCCATTCAGTAAGGATCAATTTCTCCGGAGTTTTTTTTGATGACTATCGTCGCGTAGCGCTATAGAGATCCGGATTTGGCAAAGCTCATCAGAATGCTGATTCGTTGAAAGTGACAAATGATAAAAGAATGGAATTGCGGAGCGGTCTCGCTCATTGTCTTGACCGCTGGTGTAGTTCTGACCGGCTGCAGTGCCGTGCACCTGCCAACACCGTATCAGCCGTACACCAAGCCCAATGGCGGCTACACGGACAAACAGATCGGGGATGACGTCTATCGTGTGGTTTTTGCAGGCACGGGTGCCACGCCACTACCGACCGCCTACGCCTATGCAGTCTACCGAGCGGCCGAGATCGCACGCGATCACGATGCCCCCTACTTTGAAGTGGTGGAAGGTTTCCAGGACCGTAAGCCAGAGGATGATGGTCCGCAATTTGGGCGCGTCGAGCCCCAGAATCTACCGGCCAACGCTCTAGCAACGAGAGAAGATGGCCGCGGGTCGGATGTAGAGAAAAATCACGTCGTGTATGTCTCGGAAGCGGACTTCAGTACGGGATGGTCTATGCACAAGACAGCCGCCTATGTGCCGATGATCATCATGGTGCCAAATGTGACTCCGCAGATGTATCAGCCGTCTCTCCTGATTCGTCTCCTCAAAGAAAAGCCTGCCGACAAGGACAAGGCGTATCACGTTTTTGAGACCACGAGGATTTTGACCGTTCTTGGGCCGCGCCTAAAACGCCCCACGCCGGAGGCGGCAAAAGATGCCCAAAGCTAGGTTGGCAGGCTATGCGTGCTTGCCATTGCTGGCGCCGTGGGGTGTTGTCTGCTCGGCAGCGCGTCCGCTGCCACTGTCGGTGACAACGCGGAACAGCCTCGGCTCAGCAGAACTGCAGCAATGTCTTGGTTGGCCCTTCACGGCATTGCCAAGGTGTGTCCCGCGTTCCCAGATGAAGGCGAGCGACTAGCCAAACTGGATCAGGTTGTCCTGTCCACCGGACAGAACTCCGTAAAGCAGTTCGTGAATGCGCTGGAGAGTGATCCGAAACGGAAGGCCAGCCTCGACAAAGACGTGCGGCTGATTGTTCAGACGGCTGGGGGCTGTGATACGGACGCCTTGAGAGAGTGGCAGGCGGACGGCTGGCGAGTCATCGATACCAACACGCAGCTGCTAGCGGCGCATGGTGGATCGATTGTCGTGAACTGGCCGACACCAGCCCTGCTTGAGCCGATTCACGTTTCAGTCGAGAGGCGAGGGCATGACGCTCAAGGGCGAGAGTACCTGATGCTATCGCTGCGCAATCCATCAAAGGATGCGATCGGCGTGGCCTTGTCAGGCAAGGCATTGCATGCCGGCTTATGTCCCGACCCGACGTCGATGGAGTTGCCGATTACACAGCAGTCGAATCGCGCGGCCAAGGTAGCGCGATTGGCTTCGGGCGAATCCTTGCAAGCGAAGCTGATTCAGCGCAGGTTGCTTTGAAGACCTGGACGAAGCCGCGTTGATGGGTACCTTGATCTTGGAAACGGTCGCCGGAACCGAATACCGAGCAATCGCGGTCCTCGGCGTTCGAGATTAACGGCGAGACAGCCTGGCATGAGACGCCAGCGGCAATCGTTGCCTACCTCCGCGCCCAGTGGCCCGAGCATGCAAGCGATGAAAACGATTCGGATTTGGTGACTTACTTCTACAGTATCCCTGGCGTCATTTGGGTCGGGGAAGATGGAACGCTTGTGGCGTCGTAGTTGCTGGGCAACCGGTTGGCGGGAGCGGTGTGATTCCAAACCTTTCAGCCGGGCATAAAACACAAAATTTGCAGTACAGGGGAGTTCAAGTGCAATCACCACACCGCCCGGCCCAGTTGGCCGTGCTCCTCGGCCTTTGCGCCGTTTTCATCCCACCAGTGGCCCACGCCGCCGGCATCGTCCCGGACGGCAACACCGCCACCACAGTCACCACCGGCACAAACGGCCGCCCAGTGGTCAACATCGCCCCCAGCACCGCAGGCGTCTCCCACAACACCTACACGTCATTCAACGTAGGCACAGCCGGCGCCGACCTGAACAACGCCACCGTCCGCGCCCGCACCATCGTCAACCAGGTCACCAGCACCGATCCGTCGCGGATCCAGGGCAACATCGCCGTGCTCGGCCCGCGTGCCAACGTGATCATCGCTAACCCCAACGGCATCACGGTGGACGGCGGTTCGTTCACCAACACGGGCAACGTGGCGCTGACCACGGGGCAGGTGTCGTTCAACGACTTCACCACCGGCGCGGGCCAGTTGCAGCGCAATGTGGTGCTCAATACCGGCGCCGGCGCCATCAATATCGGCCCGGGCGGCCTGGCCGGTGCGATGCTGAACCTGGAGCTGATCGCCAAGCAGGTGCGCGTGGCGGGGGCGGTGCAGAACAGCTTCACCGATGCCAACAGCAAAGTGCGCATCGTCGCGGGCAACAGCCGGGCGGAAATCGATACGAGCGTGTCGCCCACCGACAACCTGAACCCGTGGGTCACCTACAGCAGCACGGGGTCGGGCACGCCGCTGGGGCTGGCGATCGATATCGCTTCGGGCGGCTCGCTCACGGGTGGGCGGATCGAGCTGCTGGTCACGGACCAGGGCGCGGGCGTGCGGCATGCCGGCGCGGCGTTGGCGACGGCCGGCGATTTTGTCGTCAGCAGCACGGGGGACCTGCAACTGGCCGGCGGCAGCATCAGCGCGGCCAATGATGTGCTGATCGGTTCGGCGGGGCTGCTGGGCAATGGCGCGCTGGCGGCCGGCCGCAACCTTCAGGTGAGTGCGAACAAGGTGCACCTCGATGGCGCCACGCTGTCGGCGGGCACGGCGGCGCAGGCCGGCAGTATCGTGATCGGCGCGTCGGGGCAGGCGCACACCGGGCCGGTCACGATCGACCACAGCACGCTGAACGCGACCGGCGGTATCGGCCTGTTCGATGGCGGGCCCGGTGTGTCGATGACGGCGACGCAGTTGACGGCTGCGCAGAACGTCGTCGCGCAGGTCGCGTCCCTGTCGCTCGGTGCGGATGCGTCCGGCGCGAGCCGATGGACTTCGCAGCAGGGCACGGTCGCGATCACCGCGCCCGGGGCCGTGCAGGTGGCGGGCAGCACGATTGATGGCGTGGGCGGGACGACGGTGCAGGCCGGGTCCATCGCGCTGAGCGCGGTGAGCGGGACGGCGGCCACGGTGCAATCCTCGGGCGGTGACGTGGTGCTGAATGCCACCGGTGCCCATGCGCAGACCGACTCGAACGTCATCGCTGCAGGCAATGTGACCATCCACGGCGGCAGCGTCAACATTGCGGCAGCGGCGTTGCCGGCGTCGGTGGCGGCGGCCAATGGCGGAGTGCTGATCCAGAGCGATGCGGACCTCGTCAACCTCGGTGGGCTGATCCAGGGCAAGACGCGCAACGCCGGTCAAGCGGCATCCGAAGGCGCGGTCACGCTGGTCGCGGGCGGCAGCGTGCGCAACGACGCGACAGCAGCCACACAGGCCATCGTCTTCGGCCAGAACGACGATGTGGTGGTGCGCGCCGGCGGCGACATCGTCAACCACCAGAGCCGCATCCTGTCGAACGCGAGGCTGACGCTGGCCGCGCAGGGCGATGTGTTCAACGCGCTCGACAAGACGGCCGGCGCCCACGGCGAGCAGCCGGTGGCCTGGACCAGCAGCGGCACGCGCTGGCTGTTCCTGCGCAACCACAGCGCGGGGCTCGATGTGGACTACGGTTCCATCCCGCAGACGGGCCAGGTGCCGTACTTCGTGTCGCAGACGGGCACGGCGATCCGCGGCCGCAACGTCCGCAACGTCGGCGGGCAGGTGCTCTCCAACGGCGGCGATATCGCGATCGCGGCCGCCAACGTTTTCCATAACGAAGCGTTGCCGACGGGCTCGGCGCATTTCAGCCGCAGCTGCATGATCTTCTGCCGCAGCGAGGCGTCGAGCACGGTGTCGACCACGGGCGGCGCGATTTCGGCGGCGGGCAACCTGTCGATTCGGGCGGGCGTGCTGGCCGAGAACATCGGCGGGCAGGTGCTGTCCATCGGCAGCATGACGGTGACGGCGCCCAAGGTGCGCGCGGTCGGCATCACCGGCTATACGGCGCTGGCGCGCGAGCGCGGCTTCAAGGCATTCTTCGGCGATACGTGGGCGCGGTTGTACGCGGCCGATGTGGGGGGCAGCTGGTTCGCCATCGGCGGCGGGCTGACGATCAACGGCCAGGGGCAGATCGAGGGCGGCAGCTTCGACGGCCAGACCGTCACCGCCAGCAACGGCATCGTGACGGTGCGGGCCAAGTCGCGTCAGCCGGTGTCGATCGAGTCGCGTGTCGGCCTGACGTCGTGGCTGTGGCAGTGAGGAGGGGCAGTTCGATGAGATTGAAGCCTTTCTCGCTGGCCGCGGCCTTGCTGTGGGCTATGGCTGCCCAGGCACAAGTGCCTCCGCCCGCGCCGCCGGGGCCGCGCCTCGAAGACCCGGCCCAGCGCGCCCTGCGCGAACGCCAGGACGCCGAGCGCCACCGCGAGGCCACGCAGCCCGCGCCGCAGATCGCCGTCTCGCCGGCGGTGCCCGATGACGCCGCCGTCGATGCCGTGGCCGAGCCGGGCACGACCTTCGACATCCACCGCATCGAGCTGACCGGCAACACCGTGCTGGATGCCGACACCGTCGAGCGTGTCACGCAGCCCTTCGTGAACCGCGCGCTCGGCACCAACCGCATCAACCTGCTGCTGCGCCGGCTGACCGAGGCGTTCGTCGCGCGGGGCTTCGTCACCACGCGCGCCTATCTGGCGCCGCAGAACCTCAAGAACGGCGTGCTGACCATTGCCGTGGTGCCGGGCAAGGTCGAGGCGTTGCGGATCAACGGCAAGACGGTCCGCACCACGGTGCCCAATCCCGCGCTGGCCGACGGCCCGCAGGCGGGCGGCTGGCTGACCGATGCCGGCACGGTGTGGTCGATGCCCGCGGTGGGCGACACGCTCAAGCTGTCCGACCTGGAGCAGGGCGTCGACCAGATCAACCGCCTGCGCCGCAACCAGGCCGAAGTGCAGATCCTGCCGGGCCAGGCGCCGGGCGGCTCCGTGATCGTGCTGGCCAACCAGCCGGGCGACCGTTTCCGCTTCAGCGCCGGCACCGACAACTACGGCAGCCGCGCCACCGGTACCACGCGCCTGCGCGCCGGCCTCGACGCGGACAACGCGCTCGGCTTCCAGGAGGCCGTGTCGCTGTCGTACATCGGCACGCGCGACACCAACGCGGCCATCGTCTCGGCGGCCGTGCCGTTCGGCTACAACACCTTCAGCTACACCGGCTCGCTGTCGGAGTACAACAGCCTGATCGGCGATACTGCGCTGCTGTACGGCCGCACGTTCGGGCATACCTTCGGCTGGAACCGCGTGATCGAGCGCGACCAGGCGGGCCGCACTGCGTTCGATGTCACGCTCACGCACCGGCGCAGCGAGCGCGAGGTCAACAACCTGCTGTTCGAGCCGCAGAGCCTGTCGGTGCTGCGCGTGGCCCTCAGTGGGCTGCGCAAGTTCGCCGTCGGCAGCCAGGGCGGCTATGCGACCTGGGAGGCGGGCGTTTCGCGCGGCATGGACGCGCTCAATGCGAGCCACGACGCACCGGACATCACGCGCGACGAGGCGCACAGCCAGTTCTGGAAGCTGGACGGCAACGCCAGCACGCAACTGCCGCTGCCCGCCATCGGCCGCGCCGCGCTGGCCTATCGCGCTCAGGTGTCGGCGCAGTGGTCGAACGTCGCGCTGTTCGGCTCGGAGCAGATCTTTGCGGGCGGCATGGGCTCGGTGCGGGGTTTCCGCGAGGGCATCATCAGCGGCGACCGTGGCCTGACACTGCGCAACGAGGTGGTGTGGGGCAATGTGCCCGTGCTGGCCGGCGTGCGCATCGAGCCCTATGTCTTCCTGGACGGCGGACAGACGCAACTGGTGGCCAACCAGCACTGGCAGTATCTGGCCGGCACCGGCGTGGGCGTGCGGCTGGCCGCAAGCGCGGGCCAGCACGCCTTCACCAGCGAGCTGCTGCTCGGGCACGCGCTGGTGCAGCCCGCGGAACTCGGCAGCAAGCCCACGGTCTTGCTGGCCACCATGAACTGGACTTATTGATGTTGAAGGAACCCGATATGAACGCACCCATCCGCCGCACCGTCCTGGCCGCACTGGTCCTGGCCGCTCTCACGACTTCGCCCGCGCGTGCCGACGCGCTGCCGCCGGGCGTCATCGCCCTCGTCAACGGCACCCAGGTCACGCAGGCACAGCTCGACCGCGCCATCGCCCAGAGCGGCGCGCAGGCCAATCCGCAGATCGCGCAGGCGCTCAAGCAGCAACTGATCGCGCGCGAGCTGTTCCGCCAGCAGGCCGCCAAGAACTCCGCCTACGAGAAGCTGCCGGCGGTCAAGCAGGCCATGCAGGAGGCGCACGATGCGGTCATCACCCAGGCCTGGCTGAAGGACAACATCAAGCCCGCGCCCATCACCGACGAGCAGGTCAAGGCGCGCTACGACGCCATCGTCGCCAGCCTGGGCGACAAGGAGTACAAGGCGCGCGTGATCCAGCTCGGCGACGACGTGACCGCCTCGCAGGTGCTTGAGCTGCTCAAGCAGGGCGGCGATTTCGCCAAGCTGGCCCAGCAGTACAGCACCGCGCCCAACAAGGTGCGCGGCGGCGACATGGACTGGGTGAGCTTCAAGGTGCCGGCCGAAGAAGGCAAGACGCAAAACCTGCCCCTGCCGCTGGCGCGCGAGATCGCGGCGCTGGGCATCGGCGCGACGAGCACCGCGCCGGTCGAGGTGGGCAGCCAGCGCTACATCGTGAAGGTGGAAGCCGCGCGGCCGACGCAGGTGCCGGCGTATGACACGGTGAAGCCGGCGATCCGGCAGGCGCTGGAGTCGGCCGAGCTGGAGCGGGTGACGGTGCAGGTGGTGGGTGGGTTGTTGAAAGCGGCGAAGGTTGTTCAATAACGAGTGGGATGCGTCCACGAAGCGACCACTCCGGAGATTGATCGGAGCCGCTCAGGCCCCCCTTGCAGAAAAGCCGAGGGGAAAACCGCGGACGGCCAACGGCGAGGGGACTACGAATGCGCGGTCATGCATGCAAAGACAAGGGCGAAAAGAGGGAGGCGAGCAAGCATGCGACAGGCATCCCGAGGGGAATCGGAGTCGGCTTTGCGGGTGCAGGACGATGGTGCTCCATTGCAAGCGGACGTTTCAAAGGATGACGCCGAGGCACTGGTCCGCTTTCTGACCGAGCATGTCCTCACCCTGATGTCGCCCCACGCGGATCCTGTGCCATCCTGTCCGCGATGTGGCGGCACGCAGATTCACAAGAAGGGATATGCGCCACTGCAGACGGGGCCACTTCCGACCTATCAGTGCGAGGGGTGCGGCCACTACTTCAGCCGCTTGAGCGGCACGCCGCTCTCCGGCCATCGGATTCGACGAAGTGCCGAGGAGCTGATCACGCTGCTGCCGCAAGCGATCGGCTGTCCGGAGGCGGCGCGGCGGCTCGGGGTGATGGAGCGGACCATTCGCAACACGGTCAGGATGTTTCGCCGTTGGGTGTTTGAATTGGATCCGAGCGGCCACTATGAACGCCACATTCGGCTGGGAGGGCGTTTCACTGCGGTTCGGGATCAAGCGCCGCCGGTGGTTGATGAACAGATTGCCCATGAGGATGTGGCGCTTACCGCGACACTGCTCAAAGACTTTGATACCGTCCATTCCGACAAGCACTTTCCGATGCCGGACTGCCCGGCATGCGGTGCCGTTCATCTGGTGACAAAGGGGACTTTCAGCGGTTTTGCGCGTTTCAAGTGTGCCTCGTGCGGCAAGCAGTTCAATCGGCGCACCGGCACGCCGTTCACCCGCAACCGGAAGGTGCACCAGCGGCAGCGGGCACTGATTCGTTACCTTGGGCTACCGCTCTCGATTACGCAGCTGGCGGAGATTGTAGGTGGCGACCACGGCAACGTCGCCAGGCTGATACGTGAGTTTCGTGAGCGCTGCGATCAACTAGTACCGCTGCACAGAGGTTATGACAGTTTGGCTGGGTTGCAGGACAGGCAAGCAGTTGTGGTCAACGAGCAGTTCGATGCTGCGAGCGAAGCCTGCTTGCCGGCGGATCAATCCATTGCGTTCGAGGTTGAGCACCATCTGATGGACGGAAGGAGCCGTGACGGCGAAGAAGCGCTGCATGTCGCGTTCGGCCGGAGCACGGGCGTTTATCAAGCTGTAGGCCCAGATGAAGGCGAGATACTGACCTTGCTTGTCGGTGAAGCTCGGGCAGGCTGAGCGCTCGCCAGACAATGGAAGCGGCTTCTGATTCATTCGGAACCCCGGCAGTCGAAGGAGGCCTCCCCCAAAGGAAGCCATCCGGATGAATCTACGCTATCGAGTCGAACTCGACCAATCCGAGCGTGAGGCGCTTGCCGCCATGCTAAGCGGCGGCAAGCACGCGGCACGCAAGCTCAAGCGAGCGCAAATCCTGCTTGCAGCGCACGCTGGCCAGGATGACGCAAGCATTGCCGCCACCGTGGCGGTTGGCGAATCCACGGTGTACCGCACCAAGCGTCGTTTCGTGGAGACGGGTCTGGAAGCGGCGCTGAACGAACAGGCTCGGCCTGGGGCGCAGCGCAAGCTCAGCGGCAAGGAAGAGGCCCTGCTGATCGCCACCGCCTGCACCAACCCGCCACCGGGACGTGCGCGCTGGACGCTGGAATTGCTCGCCGACACGCTCGTCAAGCTCACCGAGCACGAAGCGCTATCGCGCGAGACGGTACGCCGGCGCCTGGCCGAGAACGATCTGAAGCCCTGGCGCAAGGACATGTGGTGCATTCCCAAGATCGACGCGGAATACGTGGCACGCATGGAAGACGTGCTCGACCTGTATGCCGAAACTCCGGACCCGCGGCACCCGGTGGTGTGCTTCGATGAGAGTCCGACCCAACTCATCGGCGAGATACGACAACCGATCCCGGCCGAGCCGGGCAAGCCCTTGCGCTACGACTGCGAATACAAGCGCAACGGCACCGCCAATCTGTTCGTCTTCCTCGATGCACACTGCAACTGGCGTAAGGTGAAAGTCACCGAACGCAGAACGGCAGATGACTTCGCCCAGTGCATGCGCGATCTGGTCGACATCCACTACCCCCAGGCACCGCGCATCCGGGTCGTGCTGGACAATCTGTCGACCCACACGCCTGCTGCGCTCTACCAAGCCCTGCCACCCGTAGAAGCTCGCCGCATCCTGCAGCGGATCGAATTCCACTACACCCCCAAGCACGCCAGTTGGCTCAACATGGTCGAGATCGAAATCGGCGTGCTGCGAAGCCAGTGCCTGGATCGCCGCATCGACTGCCGCGATCGGCTGATCACCGAAGTCGCGGCTTGGGAGCAACTGCGAAACGCCAGCGGCGCTCGCATCAACTGGATGTTCTCTACCGAAACGGCCCGCAAGAAATTGGCCAAGGCCTACCCAGTACCGACCTCTGACAAACCGTCATAACCCCTGTGCAAAGGTACTAGATCACGCCCTCAGTCGGAGCGGAGGTGCCTGTAGCCAACTTGCTTTCGTTTCGCAGGTACCGCGTCGTCCCTGTGACCGCTTGCTCCAGTGCGAACGTTCGGCATCGAGACACATCCTTGCCTCCGTGTTTAACGGTATAGATTTTGAATGGAGCCGGCGCCATCGCGACAAAGAACTAACTTGCATTGGGTACGCGTTAGTCAATTCTGACGAGCGTGCAGGCTGCGCTTCCCTCGATTTCGCCTTCTTGCACAATGTGCGCATGATGCAAGAGCCGGTCGAGCATGGCGGCCGTGAGTGCCTGGTCGTCGGCGAAGGCGGTGGCCCACTGCATGAGGCAGGTTGCTGGTCAGTACGATGGCACCGCGCTCGTAACGCTTGGCGACGACGTTGCAGAGCAGGTCTGCCTCTTCACGCCCGAACGGTAGATAGCCGATTTCGTCGATGACGAGCAGCCTCGGCCCGATGACCGAGTGGTTGAAGAACTCCCGCAGGCGGCTCTGCTGCCGCGCCGTCGCCAGTTACATCATCAGGTCAGCGGCCGTGATGAAGAGCGTCTTGATGCCTGCTTGTGTTGCCCGATAGGCCAGCGCACTCGCGATGTGTGTCTTGCCGACGCCAGCCGGCCCAAGCAGTACGACGGTCTCGGCTCGCTCGATGAATGCGAGGCTGGCCAGCCCCGTATCTGCGCGCGCGGGGGCACCGCTGGCGAAGCCGATGTCGTATTGCTCCAGAGTTTTGATGCCCGGCAGCGAGGCGAGTTTCGTGAGCGTCTGGCGCTTGCGTTCCTCGCGTGCGCCAAGTTCGGCCCGCAGCAGTTGCTCCAGGAAGTCCGCCAAGCTCGCGTCGGTCGTCGCGGCGTGCTGCGCGAGTGCCCCCCAATCGCTGGCGATACGATTGAGCTTGAGCGGCGTGCACAGGCCGTCAATCCGTTTATGCATGCAGACTCATGCGGCAACCTCCAGCAGCGCGTCATGCACCGCCAGCGGATGCTGCAGGCTCTCGCGTGGCATCACGCGGCGCAGCTTCGACCACAGGCATGGGCGTCGACTTTTGTGTGGGCAACGGCAGCAGCGCTGCCTGTTCCGCTGCTAGCCTCGCAGCCGGCTGCTCAAGCGTGGTCGCGTGCACGCGCACGTTGGCAACTTCCGCGAGCCACCGGCCGATGCGTGCATTGGCGGCGTCGACATCCAGCTTCAGCCCCGATTGCTTGAGCGTGGCCACCAGGGGCACCACGAAGCTCTCCTTCAGATAGCGGTTGAAGCGCTCGACCTTGCCCTTGGTCTTGGCGTGATGCGGCTGGCACACCTTCGGCGTGAAGCCGTAGTCTCGGCCAGTGCGAGCAACTGCATGTTCCATCGGTGCCGGCCAACGCCAAACGCATCACGCTCAACAACCACGGACTTCGCGTTATCGAACAGCACCTGCTCGGGCGTGCTGTCGAAGAAGATGAACGCTTCGCCCAGGCATTCGCACAACGTCATGGCGTCCTCGCCGGCGGTCAAGCGCACGAAGCTCGCACGGCTGTATCCCAGCGTCGCCAGCAGCGGCGCGCGGCCACGGCGGATGACGGTGAAGTCGGCCTGCATCTGCTTGCCCGCAGGGGTCTCGAAGCGCACCACCGGCTCGGCTGCCACACGCTTATGCGGTGCCAGGAATGCCTTGAGCTGGCTGATGCCGCCTTCGTAGCCGGCCTCCCGTAGTTCCCGCAGCAGCACCGTCGCCGGAATCCAGTGCGGCCGCGCGGCGGCGACACGTTCGAGCAGGTAGCTCTTGAACGGATCGAGCTTCGTCGGGCGTGGCTCGCGCTGCTTGTAACGCCCGGCCTGCCCGTCGCGCAGATAGCGCCGCACCGTATTGCGCGATAGACCCGTTTGCCGCGCTATCTCCCGTACCGCCGTACCTCGTCTTGCCAATACCTTGATTTTCACTGCTTGCTCCTGAGTCAGCATCGGCGGCAACAGCCGCCATCGTCTCCCAGGTGGATCAGGTTTACTTCGGCGGGTGGGGGCAGTTTTACATCGGCGCTAACACTTAGAGGTTTGCACAAGTTTGCTTGCTCGTGCGCACGATATTCGTACTATCCTTTTCCAAAATAAAGGCGCCGTACGGATTCGATAGATCAAAGACCGTAACGTAGCCGCAACGCTCAATTTACCGGGCACACAAGAGACGTGGGAGGAGTGAATGAATAAGCCTCACTGGTTGAGCCAAGCATTTGCGCTAACGTTGTGTTGCCTAGTGCTATTTGGATGCAACAAGAAGGAGGAGGCTGCCGCCCCAGCGGCGGCACCAGAGGCTAGTGCACCGGCCGCCGCTGCGGCTGCGCCTGCTTCGGGCCAAGACACCATAAATGCGGAAGTGGGGAATTCCGACAAACGGGGGTCTGAATTCACGCCCTCGCTCCCTCCGAAGGCCGTCACAAAAAGGCACGACACGGCTGCGGAACTATCTACTGAGCTGGCACGAACCCCAAGCTTAGAAAAAGCGTACCGGAGCGGCAGTAGCGAATCGCCCGGTGTGGATCCGCACACCCTGCAGCCGCCGACAGCTACCCAAGACGTTGGTGTTGAAGACCCCAACCAGCGTCGCAAGGCAATCATTGCAGCCGCGTGGCGCGACCTCGTGCCGGCAAATGTCGCCTACAACGTGCCGGTCGCCATGGACCGGCACGAAAAGCTCACCCTCGAATTGCTCTTGAGTTTCGAGCTTTCGGCGGATTCCCTCAAGGCAGTGATCACCGCCCCCGGCCAAGTTGTGACAGACCGTATCCTCGGCGGACCGGACATGCGCATGCGCGCTCACTTGCAAGGTGCGGATTTCGATATCGCCCCCATTGAGCCGGAAATTCATGACGCATTGCTCAATCAAACCAATCGATGGTCCTGGGCCATTTCCCCAAAGACCACAGGGAATTTGCCGCTCCACCTAACAATTGAAGTGCTTCCGGAACAAGGCGATTTCCCCACCAAGACTTTTGACCGGGTCATCCATGTCCACATTGGCTTCTGGGAATGGCTTGCGGACTTTGTAGC
The DNA here is from genome assembly GCF_002251695.1 of Ralstonia solanacearum K60. NCBI lineage: Bacteria > Pseudomonadati > Pseudomonadota > Betaproteobacteria > Burkholderiales > Burkholderiaceae > Ralstonia > Ralstonia solanacearum. The sequence continues at coordinate 581,664 of NZ_NCTK01000002.1, forward strand.
AAACAATTGGAAGTGGCTGTGGACAACGATTGTCGGGCCACTTTTGATCTGGTGGTGGCGACACAGGAAATCGAGCACACCAACGCCAGAACCCGCTCAGGGAAATCCGGTTGACCAGGGCGGCGAGCACGGTTAAGTTTCCCGCTTGCCACCGGGCAGCGGGATGCCGGTCACGCCTATATTGCCAGCCAGCGCGCCGAAGGTTGGATTCCGGTGGCGGACGATTACGACGATCCCGCTTATTCCGGCGGCAACATGGAGCGGCCGGGGCTGAAGCGTTTGCTGGCGGACATCGAGCGCGGCCTCATCGACATTGTCGTGGTCTACAAGATCGACCGGCTGACGTGCAGCCTGGTGGACTTCTCCAAGATGGTGGAGGTGTTCGACCGCCACGGGGTGTCCTTTGTGTCGGTCACGCAGCAGTTCAACACGACGACGTCGATGGGGCGGCTGATGCTGAACGTACTGCTGTCCTTCGCGCAGTTCGAGCGCGAGGTGACGGGCGAACGCATCCGCGACAAGATCGACGCCAGCAAGCGCAAAGGCCTATGGATGGGCGGTGTGCCGTCGCTCGGGTACGACGTGGTCAATCGCAAGCTGGTGGTCAACGAGGCGGAAGCCGCGGTGGTGCGCCGCCTGTTTGCCGAGTATCCGAGCGCGGCATCCACGACGCTGTTCGTGCAGCAACTGCGTCACGAAGGCGTGACGACCAAGTCCTGGGTGACGCAGTCCGGCAACGAACGGGTTGGCAAGCTGATGGACAAGGGCGCGCTGTACCGGATCCTGAACAACCCGCTCTATGTCGGCCGGATCTGCCAAAAGGGCATTTGCTACCCCGGCGAGCACGTGTCCATCGTGACGCAGGCGCAGTGGGATGCCGTGCAGAAGGCGTTGGGGCACTTCTCGCCCCCCCTCTGCCTGTCAGGCGAGATATGGCACGATGATGGCCATGATCGCGCCGCGCACCGACTCCAGCTTCTTCGCCCGCCAACCTGATGTCGACCTGTTAGTCGAGGAGCAGCGCATCAGCAAACTGCAGAGCTATGTCGCCACCTTGGCGCGCATGGCCGAGCTGGTGGATTTCCTAGCCATCGCTGCCTCGGTGGATGCGACCTGTCCCCGGCCGGATCGCAGTCGCGGCGGGCGTCGGCCATACCCCACCGAGATCATGGTGCGCATGGTCTTTCTGCAAGCGCTCTACAACCTCTCGGACGAGGAGTGCGAGCATCAGGTGTTGGATCGACGCAGCTTCCAGTGCTTTTGCATGCTCGATGGTGTGTTGCATATTCCGGATGCACGCACGCTGTGGGCCTTCAAGCACCGCTTGGCCCAAGGCGGGCTGGGCGCGCGAGCCATCTTCGATGCGGTGAGCCAGCAATTGCAGCAGCATGGTTACATTGCCCGCGGTGGACAGATCGTGGACGCCAGCATCGTGACGGCGCCCACCACCCGTATCAAGGACGAAGAGCGCCAAGCCATCAACCAGGGCAATACGCCCGAGGGTTGGAGCGCCAAGCGCATGGCCCATACCGACCAGGACGCACGCTGGACCAAGAAGCACGGCAAGAGCTTCTACGGCTACAAGCTGCACGCCAACGTGGATGCCCGCTACAAGCTGGTGCGCAGGCTCAAGATCAGTGCCGCCAATATCGACGATGGCCAGACTCTGGCCGATGTGCTGGACCCGAGCAACACGTGCAGTCGCGTGCTGGCCGACCGCGGCTACGACAGCGGGGCCAACCGCGACTTGCTCGAAGAACACCATCTGAAGGACCGCATTGCCCGGCGCACCCAGGCAGGCAAGGCGCCGGGGACCCGACTCAAAGCCCGCAACCGCGCCATCAACCGCACACGGGCCCGGGTGGAACACGTCTTTGCCGGCTTGCATCAACTCGGCGGCAAGACCGTGCGTGCGCTCACGCTGGCGCGCAACACGTTGGCCATCACGCTCAAATGCGTGGCCTACAACGTCAAACGCCTCGTCTGGCTGGCTGCGCACGATCCGGCATGAGGGCCGGCATGCGCGTGCGCGGCGCCGAAACGGCATCCTGCACAGCCGCCTGCGCCACAAACTGCCCAACCAGCCATCTCCGACCGACCAGTGTCATCTCCCGATTCGGCTCAATGACACCTCAGGCCACATTCAACGCGGCGTGAACTCTGAATTCTCGGTTCTGAGAAGGGCCCATGTGGAACCCCAACGGATTCCACATTGCCCAGCAGAAAATCAGTTCGTGGCGGTGTAGGCGCCCTTGGTCCAGCCGTTGCCGTCCCAGCACCACTCCGTGGTCGTGGTGCCGGTGCTTGCATAGACGCGGATATGGATCGCGCTGCCGACCAGCCAGCTGGTTACGGAGACGTTATCGCCGGGCTCGTTGAAGGCACCGGTGTACCACCCCTTCCCGTCCCAGCATCGCTCGGTGATCTTGCCATTATTGGCCGTGTACACACGGATCGACGGTACGGTTCCCCACGAAGTGGCAGCGGTTTGAACGCTCGACATGTTTCGTCTCCAGAAGAAGTGAACGCGTTGGATCACTTGGTTGATTTCAATATCGATCAAGCAAATGCGGTGCGCTTTTCACCGCACTTGCCGGCCCGGGTTCAGGGCTCCAGTAGCATAAGCAAATAAAATCCCGGCTGCTGCTGAGAGATACGAAGGGTAGATGGAGGGAAAATTGAATATGTTGATTATAAATTGCTGCGCATCGTTAATTATGTTGATCGCGCATAATTAATATAGACAAAACCGATCGGAAGGGGTATTGGAAATGCCTAATCCAAAATGGCTACAAGAGGTCGCATAGGGCACCTCGTTATACACATCTCAGATCACCCATTATGAATCAAGGACTTACAAGGGGTCATCAGGCGGCATCGCACCGAGCCTTCTGCATGCCGATACCCCGGAAGCCCTTGCTGCAAGGGGCTCCGGGCGATGCGCCTAAAAATTAGGCAAAAGATGTGTATAACGACATGGGCTGAAGGCATCGTCTTATACACATCTCGCCGCACCCCTTAAAAATCGAATGACTTACTGGAGCCGGCTTGTGAGCGCCGAACCGCCATCATTCAGCGGTCGACAACCCGCAGCGCCTTATTTCAAGGGGTTCCAGGAGGTGCGCTCAAAAATGAGGCAAGAGTTATGTATAAGACGATGGGCTGAAGGAGGGATGTGGCCTTGTGTTTGTGGAATTCAGACTTCAATAAATATCAACTTAGAAGCGTGAATCACAGCGGACGATTCCAGCTAGCATGCCGACCGCCATCCTTCAAGCTCGCGCGACATGCCTTCGTCCAGCCCGCCACGAACATCTGAACCGTACCGCACCATCCGGCGACAAGGGGGGCTGTCGATTCAAGTCGGGCTTCCGCAAATCGACACGCGTAGCCGCGATGTGAAGCGCCAACTTTGGTTGAAGCGCCCCTGGAGGGCCCTTCTCAGAACCGAGAATTCAGAGTTCACGCCGCGTTGAATGTGGCCTGAGGTGTCATTGAGCCGAATCGGGAGATGACACTGGTCGGTCGGAGATGGCTGGTTGGGCAGTTTGTGGCGCAGGCGGCTGTGCAGGATGCCGTTTCGGCGCCGCGCACGCGCATGCCGGCCCTCATGCCGGATCGTGCGCAGCCAGCCAGACGAGGCGTTTGACGTTGTAGGCCACGCATTTGAGCGTGATGGCCAACGTGTTGCGCGCCAGCGTGAGCGCACGCACGGTCTTGCCGCCGAGTTGATGCAAGCCGGCAAAGACGTGTTCCACCCGGGCCCGTGTGCGGTTGATGGCGCGGTTGCGGGCTTTGAGTCGGGTCCCCGGCGCCTTGCCTGCCTGGGTGCGCCGGGCAATGCGGTCCTTCAGATGGTGTTCTTCGAGCAAGTCGCGGTTGGCCCCGCTGTCGTAGCCGCGGTCGGCCAGCACGCGACTGCACGTGTTGCTCGGGTCCAGCACATCGGCCAGAGTCTGGCCATCGTCGATATTGGCGGCACTGATCTTGAGCCTGCGCACCAGCTTGTAGCGGGCATCCACGTTGGCGTGCAGCTTGTAGCCGTAGAAGCTCTTGCCGTGCTTCTTGGTCCAGCGTGCGTCCTGGTCGGTATGGGCCATGCGCTTGGCGCTCCAACCCTCGGGCGTATTGCCCTGGTTGATGGCTTGGCGCTCTTCGTCCTTGATACGGGTGGTGGGCGCCGTCACGATGCTGGCGTCCACGATCTGTCCACCGCGGGCAATGTAACCATGCTGCTGCAATTGCTGGCTCACCGCATCGAAGATGGCTCGCGCGCCCAGCCCGCCTTGGGCCAAGCGGTGCTTGAAGGCCCACAGCGTGCGTGCATCCGGAATATGCAACACACCATCGAGCATGCAAAAGCACTGGAAGCTGCGTCGATCCAACACCTGATGCTCGCACTCCTCGTCCGAGAGGTTGTAGAGCGCTTGCAGAAAGACCATGCGCACCATGATCTCGGTGGGGTATGGCCGACGCCCGCCGCGACTGCGATCCGGCCGGGGACAGGTCGCATCCACCGAGGCAGCGATGGCTAGGAAATCCACCAGCTCGGCCATGCGCGCCAAGGTGGCGACATAGCTCTGCAGTTTGCTGATGCGCTGCTCCTCGACTAACAGGTCGACATCAGGTTGGCGGGCGAAGAAGCTGGAGTCGGTGCGCGGCGCGATCATGGCCATCATCGTGCCATATCTCGCCTGACAGGCAGAGGGGGGGCGAGAAGTGCCCTACAGCGGCCTCGCTGGCGAGTTGCCGCCAGTAGTTTGCCTCAGCTTCAGCCGGCGGGATGTACCCGATGGGCTCAAGCAGTCGGATGTGGTTGAACCAGTGCACCCATTGCAGGGTGGCCAGCTCGACGGATTCCCTGGACTTCCAGGGCCCCCGACGGTGAATCAACTCGGCCTTGTACAGCCCGTTGATGGTTTCGGCCAGTGCGTTGTCATAGCTGTCACCACGGCTGCCGACCGAGGGTTCGATGCCGGCCTCGGCCAGTCGCTCGGTATAGCGAATGGACAGATACTGCGAGCCACGGTCGGAGTGGTGCACCAAGGCATCGGAGCTAGCCGGTTGGCGGTCATACAACGCCTGTTCCAGGGCGTCCAGCACGAAGTCCGTACGCATGGTGCGGCTCACGCGCCAGCCCACGATACGCCGTGCGAACACGTCGATGACGAACGCTACGTACAGCCAGCCCTGCCAGGTCGAGACATAGGTGAAGTCCGACACCCACAGTTGGTTGGGCCGCTCGGCTTTGAACACTCGCTGGACCCGGTCCAATGGGCATGGCGCCGAAGTGTCCGGCGTCGTGGTACGCACCACCTTGCCGCGACGCACGCCTTGCAACCCCTGACGCTTCATCAAGCGCTCGACTGTGCAACGCGCAACACGGATGCCTTCACGATTCATCTGCTTCCAGACCTTGTCGGCGCCATAGACCTGCCAGTTGGCATGCCAGACACGCTCGATGTCTGGGATGAGCGCGTCGTCGCGTTGGGCACGTTGGCTGCGCAGTGCCGGGTTGCGAAGCCGCGCCGCGTGGCGCCGGTAGCAAGACGGGGCAATCTGCAAGACCTTGCAGATGGGCTCGACCCCGTACGCATCGCGATAGCGGTCGATGTATGCCTTCACGACTTGAGTCGGCGGTCGAGCTCCGCCTGCGCAAAAAACGCGCTGGCCGTCTTGAGAATCTCGTTGGCGCGGCGCAATTCCTTGACCTCGCGTTGCAACCGCTTGAACTCCTCGCGCTCGCTGCTGGTCAGGCCGTCGCGTTGCCCGCTGTCGACTTCTTCGCGCTTGACCCAGTCCAGCAGCGTCTGCGGTACGCAGCCAATCTTGGGTGCGATGGATTCAACGGTCGCCCAGAGCGACGGATACTCGCCTCGGTGCTCCTGCACCATGCGCACGGCGCGCTCGCGCACCTCGGGTGAGAACTTGTTTGTCTTGTTCATGGCTCCATTCTCTCAAGAGTTGGAGCCTCCTCGAATCCCGGGGCGATTCAAGCTGACTTCGGCCTTGCCAATTTAGCGTGGCTCATGTGGACGCCATCCCGGATGGCAAGCTGTTTGGCATGTTGGATGAGAGGTCAGGCCGCACGCTGATGTCCGCGCGGCCTGCTGGCCCATGTGGAATTCGCTGACGAGGGTCTCATCTAACAATCGAACGCGAAGGTTCGAACGGCGACGTTACGTCCGTGAGGGATGTGACCATCGCATCGGCGCTGTTTGCCCTGACCGTCGCGCGTCAACGTCAGCAAGCCGCGCGACGAACAGATTGATGCAACAACGCCGATGCAAAACGCAATTTCCGGGAAATCTCAAATACGCCTCAATAGGCCGTGCAAAAACCGAATTCGGCCACCCCATTCGGCGCAAGCGTCTTGTTCCCGTCCATGCCGGAAGCGGTGAGGGTGTCACCGTTCTGTGACCAATTTGCACTCCAGAGGCTCTGGACTTGTCCCTTGATCTGAAGCGTGACAGCCCACGTGCTGGGGCTGCTGGCGGTATTCGTCACCTGGACGCGCTCGCAGGAACCTGCGTTCGACTCGTTGTCCGTGATGACACGAGTGGAAATATTGCCGCTTGAAGCCGCAGCCGGTGTGGAACTGGCCGTCAGTGCGGAAGTGGAGCCGCTTATAGCAGGATAAGCGTTAGTAATTAGCATGACAAACTGGTCATGGAACCATTCTCCAGCGATTGGGGCATTGGGCAATGCACCTGTTAACACGCCATCTGCTGTTATAAAGTTGGGATCGCACATCTTGTCAAAACCTTTGCCCTGATTGTTCTGGATAAGTCTGCTGGAACCATCTGATTCACCTGGAGGTTTAATCCACAAGACGGCATCTAGATGACCGCCCGGCGCCGCGGCTGGGGGCAGGCCTATACCTGCTCCGGCCTGATTGCACCAGTTACCACGGTGTATCCGACGATCTACACGCCCAGAGTTTACATAAGTATTGACATCGTTTCCGATGGCGGCAGTTGGGCGTTGAGTCCCACCCCATCCGTTGCGGCCGGTATCAACTATGAATCCAATATTGGATGGCCAGCCTGCAGCAACAAATTCTTTATACAGGGCTTCTGTAAAATCAATTTCTCCGAAGTAACGATTCCATTCGTAGAATTTGGATGATCTAATGGGTTGTCCACCCACATTCAGGTCAGGGTTGGGGAGATTTGGCTCAACTAATGGTGTCACGTTTGCTGTGTCGGTGGCAAAGCCGTTTACACTGGCAAAACCTGCTGTGGTTCCTTGAACTAACTGTGTGTATAGAAGAATTGCTGCCGACCGGTTGTTGTCCCATCCTAACCAGCCGGAGTGGGCGATATCCATGTAGTTGTACAAATTTTTTATGCTTGAAAATTTGTTAAGTGCATATTTAATGCCGTCTTCATAAATGCCTGTGTATTTTGCGTTGGCGCAGCGACTATCACTTAGATTGGTTACGAGGTTGGGTAGGCTATCCGGCTCAATAATATTAACGATGCGGATATCTTTGTATTTTGGATTTGAAAAGATGCTGGCAATCACATCAATGTATTCTTTTTTGTAGCGCTGCAGACCTTCTGGGGTTAAGGGGAGTTCGCCATTGGAGGCTAGCGCATGGCAATCGCGTCCAGGTATGTCATAAATAACAAAGCTTGCTGTAATGGGCTTGTTCGCCTTTTTTTGTGCCAATGCGGCATCCAAATGAGCTATTAGGCCAAGGCGACCTGAATTCTTAGCGCCACCACCTATCGATCCAATGCTATCAAGCCAGACCGATGTAGGGTATGACTTCACGATTGCCATTTTTGACTTCAACGAGGCATTCTTTACCTTCGCAATTGAAGAGTCAACTGCTTTTGCGTAATCCGGGTTCACATAAGCGGTTGCGCCAACAAATGGGTTATCGACGCGGGCTTCAGCGTGGGCAGCCGGGGCTGACAGCATGCCTCCAGCTAGGAGTGAGGCACCTATCAAATGTTCAATGGATTTGAAGATTTTTTTGTGATATTTCAAAATGTTTACCTTTCTTTCTCTGTGGTGCTGCTTGGGTTGAGTGAAAGTCTGCGATGCGGATAGTTAAGTTGAATTTAATGAGTTGGTTAATTAAATTTGCAATATTGGATTCGAGCAAGCGGCGCATCCGGCGCAGAGTCCATCTTGCGATGAACGCCAGGATTGACCATATATGCGCGGCGCCGATGATCCATCAGGGTGTTGTTGGTGGTGCATACATATTGCCTGATTTGTTCAGGCGGTTGCCGTCAGAAAAATTCAATTTATGTAACAACGCCGGTCACAGGGGTTGATCAGCCTTAAGATTTGATTTGTGAAAAAATGACTATGGGGTGTTGTCGGGCATGGAAGAATTGCAAAAATTGAAATTTGGTGAAGCCTCGGAAATTTGCGTCAGACGGTCATAATCGTCGTGGTAGCTACAGGCGTGGGAAGTAAAGCCGACGTGGATCTTCCGCACGGGCATGTATCCCTCCGGGGGTATTTAGATTACATCTAACGCTTCGCAAGATGGCATCGTGCTTCAACTCGGAAACAGGCTTCAAACATGTTAGTGCGGGCCCCATCAGGCTGCTAAAAAATCTTCCAGTGGTCCTGCCCCTATTGACCCTACACCAAGAAACAATACAGCTGAGAAGTAGAGAATCCGGCATGATTTTCACGATTTGAAATGGAAGACATGCCATGAAGACGAGCAAGTTCACCGAGATGCAGATCGCGTTCGCGCTCAAGCAAGCGGAGCTGGGCACGAAGGTCGAAGAGGTGTGCCGCAAGCTGGGTATCAGCGAAGCGACGTTCTAGAACTGGAAGAGGTGCGGGGCGGAGGCGCCGGGCCTTCGGAGCTGCGCAGAATGCGGCCGCTAGGGATGGTGTTCAAAACTTCCGTCAGTCGTAGCAGTCAGAGAAGGATTCCCGAACGTTGATAAGCCGATGAAACAAAGCGACCTTGGACTGGACCTGAGCAACCGACGCACGCGCAAGCAGATATTTCTGGACGAGATGGAGCGCGTGGTGCCGTGGCAGGCGTTCTTGGGGTTGATCGGGCCGCACGCGCCGGTCAAGGCGACAGGGCGCAAACCGTTTCCAATCGAGGCGATGCTGCGCATCCACTTCCTGCATGTATGGACCCGACGCCTTTTGCAAGCTTTCTTTGGTGATTTACAACGGTCTGCACACATGTATTCGGCTTGCTGGTGGGCAGCACCGCACATGCCCGCAGCCTTGATGAGATTCGCGCGCTCCGTCCTTAGCAGCAGTTCGACTTGATCGCTCAGCCGACAGAAAGTACAGGCTCCCGGAACGCTGGTCTAACCGGTTGTGTCATCACGTTTGAGAAGCTTCGCAAACCAGTGAGGGGGGGGCCGCCGGACGGGATCGCAGTGAAGCATCAGGCTGCCCGGATGACCGGCTTGTCGCGCCCCACCTGAATGGCTCATCGCGCACATCCACAAACCGCTTCAAGTTGCGCTCCGCCATGCCGTTTACCGCTACACAACGTGCCAAACGGGGGAAGGCGATGTCGCAGCAGGAAGTCGATGAGCGGACCAATCTGACGAACAACAACCGATTTGAACTGCTGCTGTTCCGCCTGGGCGAATCGCAGCGTTCGAGCCAGCGGGAGCTGTTCGGCATCAACGTGTTCAAGGTGCGCGAGATCATGGTCATGCCGCCCGTGACGCACGTGGCGGATTCCGGCGCCCATATCCTGGGGGCCGTGAATGTCCGCGGCCAGATCATCCCGGTGATCGACTTGGCCAGCGTGATCGGCTGCAAGAATGGCAATGCCAACATCCTGCTGATCACCGAATACGCGCGCACCACGCAAGGCTTTGCGGTGGAAGAGGTGGATGAGATCGTGCGCCTGGAGTGGAGCCAGATCTTTCCGGCCGAGGCGAGCGTGGGCAGCGCCAACATCACCAGCCTCGCGCGCCTGGACGGCAATGCCGACAATTCGCGCCTGGCGCAGGTGATCGATGTCGAGCAGATCCTGGTGGATGTGTTCCCGACCCGCCACACCGACCTGGCCCCCGACAGCGACGGCCGTTCGATCAAGCTGCCGCCGGGTGCGAAGCTGCTGGTGGCCGACGATTCCGGTCTGGCCCGCTCGCTGATCGCCAACGGCCTGGATGCGATGGGGACCCCCTTTGTAATGACCAAGAGCGGCCAGGAAGCGTGGGACACGCTGCAGAACATCGCCCGCGATGCCGCGCGCGAGGGCAAGACCGTGCGCGACAAGATCGCGCTGGTGCTGACCGACCTGGAAATGCCCGAGATGGACGGCTTCACGCTCACGCGCAAGATTAAATCCGAGCCGGCGTTCCAGTCGATTCCGGTGGTGATTCATTCCTCGCTGTCGGGCTCGGCCAACGAAGACCATGTGCGCCGCGTGGGCGCCAACGGCTACGTGGCCAAGTTCGAGGCCAACGAGCTGGCTCAGGCGATCGTCGCGGCGTTGGGCTGAGGCGTGCCGGTGCGGCGGTAGCGTGCGCCCGGATAAGGGTCCGGCAGCCTCGCGCCGCCGCCGAACCGTTTCTGCCGCAGCGTGCCGGGCGCATGCGCGGTCTTGTCGACGCCGCCCGACAGCGCGCGGATGTGCTTGCGCGAGGCCACCGCATGGAGGCCGTCATCGCCGATCCGGCGCGACAGCGCGGGCGGGACGTCTTTGAACAAACAGCCACAGCCGGCCCAGTCCGGCGCTCGCCAGTTGCACGATGAAGCGCGCGTGCGCGGCGTTCCACACGGCGTGGTCGATCACGCCTTTCCTTTCCATGCTTCCGGTGTTCGCGCGTCGCGTGGCGGGTCGATGCTCGCCGGCGGCGGATGCGGAGCGCGTGGCCACCGGATCGGCGGCGCGCGGGTGAGGCCGGCATCGTTGCATCGAACGCCACACCGGCGAACGAGGCGCTGCGCATGACGTTGGACGTCGACGCGGGCCACCTCGCCTACAGGCCGTTCTCTACCATTTCCACCACACGCAATGCGATGGCGCCGGTCTGCTCGGGCGGCCGGCCGCGCAGCGGACCGTCGATGATCAGCAGCGCCAGGCCGTGCACGGCGGACCAAGCCAGGTATTCGGCGCCCGGCCGGCGCCCGGCGGGCAGGACGCCGGCCGCCGTCATCCGGTCGAGCGCGGCACTCAGCAACTGGAACGGGTTGAGTCCACTGTCGCCGGCCTTGTCCGGGTCGTCGTCGCGCTCCACTTCGTCGGGCACGGCGAATGCGGTGCGGAACAGGCCGGTCTCCCGTTGCGCGAAGCGCAGGTAGCCCACGCCGATCGCACGCAGCGCGGCGCGCGCCTGGTCGGCTTCAGGCAGGGCGGGGTCGATCCGCGCCAGTTCGGCCTCCATTGCGCGGGCCAGCGCCGCGAGTGCGGCCGCGCGCACCGCTTGCAGCAGGTCAGCCCGGTCGGCAAAGTGCCGGTAGGCCGCATTCGGGGCGACGCCGGCGCGCCGGGTGGCTTCGCGCAGCACGATCGCATCGGGGCCGCCGGCCCGCGCCAGGGCCACGCCGGCATCGAGCAGCGCGCGGCGCAGGTCGCCATGCCGGTAGGTGGTCCGCACGGGCGGAAGGGGTGTTTCCTGGGGCATACGTTCTCCACATGGACACGGTCCGGTCTGTCTGCTATGGTTTGTGGACAGTGTTCACAATTACACCGTAGTCGCTGGCAATGTGCTTTGCCAAGCTTTTTTTCCGGAGGCCGACATGGTGGACATGGCGGATGTGAAGACCGCGACGGACGACGAGGCCCAGCTTCGCGCGCTGATCCAGGAATGGGCCGAGGCCGTCCGCGCCAAGGACGTGAACGCGGTGATGCGCCACTACGCGCCGGATGTGGTGGTGTTCGATGTGATGCCGCCGCTGTTCGTCAAAGGCGCCGAGTCCTATCGCCGCAACTGGCAGGACTGGTTCGACGTTCTGGAGGGCCCGGCCGATTTCCAGTTCGTCGACCTGCACCTGGTGGTCGGCGCCGATCTGGCCTGCTGCTTCAGCGTGAACCGGCTGCGCGCGCGGTATCGCGACGGCGCGAAGCACGATGCGCAGACGCGCGCCACCGTGTGCTGGCGCAAGATCGACGGCCGGTGGCTGGTGGTGCATGAACATGCCTCGGTGCCGATGCCGGTTCCCGAGTCCATCGCCACCTGATCGCCGGCGTTTCCCGACATCGCACTTTCCCCACAAGAGCCGCAGCCACGCGGCCATCGCTGTTCTTGTTCTGTGTACGACCAAGGAGCTGTGATGCTAGTCCAACCCTATCTGTTTTTCGAAGGCCGTTGCGAAGAGGCGCTGGAGTTCTACAAGAAGACGCTCGGCGCGAAAGTCGACATGCTCATGCGCTACAAGGAAGCGCCCCCGGGTGCCGAGCCCAAGGCCGAGCAGTGCGGCGGCGTGGTGCCGCCGGGCGACAAGGTTATGCACGCCGCCTTCCGCATCGGCGATACCCTGGTGATGTCCTCCGACGGCATGGCGTCGGGCAAGGCCGAGTTCAAGGGGTTCTCGTTGTCCATCGACGTGGCGGACGAAGCCGAGGCCGAGCGCACCTTCAAGGCGCTCGGCGACGGCGGCCAAGTGTCGATGCCGCTGGCGGAGACCTTTTTCGCCAAGAAGTTCGGCATGCTGGTCGACCGCTTCGGCGTGATGTGGATGGTGATTGCGCCCAAGCCGATGTGAGGGCGGTGATCCGCGGGGGCTTCAACCGGGCTCAGGTGCGTCGAGCCGGTCCGCGCAGTACACGTGGCGTGCCGCTTAGCGATGCCGGTGCCCTTGGACGGCGCCGGCATCGCGCATGGCCTGATTGGCTTGCGGGTCCAGATCAGATCACCGGTGCCTGTGAACGCTTACGAAGCGTCGTCCGTGGAAAACACGATGAATTTATGGCTGACGTCCACGTCGGGCGTGGTCTTGAGCACTTCCCCGGTGCACTGGGTTGGGCTTTTGTAAAACGTGACATTGGCCTTCTTGTAGTGCACGCCGAGCTTCTTGGCTTCCAGTGCGACGTAGGAATCGTCCACGAATTGCCGCGTCTCGGTTGCCCCGGATTGCAGCTTGAAGTCGATGCTGACGCAGTGTCCGCTTGCATTGGCCACGATGTGATCCCGATAGACGTAGCCAGCCGGAACAGTGATGGCCTGCGCAACGGCTTGCCCCGATGCCGACAGCCCGATCGCCAGGAGGCCGCCCGCAACAAGAACGGCCCGGCCCGCACGGTGGAATGCATGAGGGAGTTGCAGCATGTTCATATAAGGCTCCTGTGTGAAATGAGCGCGGGATGCATGGCACGCCAGCCATGAACGGCAGGGGTGTGTACCTGTCCCAGGAGGACGCATCATCTTGCGCTGGTGATAAAAGGATTGATGATTCTATTCAGCTTTTATCCGTTTTCAAGGAAATTGAATTTCCGGAAATCAGAGGCCGGTGATTTTTTTGGAAATGCGGTGGCTGCGGAGTGGGATGGTGGTCTGGTTTGGTTGTAAATTTCCCCGTCTTTTGCGTGGTCGAAGTGATTTTGAAATTAGGTGCGGTCACCTATTTCAAATCATTTTTTCAATGCTGTCGCAATTGGTCGGTTATCCAGAAAAATGTTTCCAGGTCAATCGGTCCGCCAGTCCCGGGGAAAGCATTCTTGTTCGGTGACACGTTGGCCCCAGGTGTTGGGGCCGTGGTGCCGCGCCCATCCAGCTACGTGACCGGCGCGCGAGTGAAGCCGGGGCGGGCGCAATGAGGGTTGGCGCGGACGGCCCACCCCGGCGATGTCCGGCCCTGCGGGCTGGCCCGGGGCCGGCACACCGGGCCGGTCAAGCCGGGAGATCAGTCTCCCGGGGGCCGGGTGGTGGTCAGGCTCATTGTCCCGATGGGGCGAAGGCGCCAGGCCGGCCGAATGCTTGCCGGACCAGTTCGTGCAGGGCGCGTTCGGGCTGGACGAAGCCGGGGCCGGTGGCGTTGTCGCGGCCGGGCGGGCCCATGTCCACGGCGGTCTTGCGCAAGGCGTCATAGACCTGCGCCGGCGTGGCCCGTGGCACCGCCTGGCGCATCAATGCCGCCACGGCAGCCAGGTGCGGCGCCGAGGCTGATGTGCCGAAGAACTGATTGGGGTACGCGGGATCGTAGCGGCAGTTCAGGTTGTAGACGCCGAAGCCCCGGTCCCCGTCCTTGGCCTGGCGGCCGAAAAACACTGAGCTGGCACCATCGGGGCCGACAATATCCGGCTTGCCGTCGAGCACCGGGCGAGCCAGCGCGCGGCCGTCATTGTCGAACAGCATCAGGCCGCCGCCGTGCGAGGAGTAGCTCTCGAGCTGCGCGGTCTTGAGCGACGGATCGCACATCGGTGTCGCCAGGTAGTTGGCGGCGCCGGTCGCGAACGCGTTGGGCGACAGGCGATGCCCGTTGATGGCCGCGTCCGCCGTACCAAACCGGCCGATGACGGTCCGGCTGGTACGCAGCCGAAGCCGCTGTGGCGCAACGCCATCCAGCAACCGGACCTGCAGCGTAGCCTCCGCCTCGGTCCCCAGCAGCGTTGCCCACGCAATGGCCTGCTGACCGATCACCGATGCGTCGGTGCAACTGGGGTACGGCTGGCCGTCGATCACGGTCTTGAACGGCTTGCCGTTCTTGTCGGCCAGGCAGACCTGGAGCGAGCTGACGCTGTTGTCGAATGGCTGATCCCAGTAGAGCTGGACCTGGAACCGCCAGAATGGCGTGTCCTCGATCCGGCGCAGCGCCCGCACCGGAAGCGAGACCACCTGACTGGCCCCCGAGGGATCGAAGTTCAGCAGACGTCCGGGCGTTCCCGTGCCGCTTGGATCGGCCGGCTGGTCGGCAAAGCGCGCGGCATTGTTGACGTAGGTGACGGGGGAGAGGTTCGCGCTATCGTTGCCGGCGGAAGCGAAGTACGCGACCCCGCGATGCTTGACCACATTGTCGACTGCCACGCCGATGATGCCGGACTGAAAGGCGGGCTCCTCGAAATACCCGACGTCATCGACGATGACTTGCGCGCCGCCGCCGGGCACCCCCTTGGCGGTGGACTGGTTCTTCGGCAGCGCCAGCGCTTCGATGCCCTGCGCGAAGTCGGCCTGCCCGCCGAATGCGGTGTAGAACGCAATGTCCGCCCCGGGGGCCACGTCGTGGATGATCTCCGCCAAGGCGCGGCCTTCGTCCGCACCGTCGTTGCAGTTGCGCAGTTCCCTCAGGATCCGGATGCGGCCGTTGCCGGGCAGGTCGCCCCGGGCAATGTCGTCCTCCATCGTGTCCTGGCGGCCGTTCTTCGCAACGTAGCGTGCGTCCTGGTTACGCTCGCTATTGCAGTTGAACGAATCGGAAAGCACGCCGACGGTAATCCCTTTCCCGCTCAGGTCGAGCCCGAGGCGCTTGGCCGTTTGCCGCAGCGAGCGGCTTAGTTGGGCGTAGTCGCCCTGTCCCTGGACCACGCCGGCGTGCGTGAATCTTGCCACCTTGCCGATCCGCCGGATTTGCGCAATGGCGGCGGCCTCGTCGAGGCTCGCGACGGGCAGGCAACCGCTGATGTAGTTCCCGTACACCGCGGTGTCCTGCAAACCCAGGCGCTCGAGTCGGGCGGCAGTCTGCGGGGCATCCCCTTGCACGACGATGTCGACGTTGACGCAGTTGCCGGGGCGGGCCACCGCCGAGCTTTCGATGCCGGAGGTGGACCTCGCGTGCAGTGCGGCGGTGTTCTGCCGCAGGCGGATCAATGCCCCATCCAGCTTGGCGGTGTTGCCTTCAGCTTTGGCTTTGGGCGGCAGGCCGGACGGCATGCCATCGATATTGGCAAGCGGTGAGCCCTCCGGTTTCGATGGTGATGCATCGGCCTGGGCCATCAGGTCGGCTGAAAATCCTCCGGATAGTGAAATTATTAGTGCTGTTCTTAATATTTTTGATATCAACACCGGTATTTCTCCTGAATTGGATGGGATTGCAATATAGGAGAGCGTTTTTCCAATGATTGGCGGGGAGAGTTTTTTTGAGATTGATGGGAAAATGAATGCATCGGATTTTTGAAATAACGCCTGCTTCCGGTGCTCCGTGGAGGATGTTGCGCGAGTGTGGTGAATCCTGAATGCGCGGGTGAAGCGTGCTTGAAGTCCGGATATTCAGCGTGGCCAATAAAACCGATCGACACGCGAGCGGACGATGACATTGGCGGGATTGCGCGGAGTCATGTGGAAGTCGTGCCGGTGCTCACGGCGGCGTGCGGATTGCCGACGCAGCGGTCGGGGCCTGCCCGTGCGCGGGTGCTTGATTGGGCATGCTTTCCAGCGCATTTCTGACGGAGTGCATCTATTGACCGACCGGTCGGACGATTTATAATCGATCCATCCCCGGCGCGGAGCCGCATGGCGCCGCAAGCACATCGATCGATTGTGGTGGAGGAGACATGTACACCCAGAGCCTGGACCTGCCCGGCGGCGTGCCCACCGACCAGGGACCGGCCGCCGCCGCCGGCCCGGACGAGGCTGCGCTGCAGGCGCGCTTCGATGCCCGCATCGCCGCCGACCAGAAGATCGAGCCGCAGGACTGGATGCCCGCGCCGTATCGCAAGACGCTGCTGCGGCAGATTTCGCAGCACGCGCACTCCGAGGTGGTCGGCATGCTGCCCGAAGGCAACTGGATCAGCCGGGCGCCGTCGCTCAAGCGCAAGGCGATCCTGCTGGCCAAGGTGCAGGACGAAGCCGGCCACGGCCTCTATCTGTACGGCGCCGCGGAAACGCTCGACAGTTCCCGCGACGAGATGATCGATGCGCTGCACGCGGGGCGCGCCAAGTATTCGACCATCTTCAATTACCCGACGCTGGCGTGGGCGGACGTGGGCGTGATCGGCTGGCTGGTGGACGGTGCGGCCATCATGAACCAGGTGCCGCTGTGCCGGTGCTCGTATGGGCCGTATGCGCGCGCCATGATCCGCATCTGCAAGGAGGAGTCGTTCCACCAGCGCCAGGGCTTCGAATCGCTGCTGACCATGATGCGCGGCACCCAGGCCCAGCGCGACATGGTGCAGGACGCCGTCGACCGCTGGTGGTTCCCGGTGCTGATGATGTTCGGCCCGCCCGACAACGCCTCGCCCAACAGCGCGCAGACCATGGCCTGGGGCATCAAGCGCATTTCCAACGACGACCTGCGCCAGCGCTTCGTCGATGCCGCCGTCGAGCAGGCGCGCGTGCTGGGCGTGACGCTGCCCGACCCCGGCCTGCGGTGGAACGCCGAGCGTGGCCACTACGATTTCTCGCCGCTGGACTGGACCGAGTTCAAGCGCGTGCTGGACGGCCATGGGCCGTGCAACCGCGAACGCCTCGCCACGCGCACACGCGCGCACGACGAAGGCGAATGGGTGCGTGAAGCCGCGCTCGCCCATGCCCGCAAACGCGTGGCGCGCAACGCGGCTTCGGCCACTTCGGACACACCGGCCGCCTGAAGGAGCCCGCGATGGATCGACACGAATGGCCGCTGTGGGAGGTGTTCATCCGCAGCAAGCAGGGCCTGGAGCACAAGCACTGCGGCAGCCTGCACGCGGCCGATGCCCGGCAGGCACTGCAGATGGCGCGCGACGTCTACACGCGCCGGCAGGAGGGCATCTCGATCTGGGTCGTGCCGTCGGCCGCCATCACCGCCAGCGAGCCCGACGACAAGCCGATGCTGTTCGACCCGATGGCCGACAAAATTTACCGGCACCCGACGTTCTACCGGCTGCCGGACGAAGTCAACCACATGTGAGCGACGGCGATGCAGCCCACGTCCACCAACGATGCCCATCTGCGTTACGTGCTGCGGTTGGCCGATAGCGCGCTCATCCTTGGCCAGCGCAATGCCGAATGGACCGGCCACGGCCCCGTGCTGGAGGAGGACATCGCGCTGTCCAACCTGAGCCTGGACCTGATCGGCCAGGCCCGGCTGCTCTACACGCACGCCGGCCGGCTCGAAGGCGCGCTGACCGGCACGCCGCGCAGCGAGGACGACTACGCCTATTGGCGCGACGAGCCCGCCTTCCGCAACTACACGCTGCTGGAGCTGCCGCACGCCGGCCCGCTGTGCGGCACGGCCG
The DNA here is from genome assembly GCF_002251695.1 of Ralstonia solanacearum K60. NCBI lineage: Bacteria > Pseudomonadati > Pseudomonadota > Betaproteobacteria > Burkholderiales > Burkholderiaceae > Ralstonia > Ralstonia solanacearum. The sequence goes on from NZ_NCTK01000002.1 coordinate 599,713, forward strand.
CCAGCCGCCGCGACTATGCGGTCACCATCGTGCGCCACTTCCTCTATGCCGCGCTGATGGTGCCGCTGTGGGAAGCGCTGGCCGACTCCGCCGATGCCGGGCTCGCCGCCATCGCCGCCAAGTCGGTCAAGGAGATGCGCTACCACCTGGCGCACACGCGCGATTGGCTGGTGCGCTTCGGCGACGGCACCGCGGAGTCGCATGCCCGCGCGCAGGCCGCGCTCGATTGGCTGATGCCCTACACCAACGAGTTCTTCGCGCCCGACGCGGTCGAGGATACCGTGGCCGATGCTGGCATCGGCGTGCGGCCGGTCCAGGTGCGCAGCGCGTGGGAGGCCACCGTGCGCGACGCGCTCGACGAGGCCACGCTGACCTGGCCGGAGGCCGGACCCTACGTCAGCACCGGCAAGCACGGCATCCATTCCGAACACATGGGCTACCTGCTGGCGGAAATGCAGGGACTGGCCCGCCAGTTTCCAGGGGCATCATGGTAACCACACATCCGTTTTCCACCGGTCCTCGTGATCCGCAGGCCGATGCGGCCCGCCTGGCGCGCGCCGTGGCGGCGCTGGAGGCGGTGACGGATCCGGAGATTCCCGTCGTCACGCTCGCCGAGCTGGGCATCCTGCGCGAACTGTGCATCGACGAGCATCACGTGCTGGTGGCGACCATCACCCCCACGTACTGCGGTTGCCCCGCCATGAGCCAGATTGCAGACGATGTGTCGCGCGCGCTGCGCTCGGCCGATGTGGGCGCGTTCCGCGTGGAGACCGTCCTGTCGCCGGCATGGACGACGGATTGGATCAGCGAGGACGGCCGCCGCAAACTGCTCGACTTCGGCATCGCCCCGCCGGCGAGGCGGGGCGCGCACAACGCAGCGTGCCCGATCGGGCTGGTCCGGCCGGAGGAAGCGGAGCGGGTGGCCTGCCCGCGGTGCGGCTCGTTCGACTCGGAGCGGGTCTCCGCCTTCGGGGCCACGGCCTGCCAGGCGGTCTACCGCTGCCGCGCGTGCAGCGAATCGTTCGGCTACTTCAAGCCGTATTGACGAGGCCGCGGATCGTGACACCGCAATTCCATCCCCTGCGCGTGGCGGAGGTCCGCAGCGAGACGGCCGATACCATCTCGCTGCGCTTCGACGTGCCGGACGACCTGCGCGACGCGTACCGCTTCACGCAGGGGCAGTTCCTGACGCTGCGCGTGCCGTCGGGCGAGGCCGGGCAAGGCGAGTTGCGGCGCTCGTATTCGATCTGCTGCGCGGTCCAGGACTACGACGCGCATGGCGAGCTGCGCGTGGCCGTCAAGCGCGTGGACGCCGGCGTGTTCTCCAATCACCTGCACGACCGCATCCGCGTCGGCCAGACGCTGGACGTGCTGCCGCCCGACGGCCGCTTCTACGTGCCGCTGGCCGCCGAGAGCGCACGCCACTATGTCGCGTTCGCTGCCGGCAGCGGCATCACGCCCGTCCTGTCGCTGATCAAGACCACGCTGGCCGCCGAGCCGCACAGCCGGTTCACGCTGGTCTACGGCAACCGCACGGTGGACAGCATCATCTTTGCCGAGGCGCTGGAAGACCTGAAGGACCGCTACCTCGACCGCTTCGCGCTGTATCACGTGCTGTCGCGCCAGCCGCAGGAGATCGCGCTGTTCAACGGCCGGCTCGACGGCGACAAGGCGCGTGCCTTCCTCGACACGCTGATCCCGCCCGACGAGATCGATGCGGCCTTCGTCTGCGGCCCGTCCACCATGATCGATGCGGTGGAGGCGGCGCTGCTGGAGCGCGGCGTGCCGCGCGAGCGCGTGCATGCCGAGCGCTTCGGCGTGCCGGTGGGCGATGCCTGCGCCAGGCCGCGCCGGCCGGGCGCCGTCGCGGGCGAGGTGGCGCTGACGGTGGTGCTCGACGGCAAGTCGCACCCCGTGCCGATGGCGGGCGACGCCAAGGTGCTGGACAGCGCCCTGGCCGCCGGGCTCGACCTGCCCTACGCCTGCAAGGGCGGGGTGTGCTGCACGTGCCGCGCCAAGGTGCTGGAGGGGCGGGTGGAGATGGAGAAGAACTTCACGCTGGAGGATTGGGAGATCCGGCAGGGGTTTGTGCTGACCTGCCAGGCCAGACCGCTGACGCAGCGCGTCGTGGTCAGCTATGACGAACGCTAGGGCGCGCGCACGGCCCGGCCGGTTGTGCCGTCCCGATCCTGGTCGTGGGATCGGGAGGGCCGGTGATGGACGGCGTGCGGCGCGCGGCGATGGCCTCTTCGATGGCCTCTTACGCGGCGGTCGGCGCGCGTAGCCGCTCGCTTGCTTGAACGACGTTCACCATATCGCCCACCAGTGTGAGCTCCCCGGCGCGATCGACGTGCATACGGAATTGCTGCATCTCGGTCTGGGGCGTTGCCGAGAGCGCCGATGGTGAGGCCGCTTGCTTCGCCCGGGACGCGCGCTCCTTGAGATGGTCGGTCGCGACCCTCCGCACCAGGAACCATGACGACAGCGCCATCACGCTGTTGATCGCGCCGCCCAGCCCGGCCACGGCCCATTTCCCGCCCTGGACGTCCGCGTTCGGCTCGGTGATGTTCGCGTTCACGTCGCCCAGGGCGCTGACCGTACCGGCAGCCCGCCCGCCGGCCACGCGAGACTTGAGCTCATCCCACGACCAGTCCGTCTTGATCTTGCTGAAGCCCTTGGCGAGCATCTGCGTGATGCTCTCGGCGGCGGCACCGCCGAAGGCGGAGAATGCGATGTCCAGGGCGTAGGCCATGCCGGTATCCTTCATGCCGCTGCCCTGGGACGGCGTTGCGGTCTTGGCGATCCCCTTGCAGGCCATGAAGGTCGCGAACGTGCCGTTGAAGATCGCCTGCTTCATCGCCTCGCTCGACACGGAGGGCGCGAACTCGCTCCCGCGGCCGATCGCGGTGCGCAGTTGCTTGACGCCGTGCTCGGTCGTGTAATGCGCGGCCCCCAGCGTTGCGCCGCCGAGCATGTTGCCGAGCACCGAGCCCACCATTTGTCCGTAGATGCTCCCGGCCACCGCATGGCCCCTGCTGCCGATCAACTGGCCGAGTGCCGGCGCGAACGCCTGGAACAGCTTGCGTGTGACGCCCCAGCTCGCCCCGCTGACGAGAAACTGCTGCATGACCGAGGCGAGCTTGGCATTGAACTGCTCGCTTTCGGTGAGCGCTGCCCCGCCTGTTGCCCGGCCGGCAGGGACCAGCGGCACCAGCGGCGGAATATCGATGGTGTGCGATACGGGCAGCCCATCGTGGGTCGGGAGCGATTTGGTGATGCGTCACCGATGGCGGAGAGGTAGTGGCTGGAGTTGCCAAGCGAGCGCTGGCTCTGGCCGATCTCGCGGGCCGAGTCGATGCGGGCGGAGACATTTGCCGACAAGGGCCCCGAAAAGAGCCGGCTGCTTTCATGCTCGATGCTGCCGCCTTGCTCGCGGCGCGACCATTTCGGCAGCGGACCCAACTCCTGGCGGGCACTTCGCGTCAGCGGCGGTTTGGTTGACGAATCGAGCGTTTGTGTGTGGGGCGATGTGCCTTCTTTTGTTGGAACCGAAGGTATCGAGTGGGGCTGTTCTCCCTTGAATGATGTCGTTCGCACGCCTGTCTCCTTTATTGATCAATGAATTGGGCAGGGGCTTTTGCCCCGATAAACCAGAGAATCTAGAAGTTGCACCATCTGACCGGTGGGGCATGGGCGAATTGAGATGCGCGAAAACGCAATGGCAGGTGGGGGCACCGTTGCTGGGTCAATGCCTGGGTTGAGTTGCTCGGGGCTGAGGCAAAGGAGCCTCTATTGCCAGGGCCGGGAGATCGGCAGGAGAGTGGCGTTGAACCGCGGGGCCGTTTTGTTGCCGCAGCGCGTGGTGATCCGCGGCGACGGGCGTCAGCGTTCTGCAGACGCCTTCCTGGTCGCCTCGATCCCCAGGCGACAGGCGCTTGCCACCTCACGCTGCGCCTTGCCCGATGCCCGATCGAGCGCCCGGTCGAGGCGGTCGAGATAGGCGCCGATACCGCCTGCCGGGCGCTTCGATTCGAAGGTGAGGGTGCAGAGCTGTCGCGGCGTGCGGCCGCTTTCTTCGGCGAGCAGGGACAAGACGGCAAAAGGCCGCTGCGAAAGCGCGTCGTAGATGGCGTTGCCGAGATCCTCGCCAGCCGCCGCATCCGCCGAACGGCGCAGCGCCGCATAGACGCGAAGCCAATCGCTTGTGCCCGATGCGATACCTTGGACAATCGCGTCCCATTGCGGTGTGTCGTAGGCCTCGAATATTGCTTGTTTCGCGCCCACGGAAGCGACGCGCGAAAGCGTGGCGCCTGGTGTGAGTGCATCCGCCTGGGCCGGGGGCGCTGTGGCGAGATGGAGTGCGGCGATCAGGAGAAAGCGTTTCATCGGATCGGATAAGATACGGCCCGCCCAAGCGGCCTGATGAACAAACGGAGCGTTTTCAGTGATTCAACCGAGCAATGTATTCAAGGATAACCTCGCCCAGTTGCCGGCCATCGACGGCATCGAGCGCATCGATCTGATCGACGGCAAGGGCGCCGTGGTGGCGAACATCGAGAACCAGCCGGGCAAGCAAGGCTCGTTGGCGGTGTATCACTACCTGCGGCAGGCATTCGGCACGCTCGATGCCAAGGCGGCCGAGCACGGTCTCGCGGTGTTCGCCGAACACACGGCCGACGCGCGCAATCGCCCGGGTGCGCACCCGAACGTCGACCGCTTGCTGGCGATCGCGGCAGGGGCGCAAACGCTGCAGATCAGCGTTGTCGCCAAGGCTTGAGTGTGTTGGCTGCATGGTGCGGTGCGGATTGTTCAGCATCCACCCGCACTGTGCATCGGGATCGAGTATTTGATATCCGTCTGCCGGGCTGATATCACAACGGGCAGTTCAAATGCGCGTCCTGTTCGCCGCCATATTCGTATGGGGATTTTGGTTTGGCATCATCGGCATGCTCGACTCTTCCTGTCGGGATCAGCGGTGGCCGTGGTGGACCCGGCCGCTGCAGGTGCTGGTGATACTCGGGTCGCTGCTGGTCGCGGCATATGTGTTCAATCGCCTGGGCCTTCGCCGGAAACCGCTGACCGAACACCTCGCGGAGCTTGATGCCAAAGGACGGCTGGTTCGGCAACGGTTCCAGGCCACGCGCGCGTTTGCTGTCGAGGCGTTCGAAGATGAGGGCTTGCACTTCTACATCGAGCTTGCCGATGGCCGAGTGCTGTACCTCAATGGTCAGTACCTTTACGACTACGAGCCCATCACAGACGACCCCGAGTTCAACCAGGCGCGATCATTCCCGTGCACCGAGTTCGCGGTGCTGCGTCACAAGGATGCCGGGTACGTTCTTCACATCGACTGCGCCGGCACGGTGCTCGAGCCGGGAATTATGGCGCAGCCGTTCGGGAGGGCAGATTTCAGGCGGGGTATGCCGGAGGATGGGGAGATCATCGTGGATGAGTCCTACGAGCGAATCAAGCGTCAGCGAGCGACGGTGACTTGAATCGCTCGCGCGGGCGGAGCGTCATCGGCATGGGGCATGGGGCTTGGGGCTTGGGGCTTGGGGCTTGGGGCTTGGGCGTGGGGTTGCGGCGATCTGATTCCCATGGCGGCTCCGACCCTTTTCGGCCGCTTTCCTCTTTCCTCGCCCACGGATTCCATGTCGGCCATGACCAGCCCTTCGAGGGGCGGCCTGCATGTACGCTGCTCGTAGTGTCTGCCTCTCCATCAACCAGGCGGCTTCCGCCCAAGTGATGGGCGTTTATGTACGCTCAGTTTCCGGGGCCTTGTTCCGCACCTCGGCCCCGACCTCCGGGTTGGGCTCTCCATCCCTGGTGGCAGTCAATGTTTTCGGCGTCATCGGGATCAAGAGCAGGATCAGTGCGTACACCGCGGTCGTCGCGATCACGCAATACGTGAATCCGTGCGCTGGGCTGCTGTTGTAGATCCATGAGCCCAATAGATCACCGGCACGCGCCGAGAGCGCCAGAACGCCATCCACCAGCATCATCAAGGTTCCTTGCAAGCCGGGCGGACAGGATCGCATCGCGAGGTCGAAGTACGCCGCCGTGGCGATCCCCCCCATCAGCCCGATCGGTGCCGCCAAGACCAGCGCGAGATTGGCGGAGTGAATGAATGCCAGCGGAATCATCTGCGGCACGGCGATGAGCGTTCCCCACCACAGCAGCCTGTTCAGCGAAACTGTCTTGCACAGGAAGCCGTACAACAGAAATGTCGGGATGAACGCGGCGGCAAAGATTCCGTTGTAGTAGGCGTAAACGGAATCCGATGCATGCAGCGCATTGGTCAGATAGAACTGCAGAGGCGTGGCGGCCCCGGGTGCAAAGTTCCACAGAAAGCAGATCAGGACCGCTGGATAAACGGCCCGATGTTTCACCAGCCGCCTGATGTTTCCCGCGAAATCCGCGCCCCTGGCTTGTGGCTTTTCGTAGAGATGGCCGAAGACGGACACGGGCTTCCAGAGCCCCAGCACGGCAATCAGCACAGTGACCGCCGCCGCCAGGAAGAAGGCGCCTTGCGGGGCCAGATGGTCGGAGATGTACCCGGAAGCGAACGCTCCCGCAACGACCGGGACGGAGCTGATCACGTTCCACAGCGCGCTCAGGCGCCCGGACATGAGCTTCTCCTGGCCCACCAGTGCGATCAGCCCCTGATAGGCTGCGGCGACGAATCGCGACGACAGCATGGCCAGCAGCATCCCGACGAGCAGTCCCTGGTATGAGAGCCCTGAAAATGCCATCCAGATGAGCGCCGCCGCGGTCGCCGGGGCGAAAAGCAGGAAGAAGCCGCGATCCCGTAATCCGAGCGGGTTCCAGTGATCGCGCGCGAGGCCGAAAGCGAACGCAATGTACACCGGGATGCCCGTCACCAGCCGGAAGATCGAGATCTGCGTCGCCGTCGCATGCAGCTGGTTTTTGAGCAGGTACGACGTCTGGATATCCAGCAGGTAACCGGCCGGCGTTGCCAGATAGATGAACAAGGTCAGCCAACCGAAATACAGCAGGGTTTGGTTGCTGCCTTCGGAACCATCACTACGACCAGAGGCGGCCAGCATGTTCGTCGCTTACGCAGCGGGACTGGGATTCGAGCTGTTCCGGATTGTCGACCGGAACAGCTCGCAGAGCCATCTCCGCGGGGGAGGGAGATTCGTCAGCTTGAGGCCGGCAACGCGCTCAAGCCGCTAACCTCAACCTAGCCGCGCGGGGTCCCGCTGGCAAGTCTTGCCGGCGCACTGCGAGCCGGGCTGCGCGATGGCAATCCGGAGCGGTTGCGGCGGGAGCGGTTACGTGACTGCTGCACCTCGGAGGTGGCCGCCGGGCCGAAGCCGGGACGTCAGGCAGCTCGGAGCCGGGACGCGCCTTGCGCAACATGCAGGATCCCTCCCATGCTTCTCACGCGCGCGGCGGAATGCGCCACCAGGTCACCACCACGACCAGCAGGAACGCCGCGTAGGCCGTGGCAAACACCCAGGCCGGCAAGTCGTAATACAGCCAGGCGCTCACCCAGCGCTGCACGAAGCCATGCGGGCCCGCGGCTCCGGTGCGCAGCCAATCTTCCAGGACGGTGAGCGGGCAGGGCACGTCAAGCAGCGCCAGCGTTGCGACCACACCGATCGCCGCGAGATGCGTCAGCCGGAACGCGCGGTTGCGCACCCAGTCTTGCTTGAGCGCGGCACCCGCCAGGATCGCGATCAACCCGCCGACGATGAACAGGACGACCAATGCGTGCAGCACGAGAACGGTGTCGGCCAGCCGGATCATGATGCGCTTGTGCGCGGTTTGCGACTTCGCTTAACGCCGCTGATGGATGACACCCTGGAATGGCACCAGGGCCGGATCGGGCTTTTCGTCAAAGCGTCTGCGCGTCTGCGCGATGGCGGGTTTGTTGTCGTCCGCCCAGGCGATCAGCGCGGTCACCGGCTCCAGCAGCGTCCGGCCCAGCTCCGTGAGCGCGTAGTCCACGCGCGGAGGAATGCTTGGAAACACGGTCCGCGTCACCAGTCCATCGTGCTCCAGCCCACGCGGCGCCAGTGTCAGCATCCGCTGGGAGATGCCTTCGATCTCGCGCTTCAGTTCATTGAAGCGCCGTGACCCGCCGCTCAGCGGGCCGACAACATAGAGAGTCCACTTGTCGCCCACGAGGTCCAGGATTTCGCGCGTCGTCCGACAGTCGCTTTCGCTGGGTTTGGGCAGTCTGGATAGATCAATGTGACTCGGTGACATGCGTGTGCCTTCTTGTGGCGCCAAGGTGGGAACCATACCATCGTCCCTGCATTTTGGTAATTGAGGATATGGAGATTAGCGAGGGGCAGGTATTCGCATTGTCGGTGTTCCGGCCGCTAGTGTCGAATGGCGGCTTCCGGCGGACTAGGGCTGCGGATTGCCCCCACCCAACCCATTCTCCAGCATCTCGATCACCATCTCCGCATACCCTTCATACGACAGCGGCCCATCCGGCTTCAGCCACGTGAACGTCCAGTTCATCATCCCGAAGACCATCATCGTGACCGGCGTGCGGTTAGCGTCGTCGACCTTGTCGGGGTAGGCCGCGACGAGCTGGCGGCCGACGGCGGCCACGACTTCGCGCTCGCGTGCCAGCACGATGTCGCGCTGTTCGGGCGACAGGTATTTCACGTCGTTGAGCAGCGCCACGTGCCGCGTGCGCGAGGTGGCGTATTCAGCGAGGAAGGTGCGGATCAGCAGGTGCAGCGTGGCGCGCGCCGACAGCCGGGCGTGGAGCGCGTCGCGCTCGGCGCGTTCGACCAGGTCGGCCAGCCGCCGGGTGTGGCGGTCCAGCAGGTCGAACAGGATGGCTTCCTTGCCTTCGTAGTAGTGGTACAGGCGGGACTTCGAGCCGCCGCAGGCCGCGGCGATTTGGTTCATCGACACGCTCGCGTAGCTGTCCGCGGCGAAGGCCTCGGCGGCGGTGTCGAGCACACTCTCTCGGCGGAGTTCGAATTCGTCTTCGTTCTTGACGCGGGACATGTCGGGCGGCACATCGGGTGATGGCCGCCATGGTAGCAGCGTTGCGCCCCGCCGGGCCTCGGGTCTTGGGCCTCGGGCCAAACGCTAGGCCGCCTGCCTGGTCGGGCGCATGTAGTTGCGGTTGTAGTTGAGGACGCGGCCCGTGGCCAGGTCGAAGCCGACGCGGCCGGTGAGGGTCTCCAGCGCGCGGCCGTACAGGTGGAAGTGGCGCGTGGGCCGGTCGCCGACCACGTGGATGCTATGGATGTCGTCGTCGAGGAAGGTGATGGGGGTGCCGGGCCGCACCACCACCTCGCGCGACAGGGCCAGCGTGGCGCGGTCCGGGTCGCTGCCGTCGTCGGTGCGGGTGTAGACGCGGTTCAGCTCTCCGCCTTCGAGTGCGACGATCACGGCCCACGTGGTGTGGTTGTGCGGCGGCGTGGTCTTGCCGGGGTGGATCGCGTTCAGGTACAGCGCGAAGCTTTGGTCGGCCTCCTGGTGCAGCAGGTAGCGGCTGGAGGCGTCGGCGTCGCCGCTCGGGGGCGGCGGGAAGGCATCGAGCGGGAAGAGGGCTTCCTGCGCGGCCAGTTCCTGCAGGCGTTCGGCGATGCGCGCCAGCGAGGCGTGCGTGATACCGTCCTGCGTGGCGATGGCGCGGATGGCGGCGAGGGTCTGGCGGATGGCGGTATCGCGTTGCTGGGCGAGGCTCATGGCGCTTCTGCGGTGTGCGGACGGGGCCCCAGTGTAGGCCGGTGGCTGTGCCGCACCAACGCAGCATCCCGCATATGGATAGACGGATCGCTTCGTTCCTGCGGCCCGGGGCGTGCCCCTACCATGGGCCGTTCCGTTTCCGCATACCGAGGCCGGCATGTCCATTCCTTCCATCGAGCCCGCCACCCTGAAACACCGGCTGCACGACGGCGCGGAGATCGCGCTGCTCGACGTGCGCGAGGCCGGCGAATTCGGCGAGGGGCATCTGTTGCTGGCGACGCCTGTGCCGTACAGCCGCCTGGAGATCGATGCCGCGCGCCTGGCGCCGCGCCGCTCGGTGCGGCTGGTGGTGGTCGATGCCGATGGCGGGGCGCTCGCCGTGCTGGCGGCACGCCGCTTGCGCGATCTGGGCTACGGCGATGTTTCCGTGCTGCGCGGTGGCGTGGCTGCATGGCAGGCTGCGGGTCTGACGGTGTTCAAGGGCGTCAATGTGCCGTCCAAGGTGTTCGGCGAGCTGGCCGAGCTGGCGTATCGCACGCCGCACGTCGCGGCCGCGGAACTGGTGGCCTGGCAACGGGCGCGCAAGCCGCATGTGCTGCTCGATGGCCGCACCGTGGCCGAGTACCGGCGCATGACCATTCCGGGCGCGGTGTCGTGTCCGAACGGTGAACTGGCCCTGCGTGCGCATGCACTGATTCCCGACGACGAAACGCCCGTGGTGATCCACTGCGCGGGCCGCACGCGCAGCATCATCGGCGCGCAGACGCTGCGCAACCTGGGCCTGCCCAATCCGGTGTATGCGCTGGAGAACGGCACGCAAGGCTGGCAACTGCACGGCCTGACGCTGGAGCACGGCGCCGGCCGGCGCTATCCGGAAACGGTGGACGCGCCGGTGCGCCGGCGCGCGCAGCAGGACGCCGCCGGATTGGCGCGCCGCTTCGAGGTGCCGTCGGTGTCCGCCGCCGCTGTGCGGGCCGAGCGGGAGGCCGGGCGGCGTTCGGTCTTCCTGCTGGATGTGCGTACCGCCGAGGCGTTCGCGCGCGGCAGCCTGCCCGGGGCCGCGCATGCGCCGGGCGGCCAACTGCTGCAGGCGACCGACCAGTACGTCGGCGTGCGCGGCGCGCGGCTGATCGTATTCGATGACGACGGCATCCGCGCGCCGGTGATCGTCAGTTGGCTGCGCCAGATGGGGCACGACGCGGCGGTGCTCGAGGGGGGCCTGTCGGAGGCGAATGCGGCTGCGCTGGCACCCGTGCCGCAGGCATCGGCATCGGTACCGGCGCCGGTGCGGGAGATCGATGCCACTGCGCTGCGCAGCGCCATCGCGCACGGCCGGGTGCTCGTGATCGACCTGCGCAGCAGCGCGGCGTACCGTGCCGCGCATCTTCCCGAGGCGCACTGGGTCACGCGCCGCCAACTGGCGGGCTATCTACGCGGCGTGTTCGGCAAGGAGGTCGTGCTGATCGACGATGACCCGGCCCTCAGCGCACTGGCGGCCATCGACCTGCGCGAGCTGGGCATCGCCGGGGTGCACCGCCTGGCCGGTGGCGTGTCGGCCTGGCATGCTGCCGGCCATCCGCTGGTGGCCACACCCGATTCGCCCCCGGATGCCGAGCGCATCGATACCCTGTTCTTCGTGCACGACCGCCACGAGGGCAATCTCGATGCGGCGCGCGGCTACCTGGCGTGGGAGACCGGCCTGGTGGCGCAGCTCGACGCGCAGGAGCGCGCGGCCTTTGCGCCCGGTGCGCCCGGTGCGCCGGCCGTGGTCCAACCCGCTGCGGCGGAGGTCGCATGAGCCGCGAGACCGCATCGGCCGCGCAGGCACTCGCTACGCGCATCGTCCATGCCGGCAGCCCGGCGTTTCGTGACGGCACCGCGCCGGTCAACGTGCCCGTCGAGCGGGCCAGCACGGTGCGCCACGCCAGCATCGCCAGCCAGCGCGACGTGCAGGCCCGCCGCCAGGCCGGTGAGAACATCGCGGGCTACGGCCGCCATGGCTCGCAGACGCATCGCGCGCTGGAGGAGGCGTTGCTCACGCTGGAAGGCGGTGTGCGTGCGTTCCTGGTGCCGTCCGGCCTGTCGGCGATTGCGCTGACGTTCCTGGCGCTGCTGTCGCCGGGCGATCACGTGGTGGTGACGGACAGCGTGTATGCGCCCGTGCGCCGGCTGGATGCCGGGCTGCTGCAGCGGCTGGGCATCGAGCTGTCGTATGCCGATCCGGCCGACGGTGGGCTCGAAGCGGCCATCCGCCCGCAGACGCGGCTGATCTATACGGAATCGCCGGGCTCGCTGTTCTACGAGGTCTACGACCTGCCGGCGATCGCCCGCGTGGCGCGCCGGCACGGGATCGTACTGGCGACCGACAACACCTGGGCCTCGGGCATTCTGTTCCGGCCGCTCGATGCGGGTGCCGATGTATCGGTGCTGGCCGCCACCAAGTACGTTGCCGGCCATTCGGATGTGATGCTGGGCGCGGTGATTGCCCGCACCGAGGCGATTGCCGCGCGCCTGGCCGCCGCGCACGACGTGCTGGGCCTGACCGTCGGCGCGGACGATGCCTACCTGGCCTTGCGCGGCGTGCGCACGCTGCCGGTGCGCATGGCGCAGCACGGACGCAATGGCTTGCGCGTGGCGCAATGGCTGCAGGCGCAACCGGGCGTCGGGCCGGTGTTCCATCCGGCGCTGCCGGACGACCCGGGCCACGCGCTGTGGAAGCGCGATTTCCGGGGCGCCAACGGGCTGGTGTCGTTCGTGCTCGAAGGCGCGTCGCCGGACGCCGCCGAGCGCGTCGCCGATGCGCTGCGGCTGTTCGCCATCGGCGCATCGTGGGGCGGCTACGAGAGCCTGGTGACGGTGGTGCCGCCGCCGCGGCTGGCCGACCATGCGTGCTGGACGGGCGGCGGTGCGGTGATCCGCCTGCATGTGGGCCTGGAAGATCCGGATGACCTGGTCGCCGACCTGGCGCAGGCGCTGCAGCACGCGCAGGCCGATGCGCTGCATGCCATCGGCGGTTGATCCGTCCCGTCCGTCGGTCCGGCGGGCGGGTCAGTCCGCCTGCCAGCGGTTCTCGAACAGCATCGATTCCAGCGGCTGGCGGCCGGCCCAGTTTTCCTGCTCCAGCATCGGCCGGTCGTAGAACGCATCGACGTGGCCCAGGCACAGCACGGCCACCGGGCGGGCGCCGGCCGGCAGGTGCAGCAGTCGGCCCAGCTGCTGCGGATCGAACATCGAGACCCAGCCCACGCCGATGCCCTCCGCGCGGGCGGCCAGCCACAGGTTCTGGATCGCGCAGGCGACCGAGGCGAGGTCCATCTCGGGCAGCGTGCGTCGGCCGAAGATGTGCGGCTCGCGCTTGTCCATCAGCGCGGCGACCAGCACCTCACCGCAATCGAGAATGCCTTCGACCTTCAGCCGCAGGAAGTCGTCTTCCCGCTGGCCGAGCGCCCTGGCGGTGAGATGGCGCTCTTCGTCGACCAGCGCATGGATGCGCGCGCGCAGCGCCGCATCGGTGATGCGGATGAAGCGCCAGGGCTGCATGTAGCCGACGCTGGGCGCCAGATGGGCGGCCCGCAGCAGGCGCTCCAGCAGCGCGGGCTCGATCGGGTCGGGGCGGAAATGGCGCATGTCGCGCCGCTCGCGGATGACGCGGTAGACAGCAGCGACATCGGCGTCGGCATAGCGATACGTAGGGTTCATGGCCGGAACAGGCGGGCAGTGGCGACGGGGTTGGACGGAAAGTAGGCGTGCAGGTAGCTGGCGACGATGCTGCCGTGGCGATAGACGGCCTCGCCGGGCGTGGCGCTGCCGGCACGGCGGGCGCGTGCGGCCGGGGCGAGCGGCGTCTCCAGGCTCGAATAGTGGAACGTGTGGCCGCGCAGCTCGCCGTCGCCCAGGTCGACCGACTGCAGGCCCAGCCCCGCCAGCCGGGTGTGCAGCGTGGCCGTGCCGGGGAGGAGGCCGGTCATCGTGCCGCGCTGGCCCGTGGCGTCGGTCAACGTGTCGGCGAGGTACAGCATGCCGCCGCATTCCGCGTACAGCGGCTTGCCGGCGCTGGCGTGGGCGCGCAGCGCGGCCTGCATGGCCCGGTTGGCGGCCAGCGTGTGGAGGTGCAGTTCGGGGTAGCCGCCCGGCAGGTAGACCGCGTCCGCCTGCGGCAGCGCGGCATCGGCCAGCGGCGAGAAAAAGCGCAGTTCCGCGCCCAGCCGGGCCAGCAGTTCGAGGTTGGCCGGATAGAGAAACGAGAACGCCGCGTCGCGGGCCACGGCGATGCGCGTGCCGGCCAGCAGGGGCGGCACCGGCTCGTCGCGGGCCGGGGCGAAGGCGACCGGCGGCGGCAGCGTTGCAAGGTCCGTGGCGGCGATCTGCGCGGCGGCGTGTTCCAGCCGCCGTTCGAGGTCGTCGATCTCCTGGGCCATGACCAGACCCAGGTGGCGTTCGGGCAGCGTCATGGCGTCGTCGCGCGCGACGGTGCCGAAGCAGCGCAGCCCGGCGGGCAGGGCGGCGGTCAGCAGCTCGGCATGGCGCGGGCTGGCCACTTGGTTGGCGAGCACACCGTAGAACGGCAGCGTCGGGCGGAAGCTCGCCAGCCCGTGCGCGATGGCGGCAAAGGTCTGCGCCATGGCCGAGGCATCGATCAGCGCCAGCACCGGTACGCCGAAGGCTTCGGCCAGGTCGGCGCTGGACGGCGTGCCGTCGAACAGACCCATGGCGCCTTCGATCAGGATCAGGTCGGATTCGGCGGCCGCCGCGTAGAGGCGCTGGCGGCAGTCGGCCTCGCCGGTCATCCACAGATCGAGCGAGTGCACGGGCTGGCCGCTGGCGCGCTCGAGGATGTAGGGGTCGAGATAGTCCGGGCCGGTCTTGAACACGCGCACCGTGCGGCCCTGGTTACGGTGGTGGCGGGCCAGGCCGGCGGTCAGCGTGGTCTTGCCCTGGTGCGAGGCCGGGGCGGACAGGAACAGCGCCGGGCAATGCCGGATGGCATCGGCGGGCGTGGCCATCGTCATCGTCAGTACTCCACGCCGCGCTGGGCCTTGATGCCCTGTTCGCGATAGGGGTGCTTGACCAGGCGCATCTCGGTCACCAGGTCGGCGGCGTCGAGCAGCGCCTCGGGGGCATGGCGGCCGGTGACGACCACGTGCAGGCCGGCGGGGCGCGCGGCAAACACGGCCAGCACCTCGTCGAGCGGCAGGTAGTCGTACTTGAGCACGATGTTGAGCTCGTCGAGGATCACCATGTCGTACGCGCCGTGCTCGATCATGCGGCGCGCTTCGTCCCAGCCCTTGCGCGCGGTGGCGATGTCGGCGTCGCGGTCCTGGGTGTTCCAGGTGTAGCCCTCGCCCATGGTGAGGAAGTCGCAGTTGTCGAAGCGGCCCAGCAGGTCGCGCTCGGCGGTGTGCAGCGCGCCCTTGATGAACTGCACGACGCCCAGGCGCATGCCGTGGCCGACCACGCGCAGCCCCATGCCGAAGGCCGCGCTGCTCTTGCCCTTGCCGGTGCCGGTGTGCACGATCAGCAGGCCTTTTTCCTGGGTGGCGGCGGCCTTCTTCTTTTCGAAGCCGGCCTTGCGCCGTTCGGTCATGCGCTGGTGCGCGGCGGGGTCGGTTTTCATGGCGGTGTCCTTGTGGTGTCTTGGGGCGGCTGCGCTCAGTGCCAGTCCGTGCCGGTCAGCTCGCGCAATTGCTCGGCCACGCGCGGGCGGCTCGGGTGGTAGCCGATGAAGACCAGTTGCGCCTGCTTGGGCGGCGCGGCGTCCGGCTCCAGGCGGGCTTCCACCCGGTTGCGGACCGCTTGGATCAGCACTCGCCCGGTGCCGGCGCGGGCAAAGCCCTTGGCGCGCAGGATCGGCTCGCTGCGGGTGATGGCGGCGACGGCGTAGCGCAGGGTGTCGGCGTCCTGCGTGTCGTGGCTGCGGATCATGAACGACTGCCAGCCCGGATCGCGCTCGTGGAAGTGCTTGTGCGTCGCCAGCCCGTGGCTGTGCGCGCTCAGGCCGCCGTGGCTGTGGCCGTCGAGCACGCGCTGGTTGGCCAGCGGCCGCAGGTTGAGCCCCGGCAGGGTGGCCACCGGCCCGTAGTGCCGATGCGCGGTGCCGGCCGGTTCGTGCAGGCGCAGGCCGAGCGTCAGCCGCGTGTCGAGCCGGGCGTCGAACGCCAGCTCGATGAAGCGCACCGAAGGCGCCAGCGCACGCACGCGCGCCTCGGCGGCGAGTTGGGCGTCTTCATCGAGGGCATCGATCTTGTTGAGCGCGACGATGTCCGCGTTGGCGAGCTGCTGCTCGAACAGGCTGGCGACGGGTGTCTGCGTGGCGGCGTCGCGCGCGGCCGCGGGGTCGAAGCCGCCCGACAGCAGCAGCGGCGTGTCCACCACGGCCAGCGTGGCGTCCAGCACGAAGTACGGCGCCAGCGCTTCGCTTTGCAGGCATTCCATCACGGCCGTCGGCAGCGCGAGGCCGGAGGTCTCGATCAGCACGTGGTCGATCGTGCCGCGCCGCTGCCACAGCGCCTGCATGGTCGGCAGGAAGTCGGCATCGTCGTCGTAGGCGATCAGTCCGTTGGACAGGTCGTGGACTTCGGCGCCGCTGTGCCCGCCCTCGCCGCGCAGCAGCGCGCCGTCGATCGACACTTCGCCGAATTCGTTGACGAGGATGGCCAGCCTGCGCTGCTTGTTGTCGCGGATCAGGTTGGCCAGCAGCGTGGTCTTGCCGGCGCCCAGAAAGCCGGTGAAGACGGTCACGGGAATGCGTTGGGTCATGGGCTCAGGCCTCGACGTTGTTGCGATCGGCCGGATTGCCCAGATCGGTGAGTTGGGCCAGCACGCCGGCAAAGTCCCGCGCCACCGCCGGATAGTCGACGGCCGGCCGGTCGACCACGATCAGCGGGATGCCGAGCGCGGCGGCGGCGGCGGCCTTGGCCTGGTAGCCGCCGGCATCGCCCGAGTCCTTCGTCACCACGCAGTCGATGTTCCAGTCGCGCCACAGCGCTTCGTTGGCGGCCTGCGAGAACGGGCCCTGCATCGCCACCAGCCGTGCGCGCGGAATGCCCGCGTCGATGGCGCGCTGCAGGTGGGCCGGGTCCGGCGCGACGCGCACGAACCAGGCGTGGCGGCCGGCGCCGTCCGCGCCGACGAAGGCGGCGAGGTCTTTCGAGCCGGTGGCCAGGAAGATGCGCTGCCCGTGCTGCATCGCCAGGCGCGCGGCGTCTTCCATCGAGGCAGCCCGCTGCGCCGGGGCGGCTTGCGCATCGCCCGGCCGCTCGTAGCGCAGGTAGGGCAAGGCCAGTTCTTGCGCAAGCCGGATCAACTGCCGCGACATGTCGGCCGCATACGGATGGGTCGCATCGACGATGGCGCGCGCGCCGCTCCCGCGCAGCAGTTCGCGGCGGCGCTCGATGCCGAGGCGGCCGGCCACGACGCTCACGCCGGGGCAGTGCTGTTCGGCCAGCGCGGCGCCGTAGTCGCTGGCGCTCGACACCACCACGCCCTGGCCGGTGGCGGCGATCTCGCGCGCCAGTGCGTTGCCGTCGCTGGTGCCGGAGAACACCCAGACGGCGCGCGCGGGCAGGCCGGCGGCGGTGACGGTGTCCGGCGTGTCGTCCCAGTTGCCGTAGCCCCGCGGGGTGTAGATCCAGCCGCGCTTGCGGCGGGTGAAGCGGTTGCCGATCACCAGCGAGGTCAGCATGTCGAAGCGGCGCGTGCGCAGCTCGGCCAGCGTGACGATCTCGGTGGCCTGGCCTTCGCGGTAGGCGTTGTGGACGATGCCGCAGAGCGTCTCGGCACGCTTGTGCTCGAGCAGGATGTCGAGGATGCGGTAGACGCCTTCCTGCCGCTGGCGGCTCTGCACGTTGTAGAGCACCACGGCCAGGTCGGCCTGGGCGATGTGGCGGGCGCGCGTTTCGATCCATGCCCACGGGCACAGCAGGTCGGACAGGCTCAGCGTGGCGAAGTCGTGCGACAGCGGCGAGCCCAGCAGCGACGCGCAGGCATTGGCCGAGGTGATGCCGGGAATGACCTGCACGTCGAACGTGTCGTCGTCGGCCATCGCTTCGAACGCCAGCGCGGCCATGGCGTAGATGCCGATGTCGCCGCTGGAGATCAGCGCCACCGTGCGTCCGGCGCGCGCTTGGCCGATGGCCAGCTCGGCGCGGCCGCGTTCCTGCGTGAGCGGCAGGGTGCGGATGTCCTTGCCGGCGATCCACGGCGCGATCCAGGTCAGGTAGAGGTCGTAGGCGACGATCGTGTCGCTGGCCTCCAGCGCCGTCTTGACCATCGGCGGGATCAGTTCGCGGGTGCCGGGTCCGACCGACACCAGATACAGCTTGCCACTCATCGGGTGGTTTCCTTCCATGCAGGGTTGTCTTCGACGACGGCGACGGTGACGCCGTCGAGCGCGGTCTTGGGGACGATCAGCCGTCCGCGCGGGCTGGCGATCAGCGCGCAGGGCTCGCACACGCCGTCGACGCCGACGTGCTTGCGTACCCAGGCCGACGGGGCAGCGGTCCAGCCGCGCGCGGCGACATCCGCCTGGGCGATCACCCGCAGCGGCAGTTCGTGGCGCGCGCAGAAGGCCAGCAGGCCCGCTTCGTCGGCCTTGAGGTCGATGGTGGCGACTTCGCGCACCTCGGTCAGCGCACGCTGGCTCAGCGCGGCCATCACGGCGCGGCCGATGGCCTCCATCGATTTGCCGCGCCGGCAGCCGATGCCGAGCGTCAGCGGCTTGCGGGCCTCGGTGGCGGTGGTGACGGCCGGGATGCCGCCGGTGAGCTGCGCCACTTCGTAGGCGAGCGCGTTGGCGCCGCCCTCGTGTCCGGACAGCAGCGGAATGGCGAAGCGCCCGGCCTCGTCCAGCACCACGACTGCCGGGTCGACGTGCTTGTTTTGCGGCAGGCCGTCGAGGTAGCGCACGGCGATGCCGGTGGCCGCCACCATGATCCAGCGGCGATGGTGCGCGAAGGCGTGGCGGAACAGCTCGCGCGGCGAGGCGTGCGGAATCTCCCACGGCGCGTACAGCTCGGCATCGAGCGCCCGGGCCAGCCGTTGCGCCAGCGGCAGCCCATCGGCGCGCACCAGCCAGATCGCGGTGGGCTTCATGGGGTCTCCCCGCTGGTTTTCTCGGCCGGCTCGGTTTTCTCGGTCTTCCGCCGGCTGCGGCGCGGGGTCTTGCGGTCGGTGCCGTCGCGGAAGATATGCGTGAAGCCGGCCGCGTACAGGCTCGACTCCACGCCGCCCTCGCGCGACAGCGCGCGGCCGACCAGCAGCAGGGTGGTCAGCAGCCAGTCTTTCTGGCTGACTGCCGACAGCAGCGTGCCGAGCGTGGCGCGGTGGATGGCCTGGTCGGGCCAGGTGGCGCGGCGCACCAGCGCCACCGGCGTGTCGGCCGGATAGTGCAGCAGCAGGTCGGCCACGGTCTGCTTCAGGCGCTGGCCGGACAGGAAGATGCACATCGTGGCCTGGTGCTCGGCGAAGCGCGCGACGGACTCCAGTTCGGGCACGGCCGAAGCCCGCCCCGACACCCGCGTCAGGACGATGGATTGCGACACCGCCGGCCGCGTCAGCTCGCTGCCCAGCACGGCGGCGGCGGCGGTGAACGACGACACGCCCGGCACGATTTCGTAGTCGATGCCGAGCGCCTCCAGCCGGCGCATCTGCTCGGCGGTGGCGCCGTAGATGGCCGGGTCGCCGGAATGCAGGCGCGCCACGTCCTTGCCTTCGGCCTGCGCGCGGCGGTAGCAGGCTTCCTGCTCGTCGAGCGACAGGGCGGCGGTGTCGTGCAGCTCGGCGTCGGGGCGGCAGTGCTGCAGCATTTCGGGCGGCACCAGCGAGCCCGCGTACAGCACCATCGGCACGCTGCCCAGGAGGCGGGCGCCGCGCAGCGTGATGAGGTCGGCGGCGCCAGGCCCGGCGCCGATGAAATACACCTTCATGCTCATGCGTGACGCTTCTCCCGGGCGGTGCGGCGGATCAGCATGGTGGCCAGGTAGCCGCTCGCGTCCGCGGACAGCCCGCGCACGTCGTCGCACAGCACCTCGCCCGGCAGGCCGATGCGGCGGGCGAAGGCGCAGTGCTGCGCGATGCCCATCTCGCCCAACAGGCTCAGCACGGCCGGCAGCCGCGCGCCGATTTTCATCAGCACCACGATGTCGTGGCTGGCAATATCGGCGCGCAGTGCTTCCATGTCGTCGGGGCAGGGCAGGATCAGGATGCGCTCCTTGCCCTCGCCCAGCGGCCACGACAGCGCCGAGGCCACGGCCGCGAAGCTGGTGACGCCCGGAAAGGTAACGTGCTCCAGCGCCGGCAGCGCATCGCGCAGCGCGGCCAGCAGGTAGCCGTAGGTGGAATACGTGAGCGAATCGCCGATGGTCAGGTAGGCGACGTTGCGCCCGGCGCGCAGCTCGGCCGCGACCGTATCGGCCAGGGCGGCGTAATGCTGCGACAGCACGCTGCGGTCGGGGTCCATCTGGAACGCGATCTCGCGCAGCTTGGCCTGCGGCACCGCCAGCCCGGCCAGGCACTGGCGCGCCACGGAGACTTCGCTGTCGCGTGCGCGCGGTAGGTAGATCAGGTCGGCGGCATTGAGCGCGGCGAGCGCGGCCACCGGGATCAGGCCGGCGGGGCCGGGCCCGACGCCGATGCCGATGAATCGGCCGAGTGCGGTCATGCTAGGGTCTCCCGGCCGGCGGCGCCCAGCGGCGTGCCGTCCATGGCGAAGAGCCGCACCGCCACGCGGTCCGCGCGCCGCACCCTGGGCTGCATCAAGGCGGCGATGCGCTGTTCGATTTCGGTCCAGAACGACTGGGCGCCTGGTTGGGGTTGCAGAATCTGGATCACGTTTTCCACGGTATTGGCTGTCTTGATCTGTTCGACGAGCGCGGCGGCCAGGCCGAGCTCGGCGGCCACGGCGGCCACGGAGCCCATGGCCATGCCGCTCTTGCTCGAATGGGTGTCCCACACGCCGTCGAGCACCTTGGCGAGCTTGCCGGGGTGGCCGAGCACCCACAGCGTGCCCAGCCGGTGCCGGTCTTCTTCCAGCGCGGTCTGTGCGTAGTCGAGCGAGGCGCCGATGAAGTTGGCGATCTGCACGACCTGCTTCTTGGACAGCGCCAGCGGGTGCGCGGCGTAAGCGCGCCCGATCTTGCCCGGCGTGAAGGCGATGGCCTCGGGCGCATCGCCCAGCGCCACGCGCACATACACCTCGATCGACGCCATCCACGCCGCCAGCGACATCGGCTCGACAATGCCGCTGGTGCCGAGGATGGAGATGCCGCCCACGATGCCGAGCATCGGGTTGAAGGTGCGGCGGGCGATGCGCTCGCCGTCCACGCAGCCGATCGCCAGGTCGAAGCCGGGGTTGGCGCCGCCGGCCAGCACTTCGTCCACCGCCATGCGCATCATCTGGCGCGGCACCGGGTTGATGGCCGGTTCGCCGGGCGGCACGCGCAGGCCGGGCTGGGTGACGGTGCCCACGCCCTGCGCCGCCACGAAGCGCACCTCGCCCGCGTGGTTGACCGACACCTCGGCAAAGATCGTCGCGCCGTCGGTGTTGTCCGGATCGTCCCCGGCGTACTTGAGCACATCGGCACGCACGGCGCCGCTGGCCAGCGGCTGCACGCGCTCGATGGGGACTTCCAGGTAGTAGTCGGGGTCCGGCAGGCTGACCTCCACCGCGTCGACCGTCTCGCCGCGCACCAGCCTGAGCAGCGCCGCCTTGACCGCGGCGGTGGCGCAGGTGCCGGTCGTGCGGCCGCGCCGCAGGCCGTTGGGCGCGAGCGCGGCGAGGTCGAAGGGGCGGCGGGCCGACGGCTGCATCGTTATGCCTGCTGCTGCGGCTGTTGTTGCTGCCGGGACGGGGTCTGCCGGTAGACCTGGTCGATCGCGGCGATCATCAGCGCATTCACCGCCGAGGCTGCCCACGGCGAGCCCCCGCGCGTGCCGCGGTTGGTGATGCGCGGTACCTGCATCAGCCGGCGCAGCGCCTCTTTGCTCTCGCGCGTGCCGACAAAGCCGACCGGCAGCCCCACCACCAGTTGCGGGCGCCAGCCGTGCTCGCGCACCAGCCGTACCAGTTCCACGATGGCGGTCGGCGCGTCGCCGATGGCGACCACCACGTCGTTGCCGAACTTTTGCCACGCGCGGCGGATGCCGGCCGCCGAGCGGGTGATGCCGTGCGCCTCGGCCAGCAGGCGCGTTTCTTCATCGTGCACGCCGCACCAGGTCTGCACGCCCAACTGATCGAGCACCGCGCGCTTCAGGCCGGTCTGCACCATGGTCACGTCGGCCACGATGCGGCGGCAGCGCAGCAGGGCGCGGATGCCGGTCTCCACCGCGCCGGGCGAGAAATACAGGTCGTCGACGATGTCGAAATCGCCGCTGGTGTGCACCAGCCGTTTGAGCACGATCTGGTGATCGGCCGGCACGCCGGACCAATCGCGCCCGGCATCGATGATGCGCATGCTCTCGGCCTCGATCGGGTGCGGCACGTAGGGCGGCCAGTCGGCGGTGGGCGCGGGCGTGGCGCCGTTGCGGCCCAGCAGGCCGCGCACCAGCCCGTGATGCCCCTGCTGGGGCGTGCCGACCTGCTCTTCGAAGCCGACGATCTGCACGCGGTACTTGCACAGCGCGCAGTTCATCGCCGCGCGGCCTTCGATGCCCTCGCGGGCGCGCTCCAGGAACACGTCCGCCACGTGCGGATGCACGCCCAGGTAAGGCGCGGCCAACACTTCAAGCTCCGGATGCCGCGCGGCCAAGTCGTCGGCGGCGCCGTAGATGCGCTTGACCAGCACGCCGTCGAACAGGAAATAGGGCAGCACGACGATGCGCCGGTAGCCGAGCAGCGCGGCGGCCTTCAGGCCATCGGCCACCAGCGGGCGCGCGGTGCCGGCGTAGCAGACCAGGGAGGTGCCGAAGCCCAGGCCTTCTTCCAGCATGCGCGCGAGCTTGGCGATGTCGGCGTTGGCGTCGGGGTCCGACGTGCCGCGTCCCACCACCACCAGGCACGACTCGGCGCGCGACACGGTCCGCGCCGAGCGGCCCTCGGCCTCGACGATGCGTTCGCGGCACAGCGCCAGCAGCTTGGGGTGCAGGTCCATCGCTGCACCGAAGCGGAAGTCGGCCTCGGGGTGGGCCTGCTTGAGCGCCAGCAGTTCGCTCGGCATGTCGTTCTTGGCGTGCGTGGCCGCCAGCAGCACGCCCGGCACCATCACCACGGTCCTGGCGCCGCCGGCCACGACGGCCGCAACCGCCTCGTCGATGGTGGGCGTGGCGAACTCCAGGAAGCCGTGCGCGACGGTGCGCCCGCCTGCGCGCGCGCGCAGCAGCGCCACCAGCGCCATGAATTCGTCGACGCCGTCGGGGTCGCGGCTGCCGTGGCCGGCCAGGACGATGGCGTAATCGGTATCACCGGCATCATCGGGGTAAGCGTCTGGGGTCTTCATGCGGTCTCGGGCGGCGGTTCGATCTGGCTCGCCATCGGGTGCAGCGTGCGGATCAGCATGATGCTCATGTCGGAGAAGCGCTGGCCGGCGCATTCTGCCAGGCTGCCGTGCCATTCCGCTTCGCTGCGCGTAAGGCGCTCCCACACTTCGACGCGGTGCGCGGGCGGGATGCCGTTCTCCAGCAGGTAGGCGGCGATGTGCCACGGCATGAAGGAGCGCGCGGCATCCCACGGGCAGGGGATGACGATGGCGTTGCGCTGGTCCTGCAGCACGTGCACGAGGTGCCGCTTGAACGGCGTCAGGTCGCCGCGCCGGTGGAAGGTGATGAAGCTGGTCTCGTCGAAGCAGACCTTGGCGCGCGAGGCCAGGATCTGCGCCGACGAGATGCCCGGCACGGTCTCGACCGGATGGCCGCACGCGCGCTCGACGCGCTCCAGGTACTGGAAGCCGCTGAAGTGGATGTCGCCCATGAACACGACCACGCAGCGCTTGCCGGCGTGGTGCAGGCGGGCTACCTCATCGAGTTGGGCGACCTGGTCGCGGTAGCCCATCTGCACCACCTCGGCGGTGGCGGGAATGAGCGGGCGCACCACGTCGACCACGGCATTGAAGCCGGCCACCACATCGGCGTGGCGGATCAGGTCGACGGAGCGTTGCGGCAGGTAGCCGATGTCGCCGGGGCCGGCGCCGATGCAGACGATCATGCGGATTCCTTGTGCGTGTGCTTGCGAGTGTGCGTGTGCGTGCGAGTGTGCGTGTGCGTGCGGTTCATCGCGGCAGCCGTTGGCGGATGGTGAGTGTCAGTTGCTCGCCGGTCAGGTGGTCGAGCGGCAGGCAGTCGGCCTGCAGCGCCTGCGCGAGTTCGCGGGCGCGGCCCAGGCGGACGTAGTCCTGCTCGGTATCCAGCACCAGGGCCGGCGTGCCGCGCGCGGCCAGGTGTTCGGCCAGCGCCAGGGCTTCGCGCCAGGGATCCTGTCCCGCGTCCAGCCCGATGTTGGCGCGGCCGTCGCTGATGACCACCAGCAGCGGCGTCAGATCGGTCTGCTGCGCCAGGGTTTGCGCCGCCAGCTGCAGCGCGTGGGCGAGCGGCGTGCGCCCGCCGGTGGGCAGCGCGGCGAGCGCGCGCTCGGCCAGCTCGACCTGGCGCGTGGGCGGCAGCACCAGCTCGGCCTGCTCGCCGCGGAAGCAGATCAGCGCCACCTGGTCGCGGCGCTGGTAGGCGTCCTGCAGCAGGCCGAGCACGCCGGCCTTGACCTGCTCCATGCGGCGGCGCGCGGCCATCGAGCCGGAGGCATCCGCCACCAGCAGGATCAGGTTGCCCTGGCGGCCGGCATGGACCCGCTCGTGCAGGTCGGCGCGGGTCACGTTGAAGTCGGCCGGGTTGCGCAGCAGCGCGTGGCGCAGCGTTGCGTCCACCGCCAGCCGGGACGGCGCTTCGTTCGGCACCGCGCCGATGGCGTGGCCGCGCCGCGTGCCGGTGGCGAGGCTGCGCCGGCCGCCGGTGTCGTGTGCCTGCCGTGCGGCGACTTCGATGCGGCCGACGGTCGCTGCGGGGCCGGTGGCGAAGACCTGTTCCGTGGCGCCATCGGCGGACGCGGTGTCGCCGTCGCCGTTGTCGTCTTCGGATGGCGTGGCGTCCGCTTCGGTGCCGGTGCTTTGCGGTGGAGGCGGCGCGGCCTGCTGCATCAGTTCGTCCAGCCGCTCGCGGTCCAGGCCGGGCTGCTCGAACGGCTTGCGGCGGCGCCGGTGCGGCAGGACCAGCTCGGCTGCGTCGCGCACGTCCTCGGCGGCGACTGCGGTGCGGCCGTCCAGCGCGGCGAGCGCGCGGGCCGCCTTGTGCATCACGATATCGGCACGCAGGCTCGCCACTTCAAATTCGCAGCACAGCGTGCTGATGAAGGCGAACAGCGAGTCGGGCAGCGTGACCCGGCTCAGCATCGCCTGGGCCGTGGCAAGCTGCGCGCGCAGCGCATCGGTGTCGGCTTGCCAGTCGGCAATGAAGCCTGCCGGGTCGGCCTCGAACGCCAGGCGCCGGCGCACCACCTCGGTCCGGACGGCGGCATCGCGCGGGGCGGTCACCTCCACCATCATGCCGAAGCGGTCCAGCAACTGCGGGCGCAGGTCGCCCTCTTCGAGGTTCATGGTGCCGAGCAGCGTGATGCGCGCGGGGTGGCGCATCGTCAGGCCCTCGCGCTCGACCGTGTTGTGCCCCATGGCCGACACATCGAGCAGCACGTCGACCAGGTGGTCGGGCAGCAGGTTGACCTCGTCGATATACAGCAGGCCACGGTGCGCTGCAGCCAGCAGGCCCGGCTGGAATGCCTTGTGGCCGTCCTTGAGCGCGCGCTCGATGTCGAGGTGGCCGAGCACGCGGTCTTCGGTGGCGCCCAGCGGCAGGTTGACGAAGGGCACCGGCGCGCTGGCGTGCGCGGCGGTGCCGCAGCGGCAGGCCTCGCATTCGGCCAGCGGCGCGTCCGGCGCGCAGTTGAAGGCGCAGCCGGCCACCCGCGTGATGGGCGGCAGCACGTCGGTCAGGCCGCGCGCGGCGGTGCTCTTGGCGGTGCCCTTGTCGCCGCGGATCAGCACGCCGCCCAGGGTCGGGTCGATCGCGCACAGCAGCAGGGCGCGCTTGAGCTGTTCCTGGCCGACGATGGCGCTGAATGGGTAGGGGTGCTTCATCGTTCGGTGGTCTCTGCGCGGGCTTCGAGCATGGCTTCGCTGCGCAGGTGCAGGGCCTGCAGCGCGGCCACGGTGTCGGGCTTGGGTTCGGCCCACATCTGGCGCTGGATGGCCTCCAGCAGGCGCTCGGTGATGGCGTTGAGCGCCCACGGATTGCTCTCGGCCAGGAACTGCTGCATGGCGGGGTCGAAGGCGTAGGTCTGCGCCAGTTGCTCGTAGACCCAGTCGTCCACCACGTGGGCGGTGGCATCGTAGCCGAACAGGTAGTCGACGGTGGCGGTCAGCTCCAGGCCGCCCTTGTAGCCGTGCTTCTGGATGCCGGCGATCCACTTCGGGTTGGCCACGCGCGAGCGGAACACGCGCAGCGTCTCTTCCTTCAGGCTGCGCACGGCCGGGTTGTCCGGGTTGTGGCTGTCGCCGAAGTATTGGCGCGGCTGGCGGCCGGTCAGGCTGCGGATGGTGGCGATCATGCCGCCGTGGTATTGCAGGTAGTCGTCGCTGTCGAAGATATCGTGCTCGCGGTTGTCCTGGTTGTGCAGGGCGACTTCCACGCCCGCGAGCCGGTGGCGGAAATCCGCGCGCGCGTCGGTGCCGTTGTCGCGCCGGCCGTAGGCATAGCCGCCCCAGTTGACGTAGGCCTGGGCGAAATCGGCATCGTCCTGCCAGTGCTGTTCCTGGATCAGGGGCAGGATGCCCGCGCCGTACGTGCCGGGCTTGGAGCCGAATACGCGATAGAGCGCGCGCTGCTCGGCGGCCTCGCGCGGCAGGTCGGCAAACAGCTGGTGCGCGAGATCGGCCAGGTAGTGCTTGCGCACGAAGTTGCGCTCGACCGGTTCGTCCAGCCGCGCCACCGCGTGCACGGCCTCGTCCACCAGGTGCACGAGGTGCGGGAAGGCGTCGCGGAAGAAGCCGCTGATGCGCACCGTCACGTCAATGCGCGGGCGGCCCAGCTCGTCCAGTGGAATCACCTCGATGCCCGCCACGCGGCGGCTCTCCGCCTGCCAGCGCGGCCGCACGCCGAGCAGCGCCAGGATCTGCGCGATGTCGTCGCCATGGGTGCGCATGGCGCTGGTGCCCCACACGCTGATGCTGACCGACTCCGGATCGTGGCCGGTCTCCTGGCGGTGGCGCGCCAGCACCTCGTTGGCCAGCGCCGTGCCGATGCGCCAGGCCGCCTGCGACGGCAGGCTGCGCGGGTCGACCGAATAGAAGTTGCGCCCGGTCGGCAGCACGTGCGCCATGCCGCGCGTGGGCGCGCCGCTCGGGCCGGCCGGCACGTAGCCGCCCGCCAGGCCGTGCAGCAGGTTGCCGACCTCCTCCGAGGTGCGCGCGAGGTTGGGCGCCAGCTCGCGGCAGACGAAGTCCAGGGTCTGCCGGATCGCGCCGGTGTCGGCGATGCCGGGCAGCACGCTGTCCAGCACCGGGCCGAGCCGGGCCGCGTCGAAGCCGTGTGCCGCCAGCGCGGCGACCAGGGCGCGGGTCAGGGCGCCGATGGCATCGAGCGCATCGGCGCGGGTGACGAGCGGCCCGTCCGCCAGCCGCTGCAATGGCGGGGAGACCGTTTCCAGCCGCTTGCCCTTGTCGTGCTGCAGCGCGTCCCAGGCGACGCCGAGCGCCCCGGCCACGCCGGCCGGCAGGCTCGGCACACCGAGGTTCGGCAGCCGCACCATCGCGCAGACCATGTCCACCAGCGCGTCATCGGCCGGCACGCGGCCCAGTATGTGCAGCCCGTCGCGGATCTGCGCCGCGCCCAGCTCGCACAGGTAGCCGTCGATGTCTTCGATCAGGTGGGCGACATCGACGCCGTCCATCTTCGCCAGCGACAGCGGCACGCCGTCCGCGTTCAGGGTGGCGTCCCACTCGTGGTCGTGATCATGATCGTGATGATGATGGTGCCCATGCCCATGATCGTGATGGCCGTGGCCGTGGCCGTGATGATGGTGATGCGCCTTGGCTGAAACCGGCCGGTACCGGTTCGCCCCGGCCGCCTTCGGCTTGGCCTGACGATACATGCCACCGCTCACGCGTGCCGGTTCGGCATGCGCGTGGCTGTGAGGGGGGGCGTGCTCATGCTCATGCTCGTGGTCATGTTCATGCTTGAGCATCGCCGCCAGGTCGGCATCGAGCCGGGCTTCCTTGATCAGGTCCCAGATCTGCTGCTGCAGCAGGGGCAGCTTGGCCGGGTCGAGCATCTCGACCTGGTAGTACTCGTCCACCAACTGGGTCAACTGCGCCAGCGGGCCGTAGGTGTCGGCGGTGGTCATCGGCGGCGTCAGGTGGTCGATGATCACCGCGTGCGCGCGGCGCTTGGCCTGCGAGCCTTCGCCCGGGTCGTTGAGGATGAACGGGTAGAACAGCGGCAGATCGCCCAGCAGCGCATCGGGGAAGCAGGTTTCCGATACGCCGACGCCCTTGCCCGGCAGCCACTCCAGCGTGCCGTGCTTGCCGACGTGGACGATGGCGTCCGCTCGCCATTCGTCGCGCAGCCAGCGGTAGAGCGCGTAGTAGTGGTGCGTGGGCGGCAGGTCGGGGGTGTGGTAGATCGCGTCCGGATCCATGCCGTAGCCGCGCGGCGGCTGCAGCGCGACGAAGGCGTTGCCGTATTCCATGCCCGCGAACACGAGCTGGCCGTCGTGCACGTAGGCGTTGCCCGGTGCGTCGCCCCAGCGCTGCCGCATCTTGTCCTGCAGCGGTGCGGGCAGGTCACTGAACCACGCGGCGTAGCGCGCGGCCGGCACGGTGGCGATGGCCCGGGCGAGCTGATCGGCGCTGAGGTAGGCCTCGTCGTAGGCGCCGCGGTCGATCAGGGTGTGGATCAGCGCGTCGGCCGACTCGGGCAGGCCGTCGATGCGGTAGCCCTGTGCCTGCATGGCGCGCAGCAGGGCTAGCAGCGAGGCGGGTGAGTCCAGCCCGACCGCGTTGCCGATCTGCGAAGCCTTGCTGCTGGAATTGGTGAAGAGGAAGGCGATGCGCTTGTCGGCCGCCGGTGTGCGGCGCAAGGCCACCTGCCGCGCCACGATGCCGGCCACGCGCCGGACCCGGTCGGGCAGCGGCGCATAGGCGGTCTCGTCGAGTTCGTCCTTGAACGACATCGGCACGCTGACGATGCGGCCGTCGAACTCCGGCAGCGCCACGTTCATGGCCGTGTCGAGCGGGTTGAGGCCGCGCTCCGACGCCGCCCACTGGGCCTGCGTCATGCTGCTGGCGATGGCCTGGACCACCGGCACGTCGAGCCGCTCGAACGCCGCCACCGACCAGCCGGCGGCGGTCGGCCCATCGGCGTTGACGTCGCCCATGGCGAACGACGTGGTGTTGACGAGCGCGTCGATGCGGCCGATCCCGTCATCGGCGAAGAAGCCCAGGGCGGCCGGCATGCCGCTCGCGTCCAGCGTGCGCAGCGAGGCGGTGTAGACCGGCAGGGCGTTGAGCTGCCGCTCGGCCAGCGCATCGACCAGCAGGTCGATGAAGCGGGTGTTGCCGCACAGCCAGTGCGCGCGATAGAAGGTGATGCCGACGGTGGGCCACGCCGGGTTGCGGATGGCGGCCCAGTCTTCCAGCGCGGCGGGCGCGGCCAGCTCCGGGTGGTAGATGCCGTGTTCGGGCAGCGCCGCGGGCGGCTGGTAGCCGAAGCCGGTCATCAACAGCCGGTCGGACAGGCAGCGCAGCAGTTGCGCCAGGTTGCCGGTGCCGCCGGCCTGCAGGTAAGCGGCCACCTCCTGCTGCAGCGATGGCGGCACGGTCGAGCGCGCGGCCAGTTCCGGATCGGGCTCGCCGGTGCCGCTGACGATGACCAGCGCCCGGCCGTGCGCGCGGGCATCGTGCAGGAGCGCATCGATGCCGGGAATCGCCTGCAACCGCCCCAGCACCCGCACGATCACGATGCGGGCGCCGGCGATCGGGCCGGCGAGCAGGTCCGCCATGCGCGCGTCGGTATCGAGGGTCTGCAGGTGGCGGCCGGACACATTCGCGAAGCCGTCCGGCAAGTGCGCCGTCGCCCGCTGCAGCGTGGAGAGGTCGGTGCCGGCGTGGGTCAGCAGCACGATGCCGCCGTGGGACAGGACGCTCATGGTTGCGGCTCCGGTTCGACATCGCCGAGGCCGGTGCGATGGAAGATCTTGTCTTCGATGGGCCGGCCGCCCGCCAGATGTTCGTCGACGATGCGCCGCACCGATGCGGCATCCAGGTTGCGGTACCAGACGCCGTCGGGGTAGACCACCATCAGCGGCCCCTGCTTGCAGACCGCGAAGCAGTGCGTGCGGGTGCGCTTGACGCGCAGGCCTTCGCAGGCATCGATGGTCTGGCCGAGCACCTTGAACAGCGCCTCGGCCTCGGCGCCGTCCTGCGTGCAGCGCGGTCCGGTGCACATCAGCACGTGCTTGTGGTGGGTTCTCATGGCAGCGGGGCTCCCTGGGCCGGATGCGGCAGGCTGTCGTAGCCTTTCCACTTGTAGATACAGGCCGACACCGCCCAGGCCAGCAGGAAGATGCCGATCATCAGGTAGCCGAAATGGGCCAGCCCTTCATTGAGCGCGGCCACCTGGTCCCAGAAGCCGCCGTTCAGCTTGAGCTGCCGCCCCAGCAGCCCGAGCGCCTCGATGCCGCCGATGCCGAACGCGATGAGCACCGAGACCGAGGTGATGGTCAGGTTGTACCAGAGCTTGCGTACCGGGTTGACGAAGGCCCAGCCGTACGCGCCCACCATCAGCACGCTGTCGAGTGTGTCGATCAGCGCCATGCCGGCGGCAAACAGCACCGGGAACACCATCACGGCCGACGGCGGGATGCCTTCCGATGCATGCCCGGCCGCCACCGAAAACAGCCCGATCTCGGTGGCGGTATCGAAGCCCAGGCCGAACAGGAAACCGAGCGGCGCCATGTGCCAGCTCTTGGTCACCAGCCGGAACATCGGGCGGAACAGCCGCGCCAGCAGACCGTTGCCGGCGGTCAGCATGTCCAGGTCCGCCTCGGCAAGCGTGGCGCCGCCGCGCACGAGCCTGAAGCGCTTCCAGGTGCCGACCAGGATCACCAGGTTGGTGACGGCGATCGTCAGCAGGAAGAACGCCGAGATGCCGGTCGAGATCATGCCGCCGATCTCTTTGAACGTGTCGATGCGGTCGTTGAGCGCCGACGTGGCCCGCACGATGATGGCCACGCCCAGCACGACCAGCGCCGAATGGCCGATGGAGAAGAAGAACCCGACCGAGAACGGGCGCTTGCCGTGCTGCATCAGCTTGCGCACCACGTTGTCGATCGCGGCGATGTGGTCGGCATCGACCGCGTGGCGCAGGCCGAACAGGTAGGCCAACAGCGCGGTGCCGAGCAGTTCGGGGTGGCCGGCGAAGGCGGCAAAGGCCCAGGCCCAGGCGGCCAGGTTGGCAACGAGCAGCAGCAGGAGCTGGCTGACGGGCGCGCGATGCTGCGCGATCAGGTGACGCAGACGCGGAGGGGAGAGCGGCGAAGCCACGGATATGTCCTCACAAGGAGCATCGTCGCGAGTGAGGACAAAGCGGCCAGGCCGCTTGCGGTGATCCCCCGGTGCACCCCGCCCGGTTTCAACCCACGTCGACAAAAGGAGATGGCCGGTCTCCTGGCTCGCGCGTCATCGCCTGGCGCCGCCTTCCCGTCATTGCACGGTGGCTGGTTGGCGCTGGCTCGTCGCTTACAGTTGCGGGGGCAGCCGCGGCATCGCACCGCGTTCCCGTTTCACCCTGGAAGGGCACCATCATCGTGAGGCGGGATGATACGCCGTGGCGGCGGGCTTGTGAATGCCGGGCGGGTCGGGGGCGCGTTCGGTCCGCGCTTCGCGGTCGGCAGACTTGCCGCGATCATCGTTCCGCGATGCACAGCGCACGTGTGCCGTTGACGCACATGAATGCGCACGGGCCGTTCCGTCGCTGCGGTGAGATTGGCCGCCGGAACATTCGCAGCCGGCACCCCCCCTGAATACATGCGAATTTGGCATCTTGAATATCTGAATGCGCTTTCTTTATTATTAGGATTTGTTAACAAAACGCGATTCAATTGCTTTGAAATAATCGGTTCTATTAAAATTCCCGATTTCCTGCAATCTCGGTTCTGCCGGACATGGAAGAGAGCATGAATATCACGGAAATCGTCAACGCCATCCGCTCGGGCGTGATCCAGGACGGCCGGCTGGTCAAGCTGGACACGCCACTGGGCACTGACCAGCTCCTGCCTCAGCGGGTCTGTGGTCGCTCCCGCATCGGCCGCAACTACGAATTCCGCATCGATGCCATCCACGTCTCGGCCACGTTCAAGCATCGCGATCTGATGGCGCAGCCCGTCACGCTGTGGATACAGCAAGCCGATCGCACCTACGCACCGCATCACGGCTATGTCCACGCCGTTCACAAGCTCGGCTCGGACGGGGGTGTTCATGCAGTCCAGTTCGCCTTTTCGTCCTGGCTGCATTTCCTGCACTATCGTCACGACGCGCGCAACTGGCAGGACAAGACCGTCGAACAGATTCTTGCCGACGTGTTCAACCAGCACCCGCGCGCCCGCGGCGCATTCCGTTTCGTGCTGCGCGATCCATTACCGATCCGCTCCTTCGTCCAGCAGTACGAGGACGACTGGAACTTCGTGCACCGGCTGATGGAAAAGGAGGGGCTGTTCTTCTATTTCGAGCAGGCGGAGGACGGCAAGTCGCACACGATGGTGATCGTGGATAGCGTCGACGCGTTGCCTGCAGTTGGCCCCACACAGGTGCCGTTTTGCCGCAGCGCCGTCGGCGACGAGATCGACGGGTTCACACATTGGGAGGAGGCCGGCGAACTCCACAGTACGCAACTGACCACACGCACTTTCGACTACAAGCAGCCGTCATCGGCGGCCTGGCCCAAAGGCACCTCCGTGCCGGTTACCGGGCAGAGTGGTCTTCCGTGGGAGGCCGAAGTGTACGGATACACCGGCGCTTATACCTTCGGCGAGAAGGCGCAAGGGGATCGACTATCGCGGATCCGCGTCGAACAGTGGGAGTCGGCCGCGCAGCGCGTGCGGGGCTCGGGTGGGCTGCGACGGGCAGACGCGGGGCGTTGGCTGGAACTGGTGGACCACCCCGATCGCCAGACAGGCGGCAAGCCCGAAGACTGGCAGTTCGTCACCATCGAAACGGTGTGGGGGATCGAGAACAACCTGCCGGTGTCGTGTGCCACGCGGCAGATGCCGCGCAGCCTGAAGGCGGACATCGACGCTCTGCGCGTCGCGCACGGCGGGGATGCCGATACCCTGGCGGTGCGCCACGCGGACGGCGGCACCGGCTTCTTCGTTGTTCAGATCGAAGCCCAGAGCCGCTTGCTTCCGTATCGCAGCCCGTTCGAGCATCACAAGCCGGTCATGCAGATCGAGACCGCGACCGTTGTCGCGGGGGAGAACGAGCTGGTCTGTACCGATGGGCTGAACCGGATCAAGGTGCGCTTCCACTGGGACCGGCTCAACGGGGACACCAGCAGCGCCAGTTGCTGGGTACGCACCGCATTCGCGGATGCGGGCGGCGGCCGGGGCGCCGTACACGTGCCGCGCCCGGGCGAAGAGGTGCTGATCGGCTGGCTCGGCGGGGATTGCGACCGGCCGGTTGCGATCGGCCGCGTATTCAACGGTGCCAACCGGCCGCAGTGGCATTCAAACGGGATTCTGTCGGGCCTGCAGTCGCGCGAGTACGGCGGCAAGGGCTACAACATGCTGGTGATGGACGACGCGACCGGCCAGCCCCGCATGCAGCTCGCCAGCAGCAGCACGGGGGCGCACCTGCACCTGGGCTACCTGATCGATCAGAACGGCAACATGCGCGGCGCGTTCCTCGGCAACGGGTTCGACCTGAAGTCGCAGGCTTATGGCGCGGTGCGTGGCGGGCTTGGCCTGTACTTCTCTACGCACCCAGTCACGTTGCAGCCCATGGATGCGCGGCCTGCGAGCAACCAGTTGGTCAACGCCGCGCGGGTCATGGACTCGCTGTCCCAATCGAGCGTTGCCCACCAGGCCGAGAGCCTGGGGCCTGGGCACGACACGCTCAAGACCTTCTCGGACGCGACCGAACACAGCATCACGGGCGCATTGCCGGACGGTGCCGCCGCTGGCGGCCTCACGGCAGGCGGGGGCATAGGCCAGGCTAATGCCTTCAGCGTGCCGCTGATGTTGCTGGCCAGCCCTGCCGGCATCGGTCTGTCCACCCAGCAATCGACGCACATCGCCAGCGACGCGCATACCAACCTTGTCAGCGGCCAGGACACGCAGATCGCGGCGGGCCGCTCGCTGATCGCCAGCGTGGCCGAAAAAATCAGCCTGTTCGTGCAGAACGCAGGGATGAAGCTGTTTGCGGCCAAGGGCAAGGTCCAGGTCCAGGCACATGCCGACGATGTGGAAGTCACCGCGCACAAAGCGGTGCGGCTCGCTTCCGTCACCGACAGCGTTCAGGTGGTCGCCAAGCAGGAAGTCCTGCTGACGGATGGCAGCGCCTATATCCGCATTGCGAACGGCAAGATCGAGATCCATGCGCCTGGCGCCCTGGACTTCAAGGGGGCCGAGCACGTGTTCGGCGGGCCGGCGCGGATGAGCGCCGATCACCCCGCGTTTCCGAAGAGCATGCCTACCACGCCGCTCGCGCTCAGCACCGCCGCATCGCCGGTGTCCGGTTCGTCTTTGCCAGCCGGCATGCCCTATAAGCTGTTCGCCGATGGCGCCCTGGTCAGGCAAGGCGTGATCGACGCAAGCGGGCAGCTCCCGGTCGACCATCACCCTGGGACGCAGCAATACAGCCTGCGGCTCGCCAACGGCGTCACGCACGAGATTCCGGTGCCAGCCGAGTACCACAGCGCGGCTAATGGCGAACTGGCCAACCAGGGCATTCACTTCCACGAGGGTGACGAGAGCGGTGCAGCAGACCGGGCCGTGCACCGGCAGTCTTACCAAGACATGCTGAACCCGAACGCGAATGCTTGAGACATGGCAACACAGACCTTCACCACACCGCTGGCATTGTCCTGCACCCGTAGCGCTACGATCACGCTGCCGTGGTTCGTCCAACGTACCGAGTACAACCCCGCGCAGGCGACATTTTGCCCGCTGGTGAACGGCGAGGAAGCATTCGGCGCGGTGTATGACGCGATTGCTGCCGCCAAGCACACCATCGACATCATCTGCTGGGGCTTCCAGCCATCGATGTACTTCAAGCGCGGCCTGAATGCGCGGGGCACCTTGCCGATCGGCGAGCTGCTGGAGGCCAAGGGCAAGCAAGGCGTGAAGGTGCGCTTGCTGGTGTGGAGCGACAGCCTGAACGTGGCGCAGTTCTCTGAAAACATGACGCCCGGCAACAACCCGGCCTCGTACCTCTCGGACACGCGCAATTCGACGCAGCGCGAACTCGACCAGCTTTGGTACTGGCGGGCCAATCTGAATAACGCCACCAAGGGCTGGGCCGGGAAGTGGTTGATGCCGGGCGGTGCCATGGATGAGATTGCCAAGGTCATCCGCAATCACGCGCTGCGCGACAAGGCCCTGACCAACGTGGAATTCGCCACGCGCGATTTCACGCTGCGCCAGCGTGCGGAGATTGCCTGGCGGACCCGGACACAGGGCAAGGACACCGAGCGCAGCGCGTTCACCAAGGACGCCAACGCCGCCGCCATGGCGGCCGAGCCCTCGCATCACCAGAAGATGGTGCTGATCGACTACGAGACGCCCGCCCAGGCCATCGGATTCGTGATGGGGCACAACACGCTCGACGCCTACTGGGATCGTGACGATCACGGGTACACGCGCATGCATCCGCAGATGGGTCGCAATGACAAGCATCCGCGCCAGGATATTTCCAGCCGCGTGACCGGGCCGATTCTGCACTACCTCAACGAGAATTTCTGCCAAGCGTGGGACGACGCGACCGGGCAGAGCCTGGAGGCGGCGCGAAAGGGGCTCGCGGACGAGTACAAGTGCCAGCTCAAGCTACGGCGCGACTTCGACACGCCGGTCATGGCGCAGCTACTGCGAACGCAATCGCAGAAAGGCAAGCGCGACATCGAGCGGATGTACCTGCAGGCGGTGAACAACACGACGAAGTTCGTCTACATCGAGAACCAGTATTTCCGGTTTCCGCCGCTGGCCGAGAAAATCAAGGAGGCGGCCAAGGTGCAGTTCGGCGAAGGCCGCGACCAGGGCAAGCATGGCGCACTGCACCTGTTCGTGGTGACCAACGCCAACGATGACGGGATCGGCATGGGCACGGTCAACACGTACCGGATGCTGGAGGCGCTGGGGCGGGCGGACACCATGCCGGGTGTCGCGACGCTGGAGCGCGAGGATGCACGGCAAGCGTCGCTGAGCCAGCAGCGTGCGCAGGCGATGGACCAGCAGAATCAGGCGAACCAGATCATCGAAGATGCGAACGCGTTCCTCAAGACCGAGGACACCGCATCCACGCGGCAATGGCGGGCGGACGCGGAACAGAAGCTCAAGCAAGCCACGGCAAAGCGGGCCGAGCTGGAAGCGGAGATCAGGAAGGAGCCCCAGAAGACCATCCAGGCCATGAAGATCGACGGCTTGAACGTGCACATCTGCACCCTGGTCGCGCCGGACTCGCCGCCGGGGAAGTGGGATTACGTCTACGTGCACGCGAAGCTGATGATCGTGGACGATGCATTCATGACGCTGGGCTCGGCCAACGTCAACACGCGCAGCATGCAGGTTGATAGCGAATTGAATATTTGCCATGAGCATTCGGGCGTGACGGCACCGCTGCGCAAGCGACTGTGGAACATCCATACCAAGGGGATGGGGGCGCAGGAAAATGTGGCAGAGGCATTCGACCAATGGGACAGAATCATTGTCGAGAATGCCAAGAATGAGCGCAACAAGCTTGCCCCCTACGCCTCCCTCGTTGGCTTCATGCGCACCTCGGACAAGCGCAGCTATCTGGACTGACTCATGAACAAAGGCATTTTGATTGTGTTGCTGGCTGGGCTTGCCGGCGCCTGCACCCACAAGGAGAAGACCCCGTTGGATTCGCTACCCGATATGTCCGCCGTGCGGGCCAATCTTGCTTTTACGTGCGTTCACGAGGCCGATCATCTGCCGGCGCTCGATCCCGAAGCGGACCAGCTCTTCCAATACGGGCGCTATTTGCAGAAGAAGGAAGGGCCGAAGAATTTCAATGAGGTCGCGCGCTACTACCGGATCGCGGCAGCGCATGGGCACTACAAGGCGAACAGCAACCTCCAGGGGCTGGTCTCGCAAGGCATCGCTGAGTCGCCGGACGCGCCCAAGGAAACGATCGACCTGGCCGCGCAGCTTGTGAACCAGGGCATCCCCGGCGGCTACTACGACATCGGGCACTACCTGGAACTGGGGTACGGCCTGAAGCAAGACCCCGAGATGGCGCTGCGTTACATGCGCAAGGCTGCCGACCTGGGCAACCCGGATGCGCAGTTTTATGTCGCGGAGAAGCTGGCTCCAATCGACAACGCGCCTGCGATTGCTCGGCAGATGTGGCAGTGTGCGACGGATCAGGGACACGGCAGGGCGGCGCTTACACTGGGCGTTGATCTAAAGACTGACAAGCTTTACTCAGAAGCCTCCAATGCTTTCCAACGGGGGGTGAAGTCAGGGAGCAGCGCAGCAGCACTGTCTCTTCGAGATGCGTTCAACAACCCGCCCCAGTCCGATCAACTGAACTACCTTGCGTTATCGCATGACCCCGAACGCTCACGGCGCTATGAATTGATTTGGACGTTCCTGAAAGACAACGATGGCCGCAACCCCAAAGTCCCCGACATCGACAAGATCGTCCCGCTACCCCCGGCAAAGCTGCCGCCCTGGGACGGCACCTTCCAGTGGGAAAAAGACCAGGCCGCAGCCGTGCCCCCGCAGAAGCCGTCCGCCGAACTCATCGAGCGGTTGAGCCAAGCAAAGCACCTCGATCCGGCCACTGGCTTGCCGCTCGCCAAGCCAGCGCAGGTCGCGCAGGCAGAAACGGAAGCCGCGCCGCCGCCCGTCCGTCTGCCGCTGGGCACGGTGGCCCGCACTGGTGAGTCTTGCCCGCAGGATGGCGTGTGGTGCGTGAGCCTGACCAAGGGCATGGTTGCCGATGCTGAGCGCAGTTTCCTCAAGGGGATGCAACTGCCTTCGCTCACAATCTACCGGCCGCGCCGGTTCGCGTGGATGGACAACTGGATGGGTGTGCGGCAACAGACAGTCGCCGCGACGTGGAAACTGGTCGGCTATCTCGATGAAGCGTGATACCTGAGCGGCCCATGAACAAAAGCACTGTGATCCTTGTGCTTGCCTGCCTCGCCGGCGCCTGCACCCACAAGGAGAAGACCCCGTTGGATTCGCTACCCGATATGTCCGCTGTGCGGGCCAATCTCGCTTTTACGTGCGTTCATGAGGCCGATCATCTGCCGCCGTTTGATCCCGAGGCGGACCAACTCTTCCAATACGGGCGCTACTTGCAGAAGAAGGAAGGGCCGAAGAATTTTAACGAGGTGGCACGCTACTACCGGATCGCCGCAGCGCATGGGCACTACAAGGCGAACAACAACCTCCAGGGGCTGGTCTCGCAAGGCATCGCTGAGTCGCCGGACGCGCCCAAGGAAACGATCGACCTGGCCGCGCAGCTTGTGAACCAGGGCATCCCCGGCGGCTACTACGACATCGGGCACTATCTGGAACTTGGGTACGGCCTGAAGCAAGACCACGAGATGGCGTTGCGCTACATGCGCAAGGCCGCCGATCTAGGCAACCCAGATGCGCAGTATTACGTCGGGGAGAAGTTGGCACCCATTGACAACGCTCCGACTATTGCCCGCCAGATGTGGCAATGCGCGACGGATCAGGGGCATGACAAAGCGGCGAACGAGTTGGGTATTGATTTGAAAGGCAGCAAGCTCTACCCAGACGCCGCCAAGGCATTCCAGCAGGGGGCGAAGTCAGGCAACAGCTCAGCAGCGTTGTTTCTTGAGCATGGGTTCGCCGGTCCCTCTCCGTCTGACCAGTTGAACTATATTGCTCTGCCGCACGATCCCGAACGGTCACGCCGTTACAAGCTGATCGGCGACTTCATCGACAGGAACGACGGCCGCAACCCAAAAGTCCCCGACATCGACAAGATCGTCCCACTCCCCCCGGCAAAGCTGCCGCCGTGGGATGGCACCTTCCAATGGGAAAAAGACCAAGCCGCAGCCGTGCCCCCGCAGAAGCCGTCCGACGAACTCATCGAGCGGTTGAGTCAAGCAAAGCACCTCGACCCAGCCACCGGCTTGCCGCTCGCCAAGCCAGCGCAGGTCGCGCAGGCAGAGACGGAAGTCGCGCCGCCACCCGCCCGTCTGCCGCTGGGCACGGTGGCCCGCACTGGTGAGTCTTGTCCGCAGGATGGGGTGTGGTGCGTGAGCCTTACCAAAGGTATGGTGGCCGACGCGGAGCGCAGTTTCCTCAAGGGGATGCAACTGCCTTCGCTCACAATCTACCGGCCGCGCCGGTTCGCGTGGATGGACAACTGGATGGGTGTGCGGCAACAGACAGTCGCCGCGACGTGGAAACTGGTCGGCTATCTCGATGAAGCGTGATACCTGACCGGCCCATGAACAAAAGCACTGTGATCCTTGTGCTTGCCTGCCTCGCCGGCGCCTGCACCCACAAGGAGAAGACCCCGTTGGATTCGCTACCCGATATGTCCGCCGTGCGGGCCAATCTTGCTTTTACGTGCGTTCACGAGGCCGATCATCTGCCGCCGCTCGATCCCGAGGCGGACCAGCTCTTCCAATACGGGCGCTATTTGCAGAAGAAGGAAGGGCCGAA
This sequence comes from Ralstonia solanacearum K60, assembly GCF_002251695.1. Taxonomy (NCBI): domain Bacteria; kingdom Pseudomonadati; phylum Pseudomonadota; class Betaproteobacteria; order Burkholderiales; family Burkholderiaceae; genus Ralstonia; species Ralstonia solanacearum. The sequence continues at coordinate 639,311 of NZ_NCTK01000002.1, forward strand.
GAATTTCAACGAGGTCGCGCGCTACTACCGGATCGCGGCCGCGCATGGGCACTACAAGGCGAACAGCAACCTCCAGGGGCTGGTCTCGCAAGGCATCGCTGAGTCGCCGGACGCGCCCAAGGAAACGATCGACCTGGCCGCGCAGCTTGTGAACCAGGGCATCCCCGGCGGCTACTACGACATCGGGCACTACCTGGAACTGGGGTATGGCCTGAAGCAAGACCCCGAGATGGCGCTGCGCTATATGCGCAAGGCTGCCGACCTGGGCAGCCCGGATGGGCAACACTACGTTGGCAAACTGCTTGCTCCAATTGATAACGCACCTGAGATTGCCCGTCAGATGCGCCAGTGTGCGGCGGATCAAGGGCATGGTGAGGCTGCCATTGAATTGGGCATTAACATGCAGACCCGCAAGCTTTACCCAGACGCCGCCAAGGCATTCCAGCAGGGAGCGAAGTCAGGCAACAGCTCAGCAGCGTTGTTTCTTGAGCATGGGTTCGCCTGTCCCTCTCCGTCTGACCAGTTGAACTATATTGCTCTGCCGCACGATCCCGAACGGTCACGCCGTTACAAGCTGATCGGCGACTTCATCGACAGGAACGACGGTCGCAACCCCAAAGTCCCCGACATCGACAAGATCGTCCCGCTGCCCCCGGCAAAGCTGCCGCCGTGGGACGGCACCTTCCAATGGGAAAAAGACCAGGCCGCAGCCGTGCCCCCGCAGAAGCCGTCCGACGAACTCATCGAGCGGTTGAGCCAAGCAAAGCACCTCGATCCGGCCACCGGCTTGCCGCTGGCCAAGCCAGCGCAGGTCGCGCAGGCAGAAACGGAAGCCGCGCCGCCGCCCGCCCGTCTGCCGCTGGGCACGGTGGCCCGCACTGGTGAGTCTTGTCCGCAGGATGGGGTGTGGTGCGTGAGCCTTACCAAAGGTATGGTGGCCGACGCGGAGCGCAGTTTCCTCAAGGGGATGCAACTGCCTTCGCTCACAATCTACCGGCCGCGCCGGTTCGCGTGGATGGACAACTGGATGGGTGTGCGGCAACAGACAGTCGCCGCGACGTGGAAACTGGTCGGCTATCTCGATGAAGCGTGATACCTGACCGGCCCATGAACAAACGCACCGTGATCCTTGTGCTTGCCTGCCTTGCCGGCGCCTGCACCCACAAGGAGAAGACCCCGTTGGATTCGCTACCCGATATGTCCGCCGTGCGGGCCAATCTCGCTTTTACGTGCGTTCATGAGGCCGATCATCTGCCGCAGCTCGATCCGGAGGCAGACCAACTCTTCCAGTACGGGCGCTATTTGCAGAAGAAGGACGGTCCGAAGAATTTCAACGAGGTCGTTCGCTACTACCGGATCGCCGCAGCACATGGGCACTACAAGGCGAACAACAACCTCCAGGGGTTGGTTTCGCAAGGCATCGCTGAGTCGCCGGACGCGTCCAAGGAAACGATCGACCTGGCCGCGCAACTGGTGAACCAGGGCATCCCCGGCGGCTACTACGATATCGGGCACTACCTTGAGCTCGGATATGGCTTGAAGCAGGACACCGAAATGGCGCTGCGCTACATGCGCAAGGCCGCCGATCTAGGCAACCCAGATGCGCAGTATTACGTCGGGGAGAAGTTGGCACCCATTGACAACGCTCCGACCATTGCACGCCAGATGTGGCAATGCGCGACGGATCAGGGGCATGACAAAGCGGCGAACGCGTTGGGTATTGATTTGAAAGGCAGCAAGCTCTACCCAGATGCGACCAGAGCTTTCCAACAGGGGGCGATGTCAGGGAGCAGCATGGCGGCGTCATTTCTTCAAGATGCGTTCAACAACCCGCCCCAGTCCGATCAACTGAACTACCTTGCGTTACCGCATGACCCCGAACGCTCACGGCGCTATGAATTGATTTGGACGTTCCTGAAAGACAACGATGGCCGCAACCCCAAAGTCCCCGACATCAACAAGATCGTCCCGCTGCCCCCGGCAAAGCTGCCGCCCTGGGACGGCACCTTCCAGTGGGAAAAAGACCAGGCCGCAGCCGTGCCCCCGCAGAAGCCGTCCGACGAACTCATCGAGCGGTTGAGCCAAGCAAAGCACCTCGATCCGGCCACCGGCTTGCCGCTGGCCAAGCCAGCGCAGGTCGCGCAGGCAGAGACGGAAGTCGCGCCGCCGCCCGTCCGTCTGCCGCTGGGCACGGTGGCCCGCACCGGTGAGTCTTGCCCGCAGGATGGCGTGTGGTGCGTGAGCCTTACCAAAGGCATGGTTGCCGACGCGGAGCGCAGTTTCCTCAAGGGGATGCAACTGCCTTCGCTCACAATCTACCGGCCGCGCCGGTTCGCGTGGATGGACAACTGGATGGGTGTGCGGCAAGAGACAGTCGCCGCGACGTGGAAACTGGTCGGCTATCTCGATGAAGCGTGATACCTGACCGGCCCATGAACAAAAGCACTGTGATCCTTGTGCTTGCCTGCCTCGCCGGCGCCTGCACCCACAAGGAGAAGACCCCGTTGGATTCGCTACCCGATATGTCCGCCGTGCGGGCCAATCTTGCTTTTACGTGCGTTCACGAGGCCGATCATCTGCCGGCGCTCGATCCCGAGGCGGACCAGCTCTTCCAATACGGGCGCTATTTGCAGAAGAAGGAAGGTCCGAAGAATTTTAACGAGGTGGCACGCTACTACCGGATCGCGGCCGCGCATGGGCACTACAAGGCGAACAACAACCTCCAGGGGCTGGTCTCGCAAGGCATCGCTGAGTCGCCGGACGCGTCCAAGGAAACGATCGACCTGGCCGCGCAGCTTGTGAACCAGGGCATCCCCGGCGGCTACTACGACATCGGGCACTATCTGGAACTTGGGTACGGCCTGAAGCAAGACCACGAGATGGCGTTGCGCTACATGCGCAAGGCCGCCGACCTGGGTAGCCCAGATGCGCAGTTCTATGTCGCGGAGAAGCTGGCCCCGATCGATAACGCGCCAGCAATCGCCCGGCAGATGTGGCGGTGTGCTGCAGACCAGGGGCATGGTGAGGCTGCAAATACGTTGGGCATTGACCTAAAGAGGGACAAGCTCTACGTGGAAGCTGCCGGGGCATTCCAGAAGTCTGCGGCGGCCGGCAATCCGCAAGGAGCGCTCGTGCTGGAGGCTGCGTTCTCAGGGGTTTCGGAGGGCGATCAACTTGCCTACATCGGTGTGGGAAAGGATGTTGAACGCTCGCGCCGCTACGAGGCCATTGGCGAATTTATCAACAGAAACGACGGTAGCAATCCCAAGATTCCCGACATCGACAAGATCGTCCCACTCCCCCCGGCAAAGCTGCCGCCGTGGGACGGCACCTTCCAATGGGAAAAAGACCAAGCCGCAGCCGTGCCCCCGCAGCAGCCGTCCGACGAACTCATCGAGCGGTTGAGCCAAGCAAAGCACCTCGACCCAGCCACCGGCTTGCCGCTCGCCAAGCCAGCGCAGGTCGCGCAGGCAGAGACGGAAGTCGCGCCACCGCCCGTCCGTCTGCCGCTGGGCACGGTGGCCCGCACCGGTGAGTCTTGCCCGCAGGACGGGGTGTGGTGCGTGAGCCTTACCAAAGGCATGGTTGCCGATGCTGAGCGGAGTTTCCTCAAGGGGATGCCTCTGCCTTCGCTCACGATCTACCAGCCGCGCCGGTTCGCGTGGATGGACAACTGGATGGGTGTGCGGCAGCAGACAGTGCCGGTGGCGTGGAAGTTGGTCGGCTATCTCAATGAAGCGTAACGCAGAGGGTAATCAGATGAAACGCTATGTGATCCTGTCAGGCGACAAAACGACCGCCGGCGGTACGGTGCAGGCGACGGCGACGACGCTGCAATTGAACAGCGTCCACGTCGCGCACGAGAACGACGCCGTTGCGTGCCCGGCCTGCCATTCGACCGGCAAAATCCAATGCAGCGGCGGGCCACGCCTGCCAATGAACGGCCCGGACGGCCGCCGGATCGCCTTGCACGATGACCTGTGCATCTGCGGATGCCAGCCGCCGCCGCGGCTGTTGGCTTCCCAAACTGTCATGGGCGCGGGCAATGGGTGATTGCCGGTGATTTGCGCAACAGAGCGCTCCTGATAGGCCAGCCCTGCAGGCGGTCGCCTTTCGATTAAGAAAGGACCTGTTTGATGTTCGAAGACCTTCCCCGTATCGATGTACCGCAGGGATTCCTGACCTCGGTATGTCCGATCCGGAGTCCGGACAGTGGCACTTTGTGGCGATGCATCTGGCTGAATCGACCGATCCACGCCGATAGCGCCCCGTCACGCGATGCCTCACGATTGTCAGCCACGCTAACGCGCACGGTTGCCGGAACGATCGGCCAAACCTAGACCGCAAAGGCGCCGCTGCTGAAGGCCGCATGCCACGGTGCATGCGTCGCCGGCCGCGCCGCGTGGGGCCCCGACAACGCGCGCGACAGGAAGGCGCGCGTGCGCTCGCTGGCCGGCGCGGCGAACAGCTGCGCGGCCGGGCCATGCTCGACGATCACGCCGCGTTCGGTGAAATAGACCGCGTCGCTGATGGCGCGCGCGAAGGCCATCTCGTGCGTCACCAGCACGCAGGTCAGCCCTTCGTCGACCAGCTCGCCGATCACGTTGAGCACCTCGCCCACG